>NZ_NOXS01000033.1:0-337725 GCF_002251735.1 Elstera cyanobacteriorum | reverse complement strand
GGGGGGGGGGGGGGCAGGGTTCCCCCCCCCGCTGCTTACGCCGGTTTTGTCTCGACCAACGACGGGCGGGTTTCGATGGCCGCATACCAGGCGGCAAGGCGCGGGCGCCCGCTGCGCCAACCAAGATCGGCCAAGCGGAAATCAAGGTAACCCAGGGCGCAAGCGATGCTGAGGCTACCGAGGGTAATCGGCTCCAACTGCCGGGATTGGCCTTCCAGCCAATCGAGCGCGGCGATGATTGCAGCCTCCTGACGTTTGATGAAACCGGGCGACTTCTCACCCTCGGGGCGCAGGCTTTCCATGCGGATTGCCACCGCCGCGTCACTGATGCCATCCCCCAGCGCCTGCAACTGCAACACGCCCCAGCGGGCCGGGCCGCCGAGCGGCAACAGGTCGGAATTGCTGGCGAGCGCCAGCAAGTATTCGGCGATCACCGGGCTATCGAACAGCGGCGTTCCGTCCTCCAGCACGAGGGTGGGCACTTTGCACAGCGGGTTTTGCGCGCGCAGCGATTCTTCCTGATGCGGGTTGGTCGCGATCAGCGACACTTCGTCCTGCAAGCCGGTTTCGTGGATGATCGCCAGGACTTTGCGCACATAGGGCGAGGTCGGCGAATAGCGGAGTTGAAGCATCGCTCTGGGGTCTCCCGTGGGGTTGCGGCGGACGATAGCGCCTAAAACCGGTCCTTGCGACTGCGGATTTCTGCAAAAATTGTGACGGCATCGCTGCCGGGGGGCAGACCGAGCCGCGCCGCCATCCCCGCTTCATCGGCGCGCAAGAAGGGGCTTGCCGCCCGCTCCACCCCGATCAGCGCCGGAACGGTCGGCAGCCCATGCGCGCGCTTGGCGCGAATCTCTGCCCCATAGGCCGCCAGGGCCGGGTCGCCGGGCAGCAGGTGTTCCGCGAAGCGCAGGTTGCTTTCCGTATATTCATGGGCGCAATAGACGCGCGTTGCGTCCGGCAAGGCGCGAAACCGCGTCAGCGCCGCCCACATTTGCGCGGGCGTGCCTTCGAACAACCTCCCGCAGCCGAGCGCGAACATCGTATCGCCGCAAAACAGCGCCTGCGCGGCGGCGGCGTAATAGGCGATATGGCCGCGCGTATGGCCGGGCACGTCCATCACCTGGGCCGCAAGGCTGCCGAGCATTACCGTATCGCCATCGGCCACCGCCCGGTCAATGCCGGGGATGCGGTCGCGGTCGGCGGCGGGACCGATGATCGTGCAGCCGGTCGCGTCCTTCAACGCCAGATTGCCGCCGACATGATCGCCGTGGTGATGGGTGTTGAGGATCGCGTCGAGCCTCTGCCCGGCAAGCGCCGCCCATACCGGTTCGGCATCGGCAGGATCGACGACGAAGCGGAAGCCCGTGGCAGGGTCATGCCCCAGGAAAATGTAATTGTCGCTGCGTGCGGGCAACAGAGTGATCTCAAGCATAGGCCGAGGGTACGGCGTTTTCCGTCCCGCTGCAAACTAGCGGGTGAGGATCAGCACCACCCCGGCCAGCGCCAGCACGGTGGCCGCCCACGATACCCAGCTTAACCGCACGCCGAAGAAGATGCGCAGCACCGGCAACATCATAATCGGCGGCAGCGCGCTGAGGATCGCCGCAAGCCCGGTTTCCGTATGGGCAATGGCGAAGGAGACGAAGAAGACGCCGGAGGCGGAAACCGTCCCTGCCAACCCGATCCGCTTCCACAGGCGCAACGGTTGCTTGAAGGCGGTCGGCTTGGTGATCAGCAGAAACAGCCCGAGCGACCCCACCGCGCGCAGAAAGGCCACCAGGATTGGATCAACCCCCGCCAGCAGCGCCGGTTTCTGCAACAGCGAGCCGCCCGCCTGCCCCAAACCGCCGAGCAGCCCGAACAGAATGCCGCGCACCAGCGCCCCCGGTTCGGGGGCAAGGCTCGCCGCCTCTTTCTCCTTGCGCGACACGGCAATGGCGATACCGCCGAGGGCCAAGGCCCCGCCCGCCAGCGCCTGCAACGGTAGGGCTTCCCCCAGAAAGGCCCAGCCAAGCACGATGGTGAAGGGTGCCGCGCTCATATAGATCAGGCTACCGAGGCGCGGGCCGATCATCTTATAGCATTGAAATAGCGCGACATCGCCCAAGGACAGGCCAATGATGCCGGAGAGCACGGCCCAGAAGGTGGCGTCCCAGGTCAGGCGGCTCCAATCGGCGAACAGCGCCGATGCCGTGCCGAGCAGCACGACGAAAACCACCATGCGGCTGCGGCTGAAGGCCACCGACCCGATTTCCTTGATCGCCGGGGTGGCGATAAGCGGCCCCACGGTCCAGGATAGCGACGCCAGTAGCGCCGACGCTTCCCCCAACATGATCGTTCTCGTTTCCTTCGGCTGATCGTCCTGCCACAAGGCAGCCCGATTGCCGAAAAAACAAGCAGAGATTTTACGGGGTTCCCCTGCTTAGCCTTTAAACCGAATGGCTGCCGAGGTTGGCGATGAAATCGTCCAGCAGCTCGCCAATCCGCTTGGCGTCGGCCTGATCCATGATCGTGCGGGCGCGGCGGCTGGCTTCGGTGAGGCTGAGGGCGCGCACCCGTTCCTTCACGCTGGGCAGCTTGGGCGCGGACATCGATAGCTCGCGCACCCCCAGCCCCAGCAGCAGCGGCGTGAAGCGCGGATCGCCCGCGATTTCCCCACAGATCGATACCGGAATGCGGTAGCGCAGCCCCGCTTCCACCGTGAACTGAATGAGCCGCAGCACCGCCGGGTGCAGGGGTTCGTACAAAGCCGCCACCCGCTCGTCGCCCCGGTCGATGGCGAGCGTATACATGGTCAGATCATTGGTGCCGATGGCGAAGAAATCCGATACCGCCGCCAGCCCATCCGCCGACAGCGCCGCGCCCGGCACTTCGATCATTACGCCAAGCGGCGGCAGTTTTTCGGGCAGCGGTACTTTGCGGCGCTTCAAGCGCTTATAGACGCGCTCCACCGCCTCCCGCGCCGCATGCACTTCGCTGATCTGCGAGATCATCGGCAACAGAATGCGGATCGGCCCATGCGCCGCCGCGCGCAGGATTGCCGCCAATTGCGTATCGAACAGGCGCGGATGGGCGAGCGACAGGCGCACGCCGCGCACCCCCAAGGCGGGATTGGGCGATTCTTCCAACGGCTCGCCGATTTGCTCGCGCAGGGCCGGGGCGAGCTTATCGCCGCCAACATCGATGGTGCGCACAGTCACCGGGCGCCCATCCATCCCCTCGATGACCGCGCGCAAAAACTCGTACTGCTCGTCCTCGTCCGGCGCGGCGTCCCGGTTCATATAGAGGAATTCGGTACGCAGCAGCCCAACCCCCTCCGCCCCCACCGTATGCGCCCCGTCAAGGTCGCGCGGCAGTTCGAGGTTAACGTTAAGACCGATGGTAAACCCATCGAGCGTTACCCCCGGCACATCGCGCAGGCGGGAGAGGCGTTTGCGCTCCTGCTTCAGCGCGGCTTCCCCCGCCTCATACTGGGCGCGGGTTTCCGGGGTCGGGTGAACGATCAGCTTGCCCGCGTGCCCATCGAGGATAATGGGGTCGCCGGTCTTCAGCACCGTCACCAGATCGGCAATCCCCAAAATGGCGGGCACCCCGAGCGAGCGCGCCATGATCGCCGTATGGCTTTCCTTGCCGCCCTGTTCCGTCGCAAACCCCAGCACGAGCTTGGGGTCGAGCAGCGCCGTATCCGCCGGGGTCAGATCGGCGGCAATCAGGATCGAGCCTTCCGGCAAATGCTTCAGCGCCACATAGGGCGTCGCCATCAAGCAGCGGATCAGCCGTTCGCCAACCTCGCGCACATCATCGCCGCGCGCCGCCAGATAGGCGTCGTTCATCCGGGAAAACCCGTCCGAAATTTCGGCAATGGTCGCGCGCACCGCCGCTTCGGCGTTGAGGCGTAACTCGGTAATCAGCTTTTCGGCGGTGCGGATCAACCGCGATCCCGCCAGCATCTGCAAACGCGCATCCAGCAGATAGCCAAGCTCTTCCGCCGCCGCCGGGGGCAGCGCTTGGGCCTTGACCTTTAACTTGCGCAATTGCTTGGCAGCAAAAGCCACCGCTTCTTTCAATCGTTGCAGTTCGGCAGTGACAGCCTCGGGCTCGATTAGATATTCCGGGGTGGACGGCGCCGTATCATCCGAAACCCAAGCGGTGCCAAGGGCAATTCCGGGCGCAACGCCCAAGCCCTGATACACCCGCTCGCTGCCCGGTGGCGGCGCGTCCGTCCGGTCATTCTTCATGGAATTTTTCGGCGATCAGCGTCGCCAGCGCGTCCAGCACCGCATCGGCCTCCACCCCCGACGCGCTGACCGTCAGGCGCGTGCCGGGCGAGGCGGCGAGCATCATCAGCCCCATGATCGAGCGGCCCGAGACATTCTCGGGCGTCTCGCCGTCTTCCAAGTCGGCATGGCAGACCGAGACATCGGCATCGAACATTTCCGCAGTCTTAACGAATTTTGCCGCCGCGCGGGCGTGCAAGCCGCGCTTATTGGTGATCAGAACCTGGACCGACCGACGATCATCAACGCTCATGGCTTACGCCTCACCCGCCAGCAGCCGCGAGGCGACTGCGATATATTTCCGTCCCGCTTCCTGCGCCTTCGCGACCGCGTCGGGCAGTTTTGTTGTTTCCCGGAGGGAGGCGAGTTTGATCAGCATGGGCAGGTTAACCCCCGCGATCACCTCCACCGGCGCCTTGTCCATGATCGAAATCGCCAGATTGGACGGGGTGCCGCCGAACATATCGGTCAGCACCACAACCCCATCGCCTTCATCGACCTGGGCCACGAAATCGAGAATATCCTGGCGCCGCCGTTCCATATCATCCTCAGGCCCAATACACACCGCAACGCAATTGCGCTGCGGGCCTGTGACATGTTCAAGCGCGGCGATAAACTCTGCCGCAAGGCGTCCGTGGGTAACGAGAACCAGACCGATCATGCGTGCCTTCCCTGGCGTTGAACCCTGCGCGGCGCCGCGCTGTAAAAGCCCGACCGACGGCGGCAACGGGCGGGACGTGAAACCGACGGCCTCATGACGGGGCGCCGGGCGTCGGCTGGGCGGGGGTATCGCGGCGCCCCCGCGCGGGCCGATTGTCTTTCAATTCGCGGTGATGGATGCCGGCATCCCAGCCTTCCGCCGACAGCCAGGCCGCCGTCTGTTCAGCCAAGAACACCGATCGATGCTTCCCACCCGTGCAGCCGAAGGCAATCGTCAGGTAGCTTTTGCCCTCGTCCTGATAGCGCGGCAACAGGGGCTTCAGCAAGCTCTTGAGGTTCTCGAAGAAGGGCGCAAAATCCGGGTCTTGCCGGATATGGTCTGCCACGCCCTGCGTCCGCCCGTCGAAGGGGCGCAGGGCAAGATCGTAATAGGGGTTTTTGAGGAAGCGCACGTCGAAGACCAAATCGGCTTCGCGCGGCAAGCCCTGCCGGAAAGAGAAAGACAGGACCGTGACGGTCAGCAAGCTACGCCCGTCCTTGACCTGCACCAATTCCTGCATCAGCCGCCGAAACTCACCGGGGGCCAGCACCGTCGTATCGATCACATCGTCAGCGCGTTGGCGTAACGGGCCGATCAGCATGCGCTCCAGCGCAATCCCATCGGCGGCAGGCCGGTCGGCGGCCAGAGGATGACGGCGGCGGGTTTCGGTAAAGCGGCGCACCAGCGCATCATCGTCGCAATCGAGGAAGACCAACTGCGGGCGGGTGCCGGTTTCGGTTTCGATACCATCGAGCGCCAGCAGCAGTTCATCGACCGAAAAGCCGCGCGTGCGAATATCGATGCCGATGGCCAAGGGTTCGGCGATCCGGTCGTGCAACTGGGCCACCATCGGCAGCAGCGGCAGCGGCAGATTATCGACGGCCTCGAAGCCGATATCCTCCAACGCCCGCAGCGCGGTGGATTTCCCCGCGCCGGACATGCCCGAAACCACGAGGATTGGTGACTCTTTTCCGCTCACGACATCCCCATCGGTCTCGCAGGCTCCCTATCAACCGGCATCTTGCGCGACGATAGCCTATTCGCCCGCCGCACAAAAGCGCTCGTCATACGGTTGGCGGCGCCAACAGCTTCGGGCTGCGTTCCGTCAGAATGCGCACCGCCAGCCGCACCTTGGCGGGGGCGGAGGGTTCGAGCGCATTCAGGCACCAGCGCGGCAAGGTCACCCCCAGCAGCGTTTCCGTATCGGGATCGGGCAGCCGGTCCGGTCGGTCTTCCGGCGGCAGGACGTCGACGATCATCTGGACCGGGCACAGGCTTTGATACGGCAGGCGTACAAGGCCAAGCCCCCGAACCTCCAGCAGCCCCGCCAGGGCGGGCGGCGGCGCCGCCACCAGGATCGTTCCGCCTGCTGTAATCGCCGTTGAAATCAGCGTGCGGTCATCGGCCACCAAGGTCGCCCCGCCATCGATCAGCCGCAGGGCAAGATCGGATTTACCGAGGCCTGACGCCCCGCGCAGCAGCAAGCCAACCCCGTGCAGGGCAATGCAGGTGGCATGCAGGCTGGGCGCTTCGGGCGACAAATCGAGCGGCTGCACCTCCGTTCCCCGCCGTGCGGGTGGCGACGCCTCGGTATGGGGATCGACCGGCAGGGGGGCAGGGGATTCGGGCATGGCGCGGCTCCTCCGGGGGTCTTGTTGCTGGTTCTCAAACCATACACTGCCCTTCTCTAGGGGAAAATCGCAGCGGAAATAAGGCGTTCAATCTTAGGAACAGCCCAGCCACCCCCCTTGAGTTCGCGTTGCTAGACTCCCTCGCCTCCTTATAGATAAGATTAAATCCTACTTTGCTTAGGAAGGTCGCCGCGATGCGCACAACGCAGCAACTGAGCATCACCCTACCCAATGAGATGGCCGATATGGTGAAAGCCAGGGTACGGACCGGGGAATATGCGTCCGAGAGTGAAGTGATCCGGGATGGCTTGCGGGTGCTCCTGGCCCGTGACCGCGCGGTCGAAACTTGGCTGAATGCACAAATTGGCCCGGCCTATGATGCGCTGAAAGCCGATCCATCCCGCGCCCTGACAGCCGATGAACTCCGAACCCGCCTCACCCGCGAGCACGCGAAATCGGAATGACCTATCGCGTCGTCTTCGCCCCTGAGGCGGAAGCGCAATTGATCGACCTTTACCGCTTCATCGCTGAGGCCGCCGCGCCAAGCATTGCCGCCGCCTATACGGAAGCAATCATCCGATCTTGTGAAACGCTGGCACATTTTCCCCAGCGCGGCATCGCACGCGATGATATTCGCCCCGGTTTGCGGATGACCCATTTTAAGAAGAAAACGATGATCGCCTATTCGATCATGGACGAAACGGTCGCGGTAATCGGCATTTTCTATGGCGGCCAGGATTACGGCGCACTGCTTGGAGGCACTTAACCCCGCAAGCTACCCCTTCAACCCGCGCGCCACCGGCAAGGTGACGGTGAAGACCGCCCCCAGGATGCGCCCGTCGAAATCATGGGCATTGCTGGCCTTCAGCGTTCCGCCGTGCGCTTCGATGATCTGGCGAGAGATGGAGAGGCCGAGGCCGGAGTGGGTGCCGAAATGCTCGGACTTCGGGCGTTCGGAATAAAAGCGCTGGAAAATCGCTTCCTCCTTCCCCGGCGGAATGCCAGGGCCATCGTCTTCGACAGTAGCGATCACCCGGCTGCCTTCGCGGCGCACGGTCAGGCGGAGGCTGCCGTTTTCCGGGCTGAAGCTGCGGGCGTTATTGATCAGATTGCGGAAGACCTGCACCAGCCGGTCTTCGATCCCGAGGATCGTCAGCAGCCCGCCGCCACGCGCGACGCTCAGACGGATCGGCACCGCGCCTTCCGGGTCGGTTTCCTCATAGACGGCGACCAGCGCCCCCATCAGCCGCCCGAAATCCAGCGGCACCGGTTCGGCGCGGGCCAGTTCGGCATCAACGCGGGAGGCGGCGGCGATATCGGTGATCAGCCGGTCGATGCGCTGCACGTCGAGTTGAATGATCTTCAGCAGCTTGGCCCGTTTCTCAGGGTCTTCGATCCGCCCGACGACATCGACGGCGGAGCGGAGGGAGGAGAGCGGGTTCTTGATCTCGTGGCTCACGTCCGCCGCGAAACGCTCGATGGCTTCAAGCCGCTGGTGCAGCGTGTCGGTCATCGCCTTCAGGGCCACCGACAGATCGCCAATCTCATCGCGCCGCTTGCTGAAATCGGGAATACCGGTGTTCGACCGGCCCTGGCGCACCCGTTCCGCCGCCAGCGCCAGCCGCCGGATCGGCCGCCCGATGGTTCCGGCGAGATAAAGCGACATCAGGATCGTCACCAGCAGCACCGCGCCGCCGAGGATCATAATATCCGTGCGTACCCGGCGCAGGGATTCGTCGATCTCGGTCGAGGCGCGGGAAAGCATCAGCACGCCCACCACTTCGCGATAGCGCTGGATCGGCATGGCGATGGTGAAGATGAAGTGCCCGTTTTCGCTAATATAAGCCGCCGCCGCCGGTTCCCCCAGCAGGGCGCTGGCGCCTTCGGGATAATCGGACGCGCGGCGCAGCGGGCGTATATCATAGCGCGGAAAATTATCGCGCCGAGGCAGGGCGTTGAACACCCAATCATAAAGGCGCAGCAAGAGCGGGCCGACGCCGTCCGGCTCCCCCGGTAAGGGCGCGACGCTGATCATACCATTGGGGTGCAAGACCAACTGACTGTCGATCAGCGGTGAACCGTCGCGTTCGAACACCTGGGCGCGGGCGCGGGTTTGCAGGGCAAAGCGGCGCACCATCGGGCGGGCGACCGATTCGACGATGCGGATTTGTTCCTGCGTCGTAATCCCTGTCGCGCCTTCGCCGATCGCCCCCGCCATCAGCCCCGCTTGCATGCTCAGCGCCTCGATCTCTGCCCGCACCAGGGCTTCCTGATAGCGGTCGAGATAGAGCAGCCCGGCCCACAGCATCAGCGGCGCCAGCAGGTTCACCGCCAAAATGCGCACCGTCAGCGTCGAAATTCGGCGCTTTTTGACCGGCGCATCGCGCACCTCGGCGGCGGCTTTCTGCTCGCCGACGAGCGCGATATGCGCCGGAGCCACGCCGCGCGGCGGCTCAGGCGGAGAAACGGTATCCGACGCCATAGAGGGTTTCGATTTCGGAAAAATCGTCGTCGGTCGCTTTGAACTTTTTGCGCAGGCGCTTAATGTGGCTGTCGATGGTGCGGTCATCGACGAAGGCGCTTTCGCCATAGGCGGCATCCAGCAACTGATCGCGGCTTTTCACATGGCCGGGGCGCTGGGCCAGTGCCTTCAGGATCAAGAATTCCGTCACCGTCAGGTCGATGGGCAGGCCCTTCCAGGTGCAAAGATGGCGCTTTTCATCGAGCGCCAGATTGCCGCGCACCATCATCGCCGGATCGCTGGCCGCCGCCGCTTCCCGCCGCCGCAGCACCGCGCGGATACGGGCGAGCAGCAGGGTTTGGCTGAAGGGCTTACGGATATAATCATCCGCCCCCAGCGACAGGCCGGTCAATTCATCCTCGTCGTCGTCCTTCGAGGTGAGGAAGATCACCGGCAGCGTGCTGGTCTTGCGCAACCGCTCCAGCACCTCAAGCCCATTGAGGCGCGGCATTTTAATGTCGAGCACGGCCAATTCGGGCGGCTTGCCGAGGATGCCCTGCAACCCCGCTTCGCCGTCGGAATAGGTCCGCACCTCAAAGCCTTCCGCTTCCAGCAGCATGGAAACAGAGGTGAGGATGTTCTGATCGTCGTCGATCAACGCAATGGTCTGCGGCATTCTCTGCCCTTCTTGTTGCCCGAGGATCACACTAGCTTGGGTCTCGCATCAGTTTACGGCAAAAAAAGGAAGCATCACCATGGATCTCACCGCCGAAGCCCGCCGCATTCTGCTCGGCGCCCGCCGGGGTGCGCTGGCAACCCTGTCTGGGGAGGCCAAAGATCCTTACGCTTCGCTGGTTTCGACCGTCGCGGGGGAGGATTTGGCCCCGCTGCTGCTGCTCTCAACCTTGTCACAGCACGCGCAGAATTTAGCGGCCGATCCGCGCGCCTCGCTGCTGCTGGAATCGCCGGAAGTCGCCACCGCGCCAGACGCTCTCGCCGCCGGGCGGGTGACGCTGCAAGGCACGGTAGAGAAAGCCGATAAAGACGGGCTACGCGCCGCCTATCTCGCCGCGCACCCGGAGGCGGAGATGTACTATCAGTTCACCGATTTTCACCTCTACCGCCTCGTCGCCCCGCGCCTGCATTTTGTGGCGGGGTTTGGGCGGGTGGTGTGGCTCGAAACGGCGATGCTGTAACCAAAACGCCGGGACCATCGGCCCCGGCGTTCGGTCAGGATGGGGGCCGAAGCCCCCGCCCCTATTTGTCTTAGGCGTGCGGCAGCGTGATCGCCGTGGTCGCCAGCGTCAGATAACCGACGGCGGCGCCGTAGCGGTCCTTATAGTTGGCACGGACCAGCGGATCGAGCGTGGCTTGCACTTTGGCGTGCAGGCTCTTGCTCCAGTCACCGACGTGCTGGAAGTTGCTCATGATGTAGGTCCAACCGTTGAGTTCATCGACGGCATGCAGACCGGTCGACTCGCCGCCCGCCGGGACCGACAGCAGACGCGACAGTTCCTTGGTATCGACGTTATAGGCCCAGAGGAAGTTGTTCACGTGGCTGCCGCTGTCTTCGCCGATGAAGAGGGTGCGCAGCTTTTCCGAGAACTTCAGATTATCCGGGTTGCCGACGATGTTCGGGTTCGACAGGTTGCCGAGGTCATCGGCCTTAATGTCTTCGCCGATCAGCAGCATCTTGCTGCTCTGCGGTACCCAGTCGCTGTTGATCTTGGCGCCCGTGCTGTCGGTCGTATTACCGCCCAGCTTATGCTCCATGACGCCGCCGGCGTTCAGGGCCTTCTCGAGGGTAATATTGCTGTCCTCGTGATGGCCCTTGCCGCCCTTCACCATCGAATCGACGATGTTCTGCAGCGCCGAGTAAGCGACCTTATCCTTCGCGTTGACCGTCGTGCCTTCCATCTTGGTGAAGGCCATCGAGCCGCCGACGTAAGAGGCATAGCGGTGGGTTTCGAGGAAGGCGGCCGCCTTTTCCATACCCGGCTTAATCTTCATCCAATTGGCCGCGCCGCCGATCCAGACCTTCTTGTAGGAAGCATCGTTCGGATCTTCCTTCTTCACATCCAGAATATCGGTCGGCTTCAGGCTGTTCGCCATCGCTTCGATTTCAGCGCTGGTGGCATGGCCCAGCTTAATCCAGGTGATCTTCGTGCCCGGCGCATTGGTATCGAGCGAGAAGCCCGGCGCGTATTTGGCGACATAGAGCGTGCCCGCCGACAGATCCTTCGCCTTATCGGCAACGAACAGGAACAGGCCGGAGTTGGTGGCATCGTCGCCCATCAGCACGGTGCGATTGTCCGGCATCACCTGCACGAGTTCGTGCGAGATGCGGCCCATATTGTAGTGCTTCTTGATCGACCCGGTGCCGTCGGCGTGAACAGTCACTTCCGGCAGATGGCCGTAGTGATAGGGGTTCGCCTTATTTTCATCCCCGAAGGTGTTCTTGCTGAACGCCTTAAAATATTTCACGCTGTCGATAAAATACGCATCGGGTTCATATTCTTCCGACGACAGATGCGTACCCCAGGGCGACAGGCTGGCGCCGCAGGTGATCCACAGACCGTGAACCTTCGAGGTATCGACATTGTGATACTTCACCAGCGACAGTTTGCCGGTCTGCGGGTTTTGGTCGAGCGTCAGCACGGCGATCGGCGACGGCAGGGCGCCATAAGCATCCTTCCCGGCCTGATCCCAGGTGGTGTATTCGAACTGCACGACGGCGAAAACCGTATTGCCCTTCACGCCCTTCACTTTGGCGCCGGGAACCTTCAGCAGCGAGGTTCCGTCCGGGCTGTCGGAGAAGAAATGGCGTTCCTTGCCCGGCACCGAGCGGTCGATGATCGGCTGATTGTTGATGTCGTAATAGCCACCCGCCAGGATCTTGCCGCCCTTGCCATCGGGAACCATGTCGCCGGTAATGAAGAACGGCTCGTAGCTCAGCGGGAACTGCTTACGGCTCTTGTCCGACAGTTCGAATTCGATGGCCGAATTCACATAGGTGGTAGCCATCGCCTGCGGATTGGACAGGGTCGGCGCCGCCATGCTGACGAAGCGCGCGGTATTCGGACGGATCGTCGCGGCCAGGGCGGTATTATTGCCGAGGCCCGCCAGGAAAGACCCGACGGTCCCGACCGCCAGCGGCAGCAGCGGCACACCGGCGGCAAATTTCAGGGCCTGGCGACGGGACGTATTGATCGTTTCAGTCATGGCTGAGCATCCATTCGGCTGGGCATCAAATAGGGAGGGCGGCCAACCGGATTATTCCGGCATGCCGTCCCACGCCGCCGGACTTTAGTGGCTGCGAATGACTGTTTTATGACTACCGGCACCCTGACAGGGGCGTCTTGCCGGAACGATATTTACTTCCTGATACTTTATACAGGGCTGTCGATCATTCGAGACTGGGCCGTCATACGCGCGCAGGCAGGGGGCTTTTCCGACGGTCCCGTGGCAAAGCCCCCTTACGCCTGGACCTAAGCCGCCTCGCCCCGCAAGACCACCGGGCAAGCGACCGTGCGGTTGCCGACCAAGACCGGATCAGGGCGGGTTTCACTGCACGAAGGCTGCACCAGCGGGCAGCGCTTGTGGAAGGCGCAGCCGGAAGGCGGGTTGAGCGGCGAGGGCAGTTCGCCCGAGAGTTTCGGGCGGTCCTCGACGGCATGGCCCGCCAGCCGCAGGCGCGGACGGCTGCCCAGCAGGGCTTGGGTATACGGGTGGCGCGGATCTTCGAAAATCTGCTCCACCGGCCCATATTCCACCGGGCGCCCGAGGTACATGACCATCACGTCCGAGGCAATATGCCGGACGACGCCGAGGTCATGGGAGATGAAGACATAGGCCAGATCCAGCTCGTCCTGCAAATCCATCAGCAGGTTCAGTACCTGCGCCTGGATCGACACATCGAGCGCCGACACTGGCTCGTCCGCCACCACGACGCGCGGGTTCAGCATCAGCGCGCGGGCAATGGCGATGCGCTGACGCTGCCCGCCGGAAAACATATGCGGATAACGGCCATAGAAGTCGGGCCGCAGCCCGACCTTCGCCATCATCGCTTCCGCCGCCGCGCGCCGGTCCGCTGCGCTCATCTCCGGGCGGTTGATCGCCAGCGGTTCTTCCAGCGCCTTGCCGATGGTATGGCGCGGATTCAACGAGCCGTAGGGGTTCTGGAACACCATCTGCACACTTTGGCGCAAGCGCTTGCGCGTGGCAGCATCGGCCTGGGTCACCGGCTTGCCGTCGATGAACAATTCGCCGTCCGACGGCTCTTCGAACAGCGCCAGCATGCGCGCGAGCGTGGATTTGCCGCAGCCGCTTTCCCCAACAATAGCGAGCGTTTGCCCGGCATTGAGGGTGAAGGACACGCCATCCACCGCCTTCACCGTGGCGGTCGGCTTCAGGAAGCCCCGGCTGACGCTATAATGGCGGCGCAGATCGACCGCCTTCATCAAATCGGTCATCTTACACAGCCTCCACGGCCATCGGTTTGCCGTCAGCATCGAGCGGCGAATGGCAGCGAACAGCCCCACCCGCGAACTCCGGGCGCAGGGCCGGGCCGTCGATCCGGCAGCGGTCGGACACAAAACCGCAGCGCGGGTTGAACAAGCAGCCCTTCGGCCGGTCGCCAATCCCCGGCACAACCCCTGGGATCGTCGGCAACCGCTGCCGCCGCCCGCCGTGGGCCGTAACCGCCGCATGTTCGGGCAAGGCATTCAGCAGCGCCGCCGTATAGGGGTGACGGGGCGCCGAAAACAGCCGTTCGACCGGCGCCTGCTCCACCACCTGCCCCGCGTACATCACCTGCATGCGGTGCGCGGCTTCGGAAACGACAGCCATATCGTGGGTGATCAGTACCATCGCCATATTCTGATCGCGCTGGAGATTGGTCAGCAGGTCCATGATCTGGGCCTGGATGGTCACATCCAACGCGGTCGTCGGCTCGTCGGCAATCAGCAGACGCGGACGGCAGGAAATCGCCATCGCGATCATAACGCGCTGGTTCATCCCGCCCGAAAGCTGGTGCGGATAGGCCGAGAGGCGCGAGATTGGGTCAGGAATGCCGACTTGGGTCAAAAGCTCCAGGATACGCTCGCGCCGCTGCGCCTTGCTGCCACCCATATGGACTTGCAGGGCCTCGTCGATCTGATGACCGATAGTGAAGCAGGGGTTGAGGCTGGTCGTCGGTTCCTGGAAGATCATGGCAATATCTTTGCCGACGATCGCCCGGCGCTGCGCCGGGGTCAGGGACAGAAGATCGCGCCCATCAAACGCCAGCTTATCGGCGCGGACGATGGCGTAATCGGGCAGTAGCCCCATCGTCGCCAGCATCGACACCGACTTCCCGGAGCCGGATTCGCCCACGACGCCCAGCACTTCGCCAGCGGGAACGGAAAGGTCGATCCCATCCACTGCGCGGAACAAGCCGCGCGAGGTGGGAAATTCGACGGTGAGATTGCGGATTTCAAGCAGGCTCATGAGCGTTTCAGCTTCGGATCGAGGGCATCGCGCAGACCGTCACCGATCAGGTTAAAGGCCAGAACCGCCAGAAGAATGGCGACCCCCGGCAGCGTCACCCACCAGGCGCTCTGCAAATATTGCGTGGCATCAGACAGCATCGTGCCCCATTCCGGCGTCGGCGGCTGGGCGCCTTGGCCGAGGAAACCCAAGGCCGCCGTATCGAGAATGGCGGTCGAGAGGCTGAGGCTCGCCTGCACGATCAGCGGCGCCAGACAGTTCGGCAGTACCGTGCGGATCATCAGCCGGGTTTTCGACGAGCCGATCATGCGCGCGGCCAGCACATAATCCTTCGACATTTCGGAAATCACCGCCGCATGGGTCAGTCGCACGAAGCTGGGCAACAGCACGATACAGACGGCGACCATCGCATTATTCAGCCCAGGCCCCAGGATCGCGACAATGGTCAGCGCCAGCAGCAGCGTTGGCATGGACTGAAGAATATCCATAAACCGCAGCAGCGCGGTTTCGACCAGCCCCCGGAAGAAACCCGCGATCAGGCCGATAGCGATCCCAACGACGATGGACGCGGCCACCACCGCAACGGCGATGACCAAGGACACACGGGCGCCGTGCAGAATGCGCGACAGGATATCGCGGCCAATATCATCCGTGCCGAGGATATGGCGCCAACTGCCGTCGGCGTACCAAACCGGCGGCTTCAACAGCGCATCGCGGAACTGTTCGATGGGGCTATGGGGCGCCACCCAGGGGGCGAAGATCGCCAAAAACACCATCGTTAAAATCAGGATCAGCCCGGCCAGCGCCCCTTTATTGCTGGAAAATTCCAGCCAAAATAGGCGCAGCGGCCCCGGCGGGGCAGCGGTGGGCGCGGAAGTGGATGAAACGGCGGTCATCGCGTCGCTCTCCTAGCGCTTATGGCGGATGCGCGGGTTGATGATGCCATAGGTCAGCGTCATCACGAGATTAACCAGAATCGTCGTGGTCGCGATCAGCATCAGCGCCCCTTGCAAAATGGGATAGTCGCGGCGCGACAGGGCTTCGATCAGCCATTTACCGATCCCTGGCCAACTGAAGATCGTTTCCGTCAGCACCGCTCCGGAAAACAGCGTTGAAACCTGTAAGCCGATGACGGTCACGACCGGGATCAGGGCATTGCGCAGGGCATGGACGGCGACGACGCGGAAGGGCGACAGCCCCTTGGCGCGCGCCGTGCGCACATAATCTTCCTGCAACACTTCCAGCATGGCGGAGCGCGTCATGCGGGCGATCACCGCCATCGGGATCGTGCCAAGCGCGACCGCTGGCAGCGCCAGATGGCGCAAGGCCGACCAGAAGGCGTCATATTCCCCCAGGATCAGCGTATCGATCAGCACGAACCCGGTGATGGGTTGAAAGAAATAGATCAGCCCCATGCGGCCCGAGACCGGTGTCCACCCGAGGGTCATGGAAAAGATCAAGACCAGGATCAGCGCCCACCAGAAAACCGGCATGGAATAACCCGCAAGCGCCACGGTCATCACGGAATAATCGGTGACCGATTTTCGGCGCACCGCCGCGATCATTCCTGCGGGCAATCCGACGCCGACCGCAAAAATAATTGCTGCGACCGCAAGCTCCAATGTTGCCGGAAAGCGCGAGATGAATTCGCTCAGGACCGATTCTTTAGTATACATCGACCGGCCAAGGTCCCCCTGGGCCATTTTGACAATATAGTCGGTATATTGTTCCCAAATCGGCCGATCGAGACCCAGGGCCGCCATGCGTTCCGCATAGACTTCCGGAGACAATCCTCTATCCCCCGACATGATCTGGACCGGATCACCCGGAACGATCCGTATCATGACGAAGGCCAAGAGGGTCACCCCAATGAAGGTCGGGATGGTTAAGAGGATTTGGCGAAAGAAGAAGGACAACATGGATGTTTTAGTCCAAAAGAAACTCTGTCCCCGTTTCGGTTGAAACGGAAGAGAGAGATACCAGACCCGGAAACAAAGAGAAGCAATGCGCAGGCCCACAGGGTGAAATAACCAAAGGGTCGAAGGCGCCTTCAAGCACCCTCGACCCAGGTTAGATCAAACTTCGGCAGGTTTACTTCATCGAGACGCCGTAGAACTTAAAGCGTCCCAGCGGATCAACCTTAAATCCATCGACATTTTTCGACATGGGCACGGTCTGCACCGCATGGGCAACGGTAACCCAGGGGGCTTCATCCTTGAAGATGACCTGGGCTTCTTTATACAGCTTGCCGCGCTCCGCACGGTCGGACGTCTTGCGCGCCTTCTGAATCAGATCTTCGAAGGCCTGATTGCACCAGCGGGCACGATTACCGCCCGATTTGGCCGACCCGCACCCCAGCAGCTCGTACAGGAAGTTATCGGGATCGCCAGTATCGCCGGTCCACCCCAGCATCATGGTCTGATGCTCGCCTTCACGGGTACGGTTCAGATATTCGGCCCAATCGAAGGAGACGATCTTTGCCTTAATCCCAACCTTCGCCCAATCGGCCTGGACGATTTCGGCCATGCGCTTGGCGTTGGGGTTGTAAGGACGCGCGACCGGCATAGCCCAAAGATCGACTTCCGTATCAGCCGGCACACCCGCTTCGGCCAGAAGCTTCTTCGCCGCTTCCGGATCGAACGCATAGTCTTTCACGTCGTTATTATAGGCCCAGCCGATCACCGGCGGCAGCGGGTTCTTGGCAGTTTCACCAATGCCACCCGGATAGACCGCCTCGATGATGGTCTTTTTGTTGATCGCCAGATTCAGGGCCTGACGAACGCGCTTATCGTCGAACGGCTTCTTCTGAACGTTAAAGGCGATGTAACCGACGTTAAGACCCGCCTGCTGCAGAACCTTCAGATTCGTATCTTTTTTCAGGTTCTCGATATCGGCGGGATTGGGGTAGGCGGCAACATTGCATTCCCCAGCCTTCAACTTGTTAACACGCTGGGCGCTATCGGGCGTAATGGCGAAAACAAGACCATCCAGGCTGGACTTGCCTTCAAAATAGTCCGGATTGGTTTTATAGCGGATTGTCGAGTCTTTTACGTAATCGACAAAAATAAACGGCCCCGTACCGACCGGCTTCAGGTCGATATCGTCCATCTTGCCAGCTTTTTGAAGCTGATCGGCGTATTCCTTGGAATAGACCGACATAAACGGCATGGCGACATTGGTGATGAAGGGCGACAGCGCTTCTTTGATCGTCATGCGGACGGTCAGATCATCGACTTTCTCGATCTTGACCAGATTTTCCGACATACCCAGATCATCGAAATACTGGTACTTACCGCCACCGATGGGATTGAAAGGATGATCCTTCTTTAGCTGACGCTCGACGGAGAAGATGACGTCATCGGCATTCAGCGTCCGCGTCGGCTTGAAATATGACGTGGTGTGGAACTTGACGCCCTTGCGCAGCGTGAAGGTATAAACCTTGCCGTCGGCCGAGACTTCATATTTTTCGGCCAGCGAGTTCACGAGGTTGGTCGTACCGCGCTCGAAATCCACGAGGCGGCTATAGATGGTTTCCGCCGCGGCCGTGCTGGTGGTGCCCGACGTCGCCCGTGCCGGGCTGAAGTTTTCGGGACTGCCTTCCGAGCAGAAAATCAAGGTCTTGGCCTGGACCGTGCCAGCCAAGAGCGCCGCCGCCATCGAAACCGATGCAAGCGTTAATGTGCGATAGTTCACCCTTTATACTCCCGGTAAACAACACTGAAGCCCGCCCCAATCATCTTCGGATCGTGGGCTTACTTTTTGATAGTCTATTTTGCAACCAATTGTCATGCCGAATTTACCAACAAATACCGGTACAAATGCTCGTATTTCCTAAGCAAGCGCTTCCATACAAACTATTTATTTCCGATTAATGTCTAGACGATGACAGGCTTTGGCCCTATCCTAGGCCAATCCGCTTCTTAACCACCGAGATTCCCTATGGTTTCCGCCGCTTATCCCGTTCTTGCCGAAATCACCCGTGGCCCGTTGGTGGAAAGCCGCCATCTCGGCAGCGCTGTGGTGGTCGATGCGGCGGGCGGCGTGGTGGCCGAATGGGGAGACGGCGGGCGCGTCACCTTCCCCCGCTCCTCCAACAAAATTCTGCAAGCCCTGCCGCTAGTGGAAAGCGGCGCGGCGGACCGGTTTAACGTCTCTCCGGCAGAACTCTCCCTCGCCTGCGCGTCACACCGCAGCGAAATCCGCCATGTGGACGCCGTGATCGCCTGGCTTGCCCGGCTCGGCCTTACCCCCGACGCGCTGGAATGCGGCAGCCATTGGCCGATGGACGAGGACGCGGCTTACGCCCTCGCCCGCTCCGGCGGCACGCCGACCCAGGCGCATAATAATTGTTCGGGTAAGCACACAGGCTTTCTCGCCACCGCCCTGCATTTGGGCGAACCGCTGGCGGGTTATGTCGAGTACGATCATCCGGTGCAGCACCGCATCACGCAAACCCTGTCGGAAATGATGGAGGTCGATCTCTTCGCCCAGCCCTGGGGCGTCGATGGCTGCTCGATCCCGACCATCGCCGCGCCGCTGAAATCGCTCGCGCTCGCAATGGCCAAATGCGCCGACCCGTCCCACCTGCCCGCCGCGCGCGCCGAGGCGATCCGCCGTCTGGTCGACGCGATGGCAACCCAGGCCTTCTTTATGGACGGCACCCACGGCTTCGCCACGCGGCTGATGGACCGGCTGGGGCATAAGATCGTCTGCAAGGTCGGCGCGGAAGGCGTGTTCACCGCCATTCTGCGCGACCGCGGTTGGGGCGTGGCGCTGAAGGTCGAAGACGGTACCGCGCGCGGGGCCGAAATGGCGCTGGCCGCCGTGCTGCGCGCCCTTGGTATCCTGACCGACGCCGACCTGATCGCCGTCCAGGATATTTTCCCCGCCCCGATCAAAACCCGGCGCGGCCTTGCGGTGGGGGATGTGCGCCCGGTGGATTTGGGAAAACCGGGGGCGTTTTAAGCCGGTTCTTTGGATTGAGGAGGCGATGGCTGGACCCAGTTATCACCTCTCAAGGTTTCTCTAAACTGCCAAACGACAGCAAAGCATAAAGGCACCAACAGAAAAACCACATCCTCTGCGCTATGTTTTTTCAAATTAAATTTTACGTACATAATAAAAATGGCGGCCGCATTCAAAGGAATTAGCCCCAAAAAAGTTCTATACATAATCGGTTTTTAGAGGATTTTTATTTTTTTATACAAATATGATTCCATAATTAAACATAGAGCCCAAGAAGAAAAATATAATTCCAGCAGAAATTTACCAAAACGATATCTTGAACAAATACTATCCCATGAAGAAAAATAACAAAAATCAATACCTATACTATAAAAAATTCCATTCCCCATCCAGAGGTCTGTAAAAATTTGACCAATGACAAACCCATACAGCATAAAACAACAAGTGAGGCGAATCTTTTTCTCAACCCACATAAAACTCTCCCCAAAATGAAATACCCCTAAAACATCTTGAGGAGAGTACTGTAGCTACCCCCGCCCGCGATAGGACGGCACGGCCTGATCCGGCACCCAAACGCCAGCAGGCGCCGGGCCGGTTTGGTAGAAAACGTCAATCGGAATACCGCCGCGCGGGTACCAATAGCCGCCGATGCGCAGCCATTTCGGTTGGATCGTCGCCACCAGGCGGCGGGCGATGCCGACCGTGCAATCCTCGTGGAAAGCCCCGTGATTGCGGAACGACGTAAGGAAGAGTTTCAGCGACTTGCTCTCCACCAGCGACGGGCCGGGGATATAGTCGATGACGAGATGGGCGAAGTCTGGTTGGCCGGTCAGCGGGCAGAGCGAGGTGAATTCCGGGGCGACAAAGCGCACGACGTAATCCACGTCCTGCGTGTTCGGCACGGCTTCCAGAATGGCGTCTTCGGGGGTCTGCGGCTGCTGCGTCGCGTGCCCTAGTTGGGTCAGGCCTGAATATTTGCTGGTCATGATGACCGCAGTATATAGAGCGCCCAGCGCTGGCGGCAAGCGGGTGGGAGGCTGGCGGCACGACCCGACACGAAACTCGTTACGGCTGCTTCCTTCCGGACCTGACCGGGTTGGCGAGGGCATCGCCCGTGGCCAACCTCCCGAGGCTCTATATCGTCGGTTGATGCGGGAAACGCAAGGGGGGTTGCTCAGGCTGCCCAGTTGCGGCGCAGCCAGGATCGCGCCACACTGCGCCCGAATTTTCGAGAGACGCCGATGAAGCCCCTGTTTTATAGCCATTCCGGCCTGATCCGCGACCCGCTGGACCGCAAGGCGTTCGATGGTTTTTCTGGCGATGGTTGGCGCACGGCCCGCGCCCGCTGGCATCTCTATTGGCAGGGCAAAAGCCTTTTTGCCGGGGGGCAGGCGGTCAGTTTCGACCAGTTCGACCGCGCCCCGACGGTGCTGCTGGGGCGGCACGACAGCGTGCAGATTTTCGCGCTCGACCTCACCGACTGGGACGAGGCGCAGGCCACCAACTTTGCCGAGCAGCATGGGGCCGAATGGGCCGATCTGCGCCGCTATGGGCCGGGGTTGGCCGAAGATTTGGCCGCCACCCTCGCCTATGGGCGCGGCATGGCCTACTGGCACCAGCGCACGCGCTTCTGCGGAGTCTGCGGCGCCCCCACCCTCTCGGCGGAAGGCGGGCATGTCCGCCGCTGCACGAACCCGGAGTGCGGCACGCCGCATTTCCCGCGCACCGACCCCGCCGTCATCATGCTGGTGATCGATGAAACCGGGCCGGAGCCGCGCGCCTTGCTGGGGCGGCAAGCGATGTGGCAGCCGGGCATGATGTCCACCCTTGCCGGTTTTGTCGAACCCGGCGAAAGCCTGGAGGAAGCCGTGCGCCGCGAAGTTTGGGAGGAGGTGGGCGTGCGCGTCGGCGCCGTCAGCTACCGTGCTTCCCAGCCCTGGCCCTTCCCCTCCTCCCTGATGGTTGGGTTCCGGGCGGAAGCACTGACCACCGAGATTACCGTGGACCCCACGGAAATCGAAAGCGCGCGCTGGTTCACCCTATCGGAATTGCGCGATCCTGCGATTGCCCAGCATGTGGCGCCGCGCCCCGATTCCATCGCCCGCCGCCTGATCGAAGAGTGGCTGGCCGATGCTTGACGCGGCAACCGAAGGCGTCATCGCCCTATCCGGCGCGCGGCTGGAATATCGCTGGTTGCCCGCGTCCCATCGGCCAGAGGCGCCGCCCATCGTGATGCTGCACGAGGGGCTTGGCTGTATCGCCATCTGGCGCGACCTGCCGGAGAAAATCCGCGACGCCACCGGCTGTGGCGTGCTGGTCTATTCCCGCGAGGGCTACGGCAACTCCAGCCCCGTCACCCTGCCGCGCCAGCCGGATTATCATACGCGGGAGGTGGAAGCCTTCCTATTGCCGCTGCTCAACGCCCTCGGCCTGCCGCGCGTCACCCTGTTCGGCCATTCCGATGGCGGTACGATTGCCCTGATCGCGGCGGCCCTCGCGCCGGAGCGGGTGGCGGGCGCGATGACGCTGGCCGCCCATGTGTTTAACGAGGACATGAGCCGGGCCGGCATCCGCGCCGCCGAACAAGCCTTCCTCGACGGCGACCTGCGCGCCCGCCTGAAGCGCCTGCACGGCGAGAATGTCGATGGCGCCTTTTGGGGCTGGTGCCGAACGTGGCTGGCGCCGGAGTTCCACGACTGGGACATCACCGCGCTGCTGCCCGCCATCCGCGCGCCGCTGCTGGTCGTACAGGGCGAAGACGACGAATACGGTACGCCCCGCCAAGTGGCGGCAATCGTCGAGGGCACCGCTGGCCCCGCCGAAGCCCTGATGCTCCCCGGCGTCGGCCACTCCCCCCACCGCGACCAGCCGGGCACGATCTTGGCCGGGCTGGTGCGATTAGTGGCGGGGGAGGTCGCGTTCAAACCCTAATGCCGCTTCACCCGCCCAGTGCCGCGCGTAAAGACCCGATCACTCGCCAGCACCGTACCCGGCTCTAGCTCCGGTAAGGTTTTCAGCGCCTCATAGTGCGGCGTGAAATCCGGCAGGGTTGCATCGAATAATTGCCGGTAGCTGTCGATGACGAAGTAGGTTTCCTGGAAATCATCGATGCGGTAGCGGGTGCGCAGCAGGCGGCGCACGTCGAAGCCCAGGCGGTTCGGCTCGGCGCTTTCCAGGGAAAAGCGGCTTTCCCCTTCGGAGGAGACGATCCCGGCGCCATAGATGCGCAGCCCCTGCGGCGTCTGGATCAGGCCGAATTCCACCGTATACCAATAGAGCCGCGCCAATTGGTCGAGGGTGCCGAGGCGCAGGGCCTTGAGGCCGCCCTCGCCATAGGCCTGCATATAGTCGGCGAACACCGGGTTCGACAGCAGCGGCACATGGCCGAAGACATCGTGGAACACATCCGGTTCTTGAATGTAATCGAACTGATCTTCGCGCCGGATAAAGCAGGTGGAGGGGAAGCGTTTATGGGCGAGGTGATCGAAAAAGATCGCCTCTGGCACCAATCCCGGCACGGCGACGATCTGCCAGCCGGTGCGGCGGGAGAGTTCGTCGTTCAGGCGACGGAAATCGGGGATACCGTCGGCGGCGATGGCGAGCGCGTCGAGCCCGGCCAGAAACTCCGGCGCGGCGCGGTCTTTCAAAATCTCTGCCTGCCGCTCGAACAGCCGCCGCCAGCGATCGTGTTCCTCCGGCGTGTAGGCATCCCAGGCCTGGGTGATGGTAAAATCCGCCGCCGTTTCGGCGGGGCGGTGGGGATTGGGGGCGGTAAAGCCGCCCTCCGGCTGGGTTTGCATGATGGTTCCTCCCAAAACTCGGGCTTTGGACGGATAGTTACATCAGAAACTAAATAGGTCCAGGCTTTTCCGCATCCTCTTCCTCCCGCCGTTGCGGGGCAATCTGCGGAAAGACGGGCAAAAGCGCGCCGCGCCGCTTCGGCGCCCGGCGCAGCGGCGGGATGGCGTAAAGCTGTTTGGAGGCTTCGACTAGAATCACGCCCGAAAAACTGGGAAACCAGCGCTGGCCGAAGGCTTCGAACGCCGGGGCGAGGCGCAGCATCATCCGGCTGTTCGACGGCGGCAGCGACAGGGCGAGGCTATGGCGCGTCGGGGTAAACAGATTATCGCGCAGCAGGCGCGACACTTGCCCCGGCGAATAGGGCGACCCCGCGCCGAAGGGTGTGCGTTCCAGCCGCGCCCAGATGCCGCGCCGGTTGGGGACGATGATCAGCAATCGCCCGCTGCCGCTCATCACCCGCCAGATTTCCCGCAGCATCGGGCGCAATTGTTCGGTGCGTTCGAGGGCATGCACCAGCAACACCCGATCCACCGATTCATCCGGCAGCGGTAGATCATCTTCATCGGCCAGCGCCACCCGGTTCGGCCCATCCGGCGGCCAGCGCATCACCCCCTGCGCGGCGGGCATCAGGGCAATCGTGCGGCCCGTATCGTCGCGATAATTGCGCAGGTACGGCGTTGCGAACCCAAGGCCGAGGACGCTAAGCCCCTCCGCCTCCGGCCAAAACTCTTGAATGCGCCGCCCGATGATCCGGCGGGTCGCCTGCCCCAAGCGGCTGGCATAGAAATCGCGAAGGTCGATGACGTCATCATACATGGGGGCTAAGCTTACCCGAAACGGCGCCCCGCCGCATCCCCTCGCCTCCCGGAACCGCCGATGTCTTTGCCCCAAACCCTGCGTTTCGCGTATCTCATCGAACCGCCCTTTTGCTACCGAACGGCGGATGGCACGGTGACCGGTCACGACGTGGAGATCGCCCGCGCCCTGCTGCCGCGCCTCGGCATCCCCCAGATCGCGTTCATCGAAGCGGAATTTGCCGATTTGCTGGAGGGGCTAGCGCAAAACCGCTGGGATATCGTGACGGGCCTGTTTATCACCCCCGAACGGCAGCAACGGGTGCGGTTCAGTCAGCCAATCTGGGCGCTGACCGATGGGCTGCTGGTGCGGCGGGCGCAGGCAGCGGCGATCACCGGCTATCGCGCGCTGGCCGCGGCGACCGACCTACGCCTCGCCGTTGTCCGCGATCAGGTGCAACACCGCACCGCCCTGGCGCTCGGCATCCCGGCGGCGCGGATCGAAGTTTTCCCGACCTATGCCGCCGCAGCCGAGGCCGTCGCCCAAGGCCATGCCGACGCCTATGCCAGCGTTGCCTTAGCCCATGCCGGTCATCTCGCCCAGCATCCGGCGCCCGATCTTGCAATCGTCCCGGTTCCCCCAGAGGAAAAACCGGCGGAAGCGGGCGGTTTCGCCGTCGCTCAATCGGCCGCTAGGCTGCAAACGGCGATTGATGCGGCGCTGGCCGGATTTATCGGCTCACCCGAGCATCGGGCTATCGCCGCCCGCTTCGGGATGCCGGGGCCGCGTTAACCGCCGTAGCCTGCACCGAAGAGCAGCGTATCGCGCTGTTCCAGATCCTTGGTCAGTTCGGCATTCACCGCCGCAAACAGATCGCGGATCGAGATGATCGCGACAATATCATCGCCATCGACGATGGGGAGATGACGGAATTTGCCCTTTTCCATAATGGTCAAGGCTTCGCGCGGGCTAGCGTCGGGCGGCAACGTATGCGGGTCGAGCGTCATTACGTCGGCCACTTTGGTGGTCACCGGGTTGCGCCCTTGGGCGACGACGCGGGATAGAAGGTCGCGTTCGGAAAAAATCCCGACCAACCGCCCTTGCTCCACGACCATCGCCGCGCCAATCCGGCGGTCAGCCATCATTTCGGCGGCTTCCTGAACGCTTTGCTGGGGGCTGAGCGGCGCGAAGGCCTGGGTTTCGCTTACGATCCCCGGAACGAGGGTGCGCTTCATGATCTCTCTCCTCCTAAAATGGGGCGGGTTGTCCCCGCTCTCCCTATCAACTTGCGTTGAATAGGAGTCCAATTCAAGAGGAGAGTGTTACCATTTTCTTAATGCGCCTCGCTCAGTACCGGCAGCACGTCGCTTTCCGGCACCCCATCGCGCACGATGGCCGAGCCGAGGCCGGTGCAGAGTACGAAGGTCAGCTCGCCCGCCTTGGCCTTTTTATCGAGGCGCATATGGGCGACGAGCGTTGCCGGGTCGAAGGGGCCGCCGCAGGCTTGTTGATCGACCGGCAAGCCGCAGGCGACAAGATGCGCCACCAACCGGGCCTTATCCGCCGCCGGGCACAGGCCGAGCCGCACCGATAGATCGAGCGCCTGCACCATGCCGATAGCCACCGCCTCGCCGTGCAGCAGCGTATCGGAAAAGCCAGTTTCGGCTTCTAGCGCATGACCGAAGGTATGACCGAGATTGAGCAGGGCGCGCTGCCCGCCCTCGCGCTCGTCGGCAGCCACAATGGTGGCCTTGGTTTCGCAGGAATGGCGCACGGCTTTCGCCAGCGCTGCGCGATCCCCCGCCAGCAGCGCCGCGCCGCCGCCCGCTTCCAGCCAGGCGAACATCGCCGCATCGCCCAGCACGGTATGTTTCACGATCTCGGCATAGCCTGCGCGCAGTTGGCGCGGCGGTAGGGTGGCGATACAATCCATATCGGCCAGCACCAAGCGCGGCTGATGGAAACTGCCGACGAGGTTTTTCCCCGCTTTGGTATTGATCCCGGTCTTACCGCCGACCGAACTATCGACCTGGGCCAGCAGCGTCGTCGGGATTTGCACGAAATCGACACCGCGCATAGTGATAGCGGCGGCAAAGCCGACCAAATCGCCGATCACCCCGCCGCCCAGCGCCAGTAACAGTGTGCCGCGATCAACGCGCAGGTCCAGCAGCCGATCAACGAGATCGGCGATCCCTGCCCAACTTTTCGAGCCTTCCCCCGCCGGAACCGTGACGGTATCGACGCTAACCCCCGCCGCTGCCAACCCGGCGGTCAGGCGCGGCAGATGCAGCGGCCCGACGTTCGTATCGGTAATGACAACGACCCGGCGGCGGCCCTTTAGCAACGGCGCGATCCATTCCCCCGCCCGCTCCAGCAGCCCCGCGCCGATCAGGATAGGATAAGCGCGCTCGCCCAAGGCAACTTCAAGGCGGATAGGATCGGCAGCAGTTAGCGTATCGACGGACATGGTTCTACTCGCTCGGCGCGGGAAACTGGGACTGGCAATAGGCGGTCAGGGCTTTCAACACGCGCTCCGTCATCTCTTCGACGTCACCCGCGCCGCCATCAACCGTAATATCGGCATCGGCATAGACGGGGTAGCGCTGTTCCATCAACCCGGCCAGGATTTGGCGCGGGTCGCCCTGGTTCAGCAGCGGGCGGTGATTGCGGCGGGCGGTGCGGCGAACCAATTCATCGAGATCAACGCGCAGCCAGATCGAAATGCCCCGCGCCGTAATCGCGTCCCGCGTGCGGGCATCCATAAAGGCGCCGCCGCCGGTCGCCAGCACATGCACCGGCTCCTCCAGCAGGCGGGCGATCACCCGGCGCTCGCCATCGCGGAAATGCGCTTCGCCGTGGGTCGCGAAAATCTCTGGGATTGTCTGGCCCGCCGCCTGTTCGATCTCGATATCCGCATCGCGGAACGGCAATGCCAGCCGTTGGGCCAAGCGGCGCCCCACCGAAGATTTGCCCGATCCCATTAATCCGACTAGAACGACCGTGCGCGCTGGCACAAATCGGCCCTGGCGGGCGGAGGCGGAGTCAGGATCGGTCGAACGGGCCATCAAAAAAACGTCTTCGCATTGCGAGAATTCAGTGGTTGCCCCACTATGCGCGGGAGACTGCGGGCGAACAAGCCCGCATCACAGGAAAGACCGGCCGTCAGCGCCGGTAAGACCTACGGAGGACGGAGTAATTTTCCAACAGGAAAACCCGCCCCCGCAGGGATGGAGGAGTGAGAATGGCGCGTTTGGGAATGATCGTCGGCGGAATTCTGGCCCTGGCCTTGGTAGGCGCCTTCGTTCTCTTCGCAACGGTTTCGATCCCGGCCCCGAAAACCCCGATCGAAAAACAAATCCCGAATGAAAAACTGGCAAAATAGCCGGTCCCGAACGGCGGCCCTGCTGCTGGTTCTGCTGACCGGCGCCGCCCAAGGGGCCAGTCTACCGCCTGCCGATCTTGATGCTTTGGGGCTGCCGCCGGTCACCGACCCGACCGCGCCGCCGCCCCTGCCGCCCGATCTGTGGCAGGATACCAGCCGCCAAACGCTGGCGCAGTTTCTGCAACGGCTGCCGCGCGATATTCCGTCGGTGCCGCTCCGGTCGTTGGCGCGGCGGTTGATGACGGTCGAAGCCGATCTGCCGCCCGGCCCGCCGATCCAGCCCAGCGATGCGGGCGCCCTGCTGGGCGCAAGGTTGATCGCGCTCGCCCAATGGGGCGACGGGCCGGCGGTCGATGCCATCCTGGCGCGCGTGCCGTCGCGGCGCTTGACCCAGGAAGATCTGATCCGCGCGCAGGTCTTGCGCAGCTTCACGTCCGGCCAGCCGGAAGACGCCTGTGCCCGCCAGGACCAACGCCAGGGGCCGGACGATGGGTTCTGGCTGGGGGTGCGTATCGCCTGCCTGCTGATCCGCGATCAAGCGAAAGAGGCGGCAGCGCTGCTGAAACAAACGCGCGACCAGACCGCGCTCAACCCCTTGCTGTCGATGCTGGCCGAACGGTTGGGCAGCACCAAATCGCTGGCCGATCTGCCGTGGCCGGAGGGGCAGCCGATTTCCGTTCCGTCTGCCGTGGTGCTGCGCACCTATGGGCTGATCCCGCCCAAGGCCGAAACATTGGACGGGATGGGGGCGGGCTTTGCCCTGCTGGCCGACGCGCCAACCGTTCCCGCCGCCCAGCGGTTGCCCGTCGCCGAAGCCGCCGCGCTGCGCGGTGCCCTGCCGCTCGCCGTGCTCGACCGACTGTATCGGGAGGTCGGGGCCGGGCAAGACCGCGCCGCCGCCCATGTTGCGCTGCTGAGGGCCACGCAGCCGCCGCAGCAAGTCGTCGCTCTCGCTGATGCGTTGATGAGCGCCCAACGCGCGGGCCTGCTGCCGCTGGCCGCCAAACTCTATGCGCCGCTGCTGCGCGCCCTGCCGGTCCTGCCGGGGGCGGTGCCGCAGGCCTCGATCATCACCCGCGCCCTACTGCTGGGCGATACGCCCCGGCTGGCCGCGCCGTGGGTGTCGTTGCTGCGCCGGGCTGCCGAAAAAGACGCGGGCGCCCGCGCCGATCTGCCCCGCCTTGCCATTCTCGCCCGCCTGGCGTTTGGCGAGGAAGCGGCGCTGCTCGATACCCCCTTGTTGCAAGATTGGGCGGAAACCCCGCCCGCGCCCGACCCGGCGCTGATGAGCCTCGTCTTCGCCGCCTTCGATGGACTGGAAGAACCGCTGCCGCCCTATGCCTGGGATTTCCTCGCCGCGCCCACCCATCGCACGGGCGAGAGTTTTGCCGATGCGGCGGGCTGGCTACGGCTACGGGCCGCGGCCTTAGCGGGCCGGGTCGGCGAGGTCGCGGCCCTCAGCCTGATCTTGTCGGACGGCAATACCCCAAAACCGGGGGAGGCGCTGCGCCTCAACGCCCTCACCGCCGCCCTGCGCTATGCGGGGCTAGAGGATACTGCCCGCGCCCTGGCGCTGGAAAGCATCATCCAGGCCGGGCTATGAGCAGCGGCGCCCATCTCGATGCGTTTTTCGAGATGCTGCTGGCCGAACGCGGCCTTTCGGCCAATTCCCTGCGCGCCTACCGGGACGATCTGGCGGCTGCCGAGCGCTTTCTGGCGCTGCGGGCACGCGATTTGCTGACCGCGAGCGCTGCCGATCTTGGCGCTTATCTTCAGCAGCTTGGCCAGGAAGGCTATGCCGCTCGCACCGCCGCCCGACGCCGCGCTGCCCTGCGGCAGTTCTACCGCTTCCTTGCCCTTGACGGGCGCCGGGCCGACGATCCATCCGCCGCCCTTGAAATGCCGCGCCTTGGGCGCCCATTGCCGAAACTTCTGTCGGAAGCCGAAATCGATGGCTTGCTGGCAGCGGCCTCCGCCCGCCCAGAGCCGGAGGCAACGCGGCTTAAGCTGATTATCGAGTTGATCTATGGTCTCGGGCTGCGCGTCAGCGAACTCTGTACCCTGCCGCTCGCGCCGTTTCGCCCGCGTGGCAATAGCCCGCCGCCCGATATGATCACCGTGCGCGGCAAGGGGGAGAAAGACCGGCTGCTGCCGCTGACCCCCGCCGCCCAAACCGCGCTGGCCGCCTACCTGCCGCTGCGCCCGCAGTTCCTCGCCGAAAAACAAACCTCCCCCCATCTCTTTCCGCAAAAGGGGGAGGCTAAGCCGATCAGCCGGGTCTGGGTGACGATGACCCTGAAAGCGCTGGCAGTAACGGCAGGGATCGACCCGAAGCGCGTTTCCGCCCACGTCCTGCGCCATAGTTTCGCAACCCATCTGGTGGAGGGGGAGGCGGATTTGCGGACCGTGCAAACCCTCCTGGGCCATGCCGATATTGCCACAACGCAGATTTATACCCATGTCGCGGCGCCGCGCCTCAAAGCGATGGTCAATGCCCATCACCCGCTCGCCCGCCGCAGCAAACCGGGGGACGATTGACGCTGGCGGTGCGGCTTCCTAAATTTACCTCGGTTACTGCATTCACATGAAAGGACGTATAGGCGGCATGGTGTCGGTTATTTCGGAACTGAACGACCGATCCCGTGAGATTTTCCGGCATATCGTCGATGCCTATGTGGAAACCGGGGAGCCGATTGGCAGCCGCACCCTGTCGCGCCGCCTCGGCACCAACCTATCGCCTGCCACCATCCGGAATGTGATGGCGGACCTGGAAGAGTTCGGCCTGCTCTATGCCCCCCATACCTCCGCCGGGCGCGTGCCGACCGAAGCGGGGCTACGGCTGTTCGTCGATGGCCTGCTGGAAGTCGGCGCGATCACGCCCGATGAACGTCGGGCGCTTGATGCGCAATGCGCGGTACGGGGCCGGTCGCTGGAACAGGTGCTGGAAGAAGCCTCCTCCGCCCTCTCCGGTCTCTCCGGCTGTGCGGGCCTCGTGATGGCGCCGAAGCGCGAAGGCGCTTTGCAGCATATTGAATTCATCCCGCTCGGCCCCGGTCGGGCGCTGGTGGTGATGGTCAGCACTGACGGGCAGGTGGAAAACCGCATTCTCGACCTGCCCCCCGGTCTGCCGCCCTCGGCGCTGACGATGGCTAGCAACTACCTCAATGCCCGGCTGACGGGCGGCCATACGCTTAGCGAAACCCGGGCGGTGGTAACGGCAGAGATGGCGGCCCAGCGCGCTGATCTCGATAGTCTCACCTCCCGCCTTGTCGAGCAGGGGTTGGCCGTTTGGGCCGATAGCACCGCTGATCGCAGCGACGGCTATTTGATCGTGCGCGGCCAGGCGCATCTGCTGGAAGATGTTACCGCCCTCGGCGATCTCGAGAGGATTCGCGGCCTCTTCCAAGCCCTTGAAGCGCGGGAAGGGGCCTTACGGCTACTCGAAGCCGCCCATCTGGCCGAGGGGGTGCAAATCTACATCGGGGCGGAAAACCCGCTGTTCGCGCAAGCGGGTTGCTCCGTCGTGCTCGCCCCCTATACAAACGCCCGCGACCAGATCATCGGCGCGATCGGCGTTATCGGCCCTACCCGGCTGAATTATGCCCGCATCATTCCGATGGTCGATTATACCGCCAAGCTGATTGGCCGAATTTTGCGCTAACCCGCGCCCTAGAACCAGGAGAGACCCATGTCCGATACGACCGAGTCGCCGGAAACGGTGGCAGAGACCGAAACCATCCCCACCGGCGATCAGCAGCCGCATCCCGCTGATGTTATCGCCGCCCTGCAGGCCGAAATCGCCGGTCTGAAAGACCAAGCGCTGCGCGCCCTGGCCGAAGCGGAAAACACCCGCCGCCGCGCCGAACGCGACCGGGAAGACGCCTCAAAATACGCCGTTTCGTCCTTCGCGCGCGATCTTTTGTCGGTGGCCGACAATCTGCGCCGGGCGCTGGATGCCGTGCCGCCGTCGGAAGATGAAACCGTCAAAGCGCTGGTCACTGGCGTCGAAGCGACCGAACGCGAACTCTTGGCCGTCTTCGACCGGCGCGGCCTGACGCGGATCGAGCCGATGGGCCAGACCTTCGACCCGAACTTCCACGAAGCCGTGTTCGAAGTACCGAACACCGGGCAGCCGACCGGGACCGTGGTGCAGGTGCTGCAAGTCGGCTACCGCATCCACGACCGCCTGCTGCGCCCGGCGATGGTCGGCGTTGCCAAGGGTGACGCGGGCGCGCAGGTCAATACCTCGGCGTAAGATTGGTCTCTTCCGGCCACCGAAAAGCGGCTTCGGCCGCTTTTTGTGTTTTTGGAACGTCAGCTATTCCAGGGGGAGATTAGCTCAAGTCCAGTGGTTCTGAAGTCGGTTAGATTCCGGGTTGCCAACCGTCCGCCGTTGACCTTGGCAATCGCAGCGATCAGACCATCGGGAACCGACATAGGGACGCCCTGCCGAGCGGCCTTTCCCATGATGTCGCCATAGGCAAGCGCCGCCTGCTCCGTCAAGCCAAAGAGCCGATCCGTAAAACGATGCCGCCAATCCCTGAGGCCCTGATCTAAGCGACGTGCCCGCTGATCGGGATGGATTTTGGCGATCCCATAGGCGATTTCTGCGATGACGATGGTTGATAGGGCTAACTCGGCATCATGGCGAATCAGCCAAGCAATAACGCCAGTATCTGGCGTTTTACGCAGTGTTTCCGAAACCACATTGGTATCGAGAAAAATCACAACTCCGGCCCCTGATACGGTCTGCGGTTCTCTTGCAAAATTGCATCAAGATCGACATCCGTACCCGCCGTTGCGGTCAAACGCGCGTAAAAGGCCGATGCGGGTTCGTGCCCATATTCCCGGCTCTCGTAGCTCTCAAGCGCACGTTCAACGATTTCGGCAATCGTCCGCTGTTCCCGCTGAGCAAGACGATGCGCCAGATCGCGGGCTTTCGCACTTCGGACGGATAATTGCGGTTCGGCCATCGGCGCCTCCTTACTTCACCATCAGAATGCGAATGAGCCATCACGATAACAAGAGGACACATCAGAAAAGGTCAAAATTCGCACGCCTACCCGATTCTCGCCACACTCCATCGGTAAAGAAAGCGTTAACGTAGCTTTCCGATAGGAAGGAGGCATGATGGTTTCGCTGTCCCCGCGCCGCTCTCAAACGGCTTGGCTGGGTCTGGTCATCGCCCCGCTGCTCGCCCTACCTGCAAAAGCACTCTCCCCCGCCGACACCCGGCACCTGCTGGACCGCACCGGTTTCGGCGCGACGCCGGAGGATTTCGCCCGCTTTGCCCCGCTGAGCCGGGCTGAGGCGGTTGAAAGCCTGATCAGCGGCCTGCGGCGCACGCCGGTCACGCCGCTACCGGCGTTCGTTGGCCAAGACCGGGCCGACTTTACCCGCATCGGCCAGATGCCCGCCGAGGAGCGCAAAGCTTGGGAGGAGAAGATTTCCGCCCAAGGCCGCGCCATGAAGGCGTGGTGGATGCAGGAAATGCTCGCCACCCCCTCGCCGCTGACCGAACGCATGGTGCTGTTCTGGCACAATCATTTCGTTTCCAGCTTCAATAAGGTGCGCGATCCCGAAGCGCTGGTCCGGCAAAATCTGACCTTTCGCCGCCTCGGGACCAGCGATTTTCGCGGTCTGCTAACGGCCACCGCCCGCGACCCGGCGATGATGAAATATCTCGACACGACCCAGAACCGCAAAGGCGGACCGAACGAGAATTTCGCCCGCGAGCTGTTCGAACTCTTCACATTGGGCGAAGGCCATTATTCGGAAGACGATATCAAACAGGCCGCGCGCGCCTTCGCGGGCTGGACGGTGGACGAGCCGACGGGCAAGTTCAAACTGAACCCCGGCGCCATCGACCCAGAAGTGAAGCAGGTCTTCGGCCAATCCGGCCCTTTCGACGGGCAGGATATCCTCGATCTGGTGCTGAACGATCCGCAAACCGCCCGCTTCGTCGTCGGCAAACTCTGGCAGGAGTTTGTGTCCGACATGCCGGACGAGAAAACCCTGGCACCCATCGCCGCCCGCTTTGCCGGGGATTGGCGGATCGACCAAGCCCTTGCAGACCTTTTGACCTCGGACGCCTTCTGGAGCGAACAAAATCGCGGCACGCTGGTGAAATCGCCGGTCGATCTTGTTGTCGGCACGGTTCACCGGCTGGGGCTGACCAACCTGCCACCCGATCAAGCCGTGGAGCAGGTGCGCCGCCTGGGGCAGGATATTTTCGAACCGCCCACCGTGCGCGGCTGGCCGGGCGGCACCGCCTGGATCAATACCGATACGCTGCTGCAACGGCGTGAGGTCGTCGATCGGTTGATCCGGGGGCAAAGCCTGTCGGGCGACGGGCTGCGTGCCAAAGCGCCGCTGACCGTCGCGCTACTGGCCCTGCCGCCGCGCCAACCGCTGCCCCCCGCCCCGGCGGTCCCCGTTCCCGCCAATAGTATTGCCCCCGACCTCGACGGGATTCTGCGCGATCCCGCGTATCAGGTGAAATAGGAGTGGATGCCATGACCAAGATGGACCCAAGCCGTCGCCGCCTGCTGCGGGGCCTATCGGCCACGCTCGCCCCCTTCATTCTGCCCTGCGGGGCGCTGATCCCGAATCTTAGCCTCGCGGCAGCCCCCGGAAGCTGGCAGCGCATGCTGATCCTAGTGGAACTGCAAGGCGGCAATGACGGGCTGAATACGCTCGTTCCCTATCGGGACGATGCTTACCGCGCCCTGCGCCCCACCCTCGGCCTGCCCGTCGATCAATTGGTGACGATCACCGGCGATGCCGCGCTACATAGCGCGCTGACACCGCTGATCGGCACCTGGGAGGCGGGGGAACTCGCCATCGTCCAAGGTATCGGCTACGAGCGGCCCAATCATTCGCACTTCCGCTCGATTGAAATCTGGGACGCCGCGTCGGGGTCGGACGAGGTGATCCCGGAAGGCTGGGTTTCGCGCCTGTTTGCGGCCCACCATCCGCGGTCCGGCGATGCCGATGGGGTGATCTTCGGGCGCCCCGTGCTCGGCCCGCTGCTACCGACCGCGACGGGCGATAGCCAAGCCCCCCGGCGTTTTGTCGTGATGGACTCGGTCAAGAACTTCACCCGGCGCGGCCTCGCCCTGCCCGCAAATCAGGCCACAACTGCGGAAACCCCGGCGCTTCAACATTTGCTGACCACCCAGGCGATTGCCGGGCAGGTCGCGCAGGGCGTCGCCGAAGACCTGAAAAAGCTCGAGGGGAACGAGGCTCTGGAGAAACGCCTCGCCGCTTTCCCGCAGCATGGTTTCGGCAAGCAATGCGCCGAACTTGCCCGTCTGCTCGCCGCCGATAGCCGCATTGCCGTGGCGAAACTCAGCCTGGGTGGCTTCGATACCCATGTGAACCAACTCGGCACCCACGCGCGCCTCTTGGGCGAACTCGCCTCGGGTCTCGCGGCCCTACGGACCTTCGCCAAGGAACAGGGCCTCTGGGACCGGCTGGTGATCGCCAGCTATTCCGAATTCGGGCGCCGGGCCGGGGAGAATAAAAGCGCTGGCACCGATCACGGCACGGCTGCGCCGCATTTCGTGCTGGGCGGTCAGATCGCGGGCGGCGTGAAGGGCGAGGCGCCGAGCCTCACCCAATTGCAGGCAGGCGACTTAATCCACACCATGCCGATGCAGCGCTATATCGGCAGCCTCGCGAAAGAAACCTGGGGGCTAACCGAAACCCTGCCCGCCCTTGACCGCTACCCGCCCTTGCGCTTGATTGCCTGAGGGATTTCTCAGGCAGAAAGAACGGATCATGGCGTGGCTGTATCTACTGGTCGCAGGCGTGCTGGAAGTGGGCTGGGCCATCGGGCTGAAATATACCGATGGCTTCACCCGCCTTTGGCCGACCGTTGGCACGGTCATCAGCATGATCCTCAGCGTCGGCTTCCTCGGCTTGGCGCTGAAGGAGCTACCGGTCGGCACCGGCTACGCGGTTTGGACCGGCATTGGCACGGTTGGCACCGTCATCCTCGGCATTGCCCTGCTGGGGGAACCGGCAACGGTAATGCGCCTCGCCTGCGTTGGGCTGATCGTGGCCGGGATTATCGGGCTGAAGCTAAGCCATTAAGGTGACGGCCGTTCCATCGGCCGTCAGCCCCGCCGCTGGGTCGGCATCCAGCCGGATCAGCGCAAGACCAAGGCCGGGAACGGCGAAGCGTAGTTCGCCCGCCTCCTTCTCCCCCGCTAAGATCGGCGTGCCCGGCGGCGGCACCGGGCCGGTCAGGCGGACGGGCTGGGCTTTGCGCTTCAAGACCGCGCGATATTTGGTCCGCGCCGTCAGTTCTTGGCCGATATAGCAGCCCTTGGCGAAGTCGATGGCGTTGAAACTATCGAGGTTGAATTCCAGCAGGATCGAGCGGTCTGGCTCCAGATCGCGGCTACCGTCCGGCACGCCCAGGCCGATGCGGTGGCGGTGATAGGCTTCGGCATCTTCCGCAGGCGGCGGCGGTTCCGAGACGGGCCACCAGCAACGCCACCCCAGGTTGGGGTGACGGGGATCGGCGAACGCAATCCCGCCCTCCGGGACCGGCCCGTCAAAACCCACCAGCACTTTATACCCATCTTCCGCCGCCAGCGTTACATCGGCGCGCAGCTTGTAGAGCGACAGGCGGCGCAGGCAATCGGCCCGGCGGGCGGCATCGACCTCGAGCAGTAACCGATCCCCCTCCGCTCGGATGAAGAAATCGAAGAGATATTTGCCCTGCGGGGTCAGCAGGCAGGCATAGACCGCCGCCCCGCTTTCCACCGGGCCGAGGTTATTGGTCAATAAGCCATTGAGAAAACTCACCCGCTCCGAGCCGGTGACGACAATCAGCGCGCGGTCTGATAGGGTGCTGGCAGGCATGATCTTCCGCTTACTCCACAAAGGGTATGGAAGCGACATAGGCGCCATCGCTGCGGCGCGCAAGAGGATGGTAACGCACAATGGGTTTCGGCGTCGTTCGAAAGGCTGGCGGTTTGCTGCTGGCGGGGGTTTTGGGAGTGGCGGGCGTAGGGATCAGCGGGATCACCGCCCCCGCCCAGGCGCAGGCCGTGCGGGGCGCCAGCGGCGACGGGCCGGAAGCGGTGAAGACCGCCAGCACCATGCTGCTCGACCTTAAAGGCTCCTCCCTGCCGCGCTGGTGGCGCGCCCTGGCCGTCGCCCGCCTCGCCCGCACCCAGGCGCGCTATGGTGACGAGGAGAGCGCCCGCGTGCTGGCGCGCGATGCCGTGCTGTTAATCAACGAGCCGGGACCGGCGGCACCGCCCGCCCTCGGCCCGGCAACGATCTTCGCTATTCTCAGCCAAGCCTATCTTGATATGCGTGACCCGCAAAGCTCGGTCCAGCTTGCCAATGAGGCGCTAAAGGCGATGCAGACCGTGACCGATGGGCCGACGCGCGCCAATACCTTCAGCTATCTCGGGCTGATCATGGCCGACGCCAGCGGGGTGGATGGCGCCCGCCCGCTGCTCCTGCAAGCCCTGCGCGATACATCGACTCTCCCGGCGGGGCGGGAACAGATCGCCGCCTTGGCGCTGATCGCCCAAGCACAAGGCAAGCTGAACGATAAAGCCTCCGCCGCCGATACGCTGTCCGCCCTGACCTCCGCCCTCGCGGCGATCAGCAAGCCGGGGGATATCGCCCTCGCCCGCGCCCACGCAGCCCGTGCTGCTGCTGCGGCGCAGGATATGAACGCCGCGCGTAATCATGTGCGGGAAGCCATCGCCGCCTACGACCGTTCGACGCAGAATAACGAAATGCCGATGACCGAACGGGTCGCTGCCCTTGGGCTGATTGCGCTGGCGGAAAATGAAATCGGCGACAAATCCACCGCCCGTCAGATCGTCCGCACCTTGAAGCAGACGCTGGCGACGATCACCGAGCCTTACGATAAGTTCCAGGGCCTGCTGACCCTGGCCGATGCAGGCTTCGAGGTGGAGCAGCAGAAGCGCTAACCCTTGGGAGGGGCTGGGTTAGACGAGTTCGAGCCCCGCCCCCGGCCCCACATAGGTGCCCACGTCTTCGCCCAAGCAGATGCGCTTGATGCAGCCCGGCTTGTCGAAATTAAAGAGGTGGATGGGCAGATTATGGTCGCGCGCCAGCAGCATGGCCGATTGATCCATAACGCGCAGATCCTGGCCGATCACTTCGTCATAGGAAATGCTGCGATAGCGCTTGGCATCAGCAAACTTCTTCGGGTCGGCGGTATAGACGCCATCCACACCATGCTTGGCCGCCAGAATAGCGTCGCAGCGCAGTTCCAGCGCGCGCTGAACGGAGGGGTAATCCGTCGTCACATAGGGCTGACCGATGCCGCCGACGAGGATGACGATGGAGCCTTTCTCCAGATGCCGGGCGGCGCGCAGGCGGATATAGGGCTCGGCGATCTGGTTGATCTGGATCGCGGTCATCACGCGCACATCGGTATCGGTGCGGGCGTTGATCGCGGCGCGCAGCATGACGCCGTTGATGACGGTGCCGAGCATGCCCATATTATCGGCTTCGGCGCGTTCGATCTTCCAGGTTTCGGCGATATTGCCGCGAAAGATATTGCCGCCGCCGACGGTGATCACCACCTCGCAGCCCAATTCGACCGCCGAGACGACTTCGGCGACGATATGCTCGATCGCGTCCTTGTCGAAGATGCCGCCGCCACTGCCCATTGCCGCCCCACTGAGCTTAATCATCAGGCGTTTGTAGCGGCTCATGGGCAGACTCCTCGATTGCAGCGGCCGGGAATGCGGGCGTAGTATCGCCGCCGCCGGGCCGAGTGCAAGGGGAACCTGAGTGCTCCTGTCGTCTGCCCGCGTTTTGATCCAGCCCGGGCCTATTTTATGAAGACAATCCTGCTGACCCTGCTCACGACGATCCTGGTGCAGGGCGGAAACTTCGCGTCCGGCGTGCTGGCGGCGCGGCTTTTGGGACCGGAAGGACGCGGCGATCTGGCCGCCGCCCAGCTTTGGCCGACGACGGTCGCCTATATGCTGCTGCTCGGCCTCAATGATGCCGCGCTTTATTTCAGCGCCAATGCCAAGCTGAAGGACCGGCAGGTGTTTGCGACGGGGCTGTGGTCGGGTCTGATCGTGAGCGCGGCGGCGATCCTGATCTGCTGGTTCGCCGTGGTGCCGCGCGTCTACCCCACCGACCGGCCGGAGCTGTTGCAGGCCGTCTTCCTACTACTCGGGCTGATCCCCTGCCATATCCTCGGGCTGATCTTTCAGGACATGCTGCGCGGCAAGGGCATGCTGGGCCTCTGGAACCTGATCCGCATTACTCTAGCGCTCGGCTATCCGCTCGCCATCGCTGGTCTATGGCTGATGGGGGAACGCGGGTTGCTGGCCGTCGCCGGGGCCTATCTGCTGGCCCATATCCCGACTGTCCTGATCCCACTGACGGCGCTGATCCGGCGCGGCTGGGGCGGGATCAAACCCGAAGCCGAAGCCGCCAAGGAAATGCTGGCCTATGGCGGGCGCATCTATGCGTCGGGCCTGATCTATCAGGCCAATGGCCGGATCGACCAATGGCTGATTCAAACCTATCTGCCCTCGGCATCGCTGGGGTTCTATGTGGTCGCCACCAGCGTCAGCCAAATTCCGGTAACGCTGGCCTATTCGGTCGCCCAGGTCGCCTTTCCGCGCGCCTGTGCCGAAGCCGACCCTACGGCGCGCGGGGCGGTCGTCGGTCTCTATCTCCGCCTAACCCTGCTGTTGATGATCGGGGCTTCGGTGGTTCTCTGGCTGATCGCGCCGCTGTTTCTGCGCTTGGTCTTCGGCGCTGGCTTTGCCGACGCCAGCGAGCTTGTGCGCTGGCTGATCCTCGGCATTTTACCGCTGACCATCCGCGAGTTTCAGGCGCTGGCCTTCAAGGCCTGGAACAAGACGCTGGCCTTGTCGATCAACGAAGGCCTGACCCTGGCGATCAATGCCGGGTTGCTGCTGGCGCTGCTGCCCGGCTACGGGCTGAACGGGGCCGCCTTCGCCTTCGTCACGGTACGCTGGGCGCAGGTAATCGTGCTCGGCGCCCTGGCCTGGAAGCACCTGCACCTCTCCCCCGCCGCCCTATTTCTGCCGACCCCCCGCGATGGGGAGTTGATCCGGCAGGCGTGGGGGCGGTTGCGGTGGCGGTGATCGGGGGGAAGCCCCCCCGATCCTCAGTTGGTCTTCGGCTCTTCCGTCAGATCGGCAAGGCTTTTGGTCAGCCGTTCGATCTTATAGCTTGGCAGTTTGAAGGCCCAGCCTTGGGTTGGCTTCAGCAAGTCATTCTCGCCCGAGAAGATCGCCCAATCGGCACCGTCGAGCTTGCGCAGGGTCACGACGACCGGTCCGCCCTCGGCCAAGGTGAAGCGGGCTTCCGTCGCAGGGCCGTCGACCGGAATATCCTGCGCCGGGCGCACGTCCTCGAAGCTCATGCCTTCGAGGGCAGCAACGACGCCGCTGACGTCCCAGCCTTTTTTCGATACGCGGCCTTCCGGCGGGTTCAGCACGGCGACATCCGGCGGGGTGGCATCGCCCGGCGCCCGGCCGATCTCGACCGCAGGCCCTTCGGCGGGGGTTAGGGTGACGGTCGCCACCTTATCCTGAGCAATATCGAACAGGTCTTTGGTCAGATACTCCAGCGCTTCAACCTTCGGGTTGAGGCGGCTTTCCACCAACCACGCCTGCCCATCACCCGCCTTGCGGAGATAGAGCATCGGTTTATCGAGACCCAGAGCGGCGGCATTGATCGCGGCGCTGCGGAGCTTGCCGAGGAAGACATCGGCCAGCACGGTTTCCCCGGAATACAGCGTCAGGTGACGGGCGCGCGATCCATCGCCTTCGCCAAGGTCGAGCCGGGGCAGCAAATCGGCTTTGGCGGTCTTGCCTTCCAGGGTTTCGACTTCCGTCAGATCGACAAGGATCTGCCGGATCTTTTCCGGCGCGACCGGGTAGCCACTCTTTTCCGCCAGGGTCCAAACGTCGCCCTTCTTCTCGAAGGTCAGGCTATCCTTGCCTTGGGTTAGGCGAATGCGCGTCACCTGCCCCTGCTTTGCCGCCAGATCGGCGAAGAGTTTTTGCCCGGCGGGCAAGCTGCGGACCGGCTGGTCGGCGGTGATCACCATCCCAGCGCCGATGACGCTGGCCCCGGCGAGCGCGATGAGGATCAAAAGCGAACGGCTGTGCATCCTTGTCTCCTCCTTAACGCTGGGCCTGGGCGGCGCGGCGGGCGCGTTGGCGCCGCCACACACCGAGACCGAGCGCGAACACCACCAGCGCCACCGGCACCGCCCCGATCACCCACAAGCGGATGCGGGTTTGCAGCGCCTCGATATCGGTGCGCAGGGCCAGTTGCACGTCGCGCAGTTCGGCGCGGGTGCGGATCAGATCGGCGCGGAAGGTTTCGATTTCCTTCGCCTGTTCCGGCGTCAAACTGGCCGTTTGCGGCTGACCTTTCTTCGGCGCCTCGCGGCCCCGCAGATCGGCGAGCTTCTTTTCGGTTTCCTTGATGCGGTCCTGCAACTCCTGCTCTTTCGCGCGGAAGCTGTTTTCCGCCGCCTGTTCCAGCGCGCGGATGGCGGTAAAGGGCCGGTCGATCACCGTGCGCGCCGTCAGGCCCGACAGGGTGGACCCGCCCGCCAGATTATCCAGCGTATTGGCGATAAAATCGCCATTGCCCGCAACCGGCACGGCAACTTTCTGGCCGAAGAAATTCTGGGTCTGCGCCCAGAAGCGTTCTTCCAGCATGTCGGTATCGGCGACGATGACGAGGTTCAGCGGCTGCTGGCTCTCCATCACCCGCCCCTCGGCAGCAGCCCCCTCCGGCAGCGCGTCGGGATAGGCGGTCTTGGCCGGACCCGTCACGCGCGCCGCCATCGTCAGCGCTTGGCCTTCGCTTTGGAAGCCGCGCAGGATGCCAAGAATATCGGGCTGACCGCGCACCTTATCGGCGGCGAGCTTCATCGAGACGACGGAGGAGGAGGCCAGCGGCGTCAGCTTGGTCGTCGCACCCTCAACAGGTTCCAGAATCCCGGCGGAAGCAAAGGATAGGCTTTGCAGATCACCGGTCAGCGAGTCGTTTTCCGCCAGTTGCGCTTTCGGCACCGACAGCCACGCCAGATAGTCGGCGGCCTGCACGCGCGTCGCCGCCCCACCCGCCGAAACCTTACGGGCATTGCGGCGGTCGGCAACAACCTTATCCGCGACCAGTTGCACGCCCCAGGCTTTGAACAGGGGCTCCAACGCCGAGGCCGAGGCCGGGCCAGGAACGCCCTGCATCGCCAGCATACGGCCCCGGCTGACGGCAGCTTCCGAAACCGGATCAACCATCACCAGCGCCCGCCCGCCCTTCAGCACGAACTGATCGATGGCGTAGAGGGTCGCGGGCGGCAGATTGGCCGGATGAACGAGCCACAGCACGTCAATATCCGCCGGAATCTGCGTCACCGTGGTTTCCAGCATCTGCACTTTGAAGTTCTGGCTGATCTGATCATAGATCAACCATGTGCCGCTGCCGCCCTGCTGCTGGGCCGCCGGGTCGGCGGTGATCGGCAGGGTGGAGATCAAACCGACCGTGCGTTGTTTCGGGCGCGCCAGCTTGGCGACCATCTTGGTCAGATCATATTCCAGGAACCGTTCCCGCTCCGGCGCGAAGAAGGCGATCACCTCCTGATCATCGGTGGAGTTAGCACCGACGAGGCCGAAATAAACCTGCTCCCCGCCCTGGTCGATGGGCACGCCTTGCAGGCCATAGGCAACGGCGCGGTCTTCGATGGGGGAGAAGGGATCGGGGCTCAGCACTTCGACGGTCAACCGCCCGCGCGACCCGGCAGCGTAATCGCGCAGCAAATCGCGCACGCGCTGGGCATAAGCGGCGAAGCTCGGCACTTCGCGGGTCAGCCGGTCGGAGATGAAGAGCCGCAGGGTAATCGGCTCCTCGATTTGCTGCAACGCCCGTTCGGTGGCGGGCGAGAGGGTGTAGAGCTTAGTCTGGGTCAGGTCGAGCCGAACACCGCGCAGCAGATTGCCGCCGATGATATTGACCGTGATGATCAGAACGAGGGTGGCGAGAATGCCGAGGCCCAGCAGGGTCTTGCGAGCAAAAAGACGGGACATGGCTTACTCCGCCTTCTTCAGATCGACGATCAGGGCGGTGATCAGCAGAAAGCCGACGATCAGCGACCCGAAATAGAGAACGTCGCGCGCGTCGATGACGCCGCGTTGCAGATTGGCAAAGCGCGTCAGCACCGAAAACCCGCTGACGAATTCGACCAGCGCCGTCGGCGCCCAAGCGGCAAAAGCGCCCGAGACCAGCCCAGTGCCCGCCGCCGTAATCAGGAAGCAGACCGTGGCGGTCAGCACGAAGGCGATCACCTGATTGCGCGTTAGGGCCGACATGGCCGACCCGATGGCCAGAAAGGCGCCGCTCATCAACAGTGCCCCGATGGCGCTGGAGATGATCACGCCGTAGTCCGGTTGCCCCAGTACCGCAACGGCAATCACCAGCGGAAAGGCCAGCAGCAGCCCAACGGCGCAGAAGGCCCAGGAGGCTAGGAATTTGCCAACCACGGCCTGACACACTTCCAGCGGTAGCGTCAGCAGCAGTTCGATGGTGCCGCTCTTGCGCTCGTCCGCCCACAAGCGCATCGACAGCGCCGGGACGAGAAACAGATACAGCCACGGCAGAAAGCCGAAGAAAGGCTGCAAATCGGCCTGCCCGCGCTCGAAGAAATTCCCCATGTAGAAGGTCAGGGAACTGGCGAGCACGAGAAAGATAACCAGAAACACATAGGCAAGCGGCGTTGCGAAATAGCTCGCAATCTCGCGCTTGAAGACAGCATAAGCCGGATACATGCCAGTTTCCCCGTTCAGGCGGCGCGCGACGCGGGCGCGGTGAGACTGCGGAAGACGACATCAAGCCGTCCGCGCTGCTGATAGACTTCCGACACGGGCCAGTTTTCCGTGCGCTGGGCTTGGCTGAGGCCCGCCAACAGATCGGCCTCGCGCCCCGGCACCGGGCGGACGATCAGCCCGTCTTCGCTGGCTTCGACGGCCAAGGCACCGGGAATGAGGTGCAGTTTCGGCAGCAGCGCCGCGCGGTCGGCCTCCGCCACCGCCAGCACGACCGCCCCATGCAGCGGGTCGCGGCGCAGCAGATCGAGCGGCGTACTGTCGGCGACAATGCATCCACGGGCGATCACCAGCGTACGAGAGCAGAGGGCTTCGACTTCCTCCAAAATATGCGTGGAAATCAAAATGGCTTTTTCAGCCGCCATCTCGCGAATAAGGGTGCGCACGTCATGCTTCTGATTGGGGTCGAGACCGTCGGTCGGCTCGTCGAGAATCAGCACATCGGGATCGTGCAGCAGCGCCTGCGCCAGCCCAACGCGGCGCTTGAAGCCTTTCGACAGCGTATCGATGGGCTGATGGGTCACGCTGCGCAGTTGCGCCGCATCCAGCGCGGCATCAATGCGCTTGCGGCGTTCCGCCCCGAAAAGCCCGCGCACATCGGCCACGAAGCCCAGCAGGCCATAGGGCGTCATATCGCCATAGGCCGGGGCGCCTTCCGGCAGATAGCCCAGGCGGCGCTGCGCAGCGCGGGTCTGGGTCAGAATATCCTGCCCGCAGACCTTGGCCGTCCCGCGCGTTGGCGCCAGAAAGCCCGTGATCATTTTCATTGTCGTCGATTTACCGGCCCCGTTCGGCCCGAGGAAGCCGAGGACTTCGCCCTTATGAACGGTGAAGCTGACGTCGCGCACCACATCGGTGCCGCCGAAGGTCTTCGTCAGGGCCTGGGTCTCAATCATGGGAACCAAGGTACCACTCCTTGCCTGGCTCGTCGTTCGAGCGCGGCCAATTGCCGCCGCTGGTCCGCCGATTTAGACTGTGTTGCGAAAATTGCAAGCCGCTTTGCGTTACACGCGGGGCGTTCCGCCAGGGAAGGGGACCAGGAATGACCGCGAGCCTGCCGCCGATGCCGTCCGCCGCCGTCTGGAAACTCTCGGGCGCCCAGGTGATCAACCGCCTGCGGTTAGTGACCGGACTGATCCTCTTTACCTACGTCCTGACCCATTTCAGCAATCATCTGCTGGGGCTGGTATCGCTTGATCTGATGCAGGCCAAGCAGGGCGATTTCATGGGGTTCTGGTGGTCGAAACCCGGCACCTACACGCTGCTGGGCGCCGTGCTGATCCATCTCGGCCTCGCCTATTGGGCGCTCTACCGCCGCCGGTCGCTGCGGCTAAAACGCTGGGAAGCGATGCAACTGCTGACCGGCGCGCTGATCCCCTACATGCTGATCGAACACGTGATCACCACGCGGGTGGCCTTCGAACTCTACGATCTTCAGGATAGCTATACATATGTGCTGTGGATGCTGTTTGGCGGCGAGAAGCAGGCCCTGCAAGCGGCGACCTTGGTTTTCGCCTGGCTGCATGGCTGTATCGGCCTGCACTATTGGCTGCGGCTAAACCCCTGGTACGACCGGGTGAAACCCTGGTTGTTCGCCCTGGCCATTCTGATGCCGACGCTGGTGCTCATCAGCTTTTTCCAAACCGGGCGCGAAGTGATGGTGATGATGCGCGATCCGGCGTGGCAGGCCCAGACCATCGCCGCGATGAAGCTGCCGCCGCCCGACAAAGCCGCCCATCTGATCGCCCTGCGCGACGGGATCCGCTGGGGCATGCTTGGGCTGCTGGCGCTGGTCTTTTTTGCTCGCTACGCCCGGAACCTGATCGAAGCGCGGCAACAACAGGTGCGCGTTCATTATCACGGCGGCAAGGCGGTCGCGGTGCCAAAGGGGCGGACGCTGCTGGAAATCAGTCGCATGAACAATATTCCCCACGCCTCGGTCTGCGGCGGGCGTGGGCGCTGTTCGACCTGCCGGGTGCGCGTTGGGCAGGGGGCGGAGCATCTGCCGCCGCCCGACGCCAATGAAGCCCGCGTGCTGGCCCGGATTTCCGCCCCGCCGGGCGTGCGTCTCGCCTGCCAAGTCCGGCCCGATTGCGATCTTGAAATCGCGCCGCTGCTGCCCGCCCAAGCCATGCCGCACGATGGCTTCGCCAAACCCGAGCAGACCCACGGCGTCGAAATGGAAATCGCCGTATTGTTTGCCGACCTGCGGGGCTTTACCACCCTGTCGGAACAAAAGCTGCCGTTCGACGTCGTGTTTATCCTCAACCGCTATTTCGCGGAGATGGGGGAGGCGATTGGCGCCGCTGGCGGGGCGGTGACGCAGTTTTCCGGCGATGGGGTGATGGCGCTCTTTGGCTACGAGCGCGAAGACCCCACCTATGCCGCCCAATCGGCCCTCAAGGCCGCCCGGCGAATGGCTGAGCGGCTGGAGGCGCTGAACCAGGACTTTAGCCATGATCTGGATGCCCCCCTGCGTATGGGGATCGGCATCCACCAGGGCCTGGCGATTGTAGGGGAAATGGGGCATGGGCGCGCTACCGGCCTGACGGCCATTGGCGATACGGTCAATACCGCCTCCCGCCTCGAAGGCCTGTCGAAAGAGTTCCACGCGCAGCTCGTCGTATCGGAACAGGTACTGGCCCGTGCCGGAATAGGGCTTGAAGGCGCCGCCCGCCACTCTATTGTCCCCCGGGGTCGCACGGTGCCGCTAGAGATTTTCGCCCTGGCGCGCGCCCTCGACCTGCCCCTATTGCGTTAGACCAAAGGCCCGTTATGACCACCCTCGCCGCCCCCAGCCTCGTCCGCCCCATCCCACCCGCCCGCCGCGCCGTGGCGCTGTGGCTGCTGATCGGGGCGGCGATGATCTTTGCGATGGTGGTGATCGGCGGGATTACCCGGCTCACCGAAAGCGGCCTGTCCATCGTCGAATGGAAACCGGTCAGCGGCACGCTCCCCCCGCTGACGGACAGCGACTGGCAGGCGGAATTTCAGAAGTATCAGGACAGCCCGCAGTACCGGCAGGTGAACCGCGGCATGAGTCTCGCCGAGTTCAAAACGATCTTTTGGTGGGAATTCATCCACCGCCTGTGGGGGCGGTTGATTGGTGTCGTCTTCGCCATCCCGATGCTGGTCTTCTGGCTACGCGGCGCGTTCGATGCCGCCTTGAAGCGCCGGGTGCTGCTGCTGTTCGTGCTGGGTGGGATACAGGGCGCCATCGGCTGGTGGATGGTCGCGAGTGGCCTGAAGGATATTCCCGCCGTCAGCCCCTATCGGCTCGCCACCCATCTTGGCATGGCGCTGGTGATCTATGGGATCACCCTCTGGACCGCCTTGGGCCTGCTGCAACCGCGCCGTCAAGCCGCCACGCCGGGCCAAGGCGCCGCCCTGGGGCTGCTGGCCGCCGTCAGCGTGACGATCCTGGCCGGGGCCTTCGTGGCGGGGCTGGACGCCGGGATGATCTATAACGAGTTCCCGTACATGGGCGCCGGGCTAGTGCCGCCCGACTATTGGCACCCCAGCCTGTCGGCTCTACGCAATGCCTTCGAAAATCACGCCGCCGTGCAGTTCCACCATCGGGTACTGGCGGTCGGAACGGCGGGGGCGGCGCTGATCTTCGCGCTTTGGCTCGCCCGGCGCGGCCTTATCGGCTGGGCCGGGGCCTTGGCGGGATCAGTCGCCCTTCAGATCACCCTGGGCATCCTAACGCTGCTCCATCAGGTGCCCGTCGATCTCGGGGCTGCCCATCAAGCCGGGGCGGTGCTGGTGCTGAGCGTCGTCATCGGCGTGCTGCACCGGCTGAAAATCAGCTCGACGGCAGGGTAAGCCCGTAGCGGGAGAGGATTTCAGCGAACTGCCCATTCTCCCGCAAGGCGGCCAAGCCACGGTCGAAGGCCGCGATCAAAGCCTCCCCCTGCGGGGCGTGCCGGGAGACGATAAAATGTAGCCCGGTTTCCTCGAACGCGCGCGGATCGTCACCGCCGACCGGGACGACCGCATCGGCGGGTTGTTCCAACTGCCGCATCGCCCGCTTCGCTAGATGCTCGTGCGTTTGCACCAGATCGACGCGCTTGGCCAGCAGAAGCTTGAAACAGGTCGCGACATCGCTGCCATTCACCAGGGTCGCCTGCCCCGAGAGAAGCAGGCGGGCCGAGGGGACTGCAGGCGAGGTGCCGCGCGCGATGCACAAGGTCTGGCCGCTGGCCGCGCCGAGCGGTAAATCGGCGAGCGGCACGCCCTTGCGGGTGAATAAGCGGATGCGAATGGTGGCCAAGGGGCGGGAATAGCGGTAGAGGGTTAACCGTTCCGGGTTCGGCACATAGGGAAACGTGCCGTCGATCTGCTGGCTTTGCAGCCGCTCCTGCCCGCGCATCCAGGGTTCGATCTCAAGGGCAATCGGCTGCTTGAGTTCGGCGAAAACGGCTTTCACCAAGGCGACGGCGGCCCCACCCCCCGCTTCGGTCGAGGAGGAGAACGGCGGATAATCATCGCCAGTCGAAAGGCGCACGAGCGGCGGCAACGGGGTTTGTGCCCTGACCGGCAGCGCGATTGCGGCCAACAGGCCAAAAACCGCCAAAAACCGCCCCCCCTGTCGTCGGGAGGCGGGGGAGGCCCCGGTGTTGACAAGATGAATCAACCCCATGCTCCTGCCCTCGTCGTTGCGGTGGCTGTCGCAATTTCGCCTAAAAGGTTATGCCTTTCTTAAGATAAAGGCTAGCGATTCCCATCGCTGCCGGATCGGCCATGCGCACGTGGGACTTGCGCCGCCCGGGCGTTTCTGGAACGGTCTGCCTTCCTTTCAGCCATTTAGCGTGTAAAGCCCGGCCATGACCCGCGATTATAAAGCCAGCGTCTTCCTGCCCACGACCGAGTTTCCGATGCGCGGCGATCTGCCGAAGCTGGAGCCGTCGATTTTGGCGCGGTGGGAAAAGATCGGGCTTTACGATCTGATCCGCCAAGATAGCGCCGGGCGGCCCAAGTGGGTGCTGCACGATGGCCCGCCCTACGCCAATGGCGATATTCACATCGGCCATGCGGTGAATAAGATCCTGAAGGACGTCATCAACCGCTCGCAGCGCATGCTGGGCCAAGATGTGTCCTATGTGCCGGGCTGGGACTGCCACGGTCTGCCGATTGAATGGAAGATCGAAGAAAAGTATCGCGCCAAGGGCCAGGATAAAAACTCGGTTCCCGTGGTCGAATTCCGCCAGGAATGCCGCGCCTTTGCCGAACATTGGGTGGGCGTGCAAGCCGGCGAGTTCAAACGCCTCGGCATCATGGGCGATTGGGCGCAGCCTTACCTGACGATGGCCTATCCGGCGGAAGCACAAATCTTCCGCGAGTTGACCAAGTTCCTGATGAAAGGCGCGCTCTACCAAGGCTTCCGCCCGGTATTGTGGAGCGTCGTCGAACAGACCGCCCTCGCCGACGCCGAGGTGGAATATCACGACCATACCTCGACGCAGATTTACGTGCGCTTCCCGGTGGTCTCCTCCCCCAATCCGGCGCTTAGCGGCGCGAGTGTGGTGATCTGGACGACGACCCCCTGGACCATCCCGGCCAACCGCGCCGTCGCCTATAATCCCGAACTGGCTTATGTGGTGATCGACGTCACCGAAACCGGGGATGATGCCCTCGCCAAGGCGGGCGATAGGCTGCTGATCGCCGAAGCGCTGCTGGAGGCGGTGACCGCCGCCACCAAGATCACCGGCTATAAAAAGCTTGCCGATCTGCCGGGCACCGCACTTGAAGGCGTGATCCTCGCCCATCCGCTGCGCGGCAAAGGCTATGAGTTCGACGTACCGCTGCTCCCCGGCGCCCATGTGACGGCGGACGCCGGGACGGGCCTTGTCCATACCGCCCCCAGCCACGGCGAGGACGATTTCCAACTGGGCAAGCAGTTCGGGCTGGAAGTGCCGCGCACCGTTGCGGGCGACGGCAAATATTACGACAGCGTGCCGTTGTTCGCGGGCGTCCATGTGTTTAAGGCCGATGGCCCCGTTTGCGCGGCGCTGACCGAGGCCGGGAACCTGCTGGCGCAGGCCAAGCTGCTGCATTCCTACCCGCACTCCTGGCGCTCCAAAGCCCCGCTGATCTATCGCGCCACGCCGCAATGGTTCATCTCGATGGAGACGGATGGGCTGCGCGAGAAGGCATTGAAGGCGATTGACGATACACAATGGTTCCCGCCGCAAGGTAAGAACCGCATCGGCGCAATGATCGCCCAGCGTCCGGACTGGTGCGTCTCGCGTCAGCGCACCTGGGGCGTGCCGCTTGCGCTGTTCATCAGCAAGAAAACCGGCGAGCCGCTGCGCGACCCAGCGGTGAACGAGCGCATTGCCGCAGCCTTCGAAGCGGAAGGTGGCGACGCGTGGTTTGCCTCCCCCGCTGCCCGCTTCCTCGGCAATGAGTATAACCCCGAGGATTTCGAGCAAGTCACCGATGTCGTCGAAGTCTGGTTCGACAGCGGCTCCACTCACGCTTTCGTGCTGGAAGCCCGCCCGGACCTGAAATGGCCCGCCGATCTCTATCTCGAAGGGTCGGACCAGCACCGGGGCTGGTTCCATACCTCCCTGTTGGAAAGCTGCGGCACGCGCGGCCGCGCGCCCTATGACGCAGTGCTAACCCACGGCTTCACGCTCGACGAGCAGGGCCGCAAAATGTCCAAATCCTTGGGCAATGGCGTCGATCCGCTGGTGGTGATGAACGAGTTCGGCGCCGATATTCTGCGGCTCTGGGCGATGCTGTCCGATTATTCGGAAGACACGCGCATCGGCAAATCGATCCTGCAATATACCGCCGACCATTACCGCCGCCTCCGCAATACCCTGCGCTACCTGCTGGGTGCGCTGGCCGGGTTCGACGATGCTGAACGCCTGCCCGAAGCGGAGATGCCGGAACTGGAACGCTGGGTGCTGCATCGCTTGGCGGAGTTGGATAAGGATCTGCGCGCCAGCATCCAGCGGTACGACTTCCTGTCCTTCTACACGGCGCTGCATACCTTCTGCGCCAATGATCTCTCGGCCTTCTACTTCGATATCCGTAAGGATGCGCTCTACTGCGATGCGCCGACCAGCGCCCGCCGTCGCGCTGCCCGCACGGTGATGGCGGAATGCTTGCATAAGCTGATCCTGTGGCTGGCGCCGGTCATGCCCTTCACCGCCGAGCAAGCCTGGGGCCTGCGCCCCGTTGGCGTCGCGGGCGGCAGCCAGGGCGAGGAGGATAGCGTGCATCGCCAGCTCTTCCCGGAACCCCCGGCGGTTTGGCTGGATGCGGCTTTGGGCGAAAAATGGGCGCTGATCCGCTCGATCCGCCGCGCGGTGACCGGGGCGATTGAACTGGCCCGTGCGGCCAAGGAAATTGGTTCGTCGTCGCAAGCCGCGCCGGAAGTCTATGCCGCCCCTCAGTATGTCGCGGCGCTGTCCGGTCTCGACTTTGCCGAAATCTGCATCACCGCCAGCATAGACCTGCGCCCGCTGGCCAGCGCGCCGCCCGATGCCGTGCTGTCGGTGGATGTCGAAGGCGTCGCCGTGCGCTTCGCCAAGACTGACCACGCCCGCTGCGAGCGCTGCCGCAGCCATTACCCGGAAGTCGGCACTATCGCCGATCACCCGGACCTCTGCTTCCGCTGTGCCGAGGTGGTGGGCGGCTAATGTCGAAAACCGTCAAACAGGGGTTGCTGATCGCCGCCCTCGTCATCTTGCTCGATCAAATCAGCAAGATTTGGCTGATGGATTATCTGGGGGTGGCGGGGCCGGATCAGCGCGCGGCGGGCTTCCCCGTGACCGGGTTTTTCGACATCGTGGGCGTGTGGAATAAAGGCGTCAGCTTCAGCCTGTTTTCCAATCATGATGGCAGCGGCGCCTGGATTTTGTCGCTGGTCGCCCTGGTGATTACCGGGGCGATGCTGGTCTGGTTGTGGCGGGCGCAGGGGCTGCGGCTGGCGCTCGGCCTCGGCATGGTCATCGGCGGCGCGCTGGGCAATGTGATTGACCGCGTGCGCTTTGGCGCGGTCTTCGATTTCCTGTTTTTCTACTATCAGCAGTATAGCTGGCCCGCGTTCAATATCGCCGATACGGGGATTTCGGTGGGCGTCGGGCTGCTGCTGATCGACTCGCTGCTCGACAGCCGCCGCAAAGGGTAAAGGTCTGCCATGCAGCCCCGAGACATTTCACCATCTTGCCGCGCTGCGGAAAGCCGGGCATAAGCGGGAATTCCCCAGACGGCGACAGGAAACGTCGTCATTTCACAGTGCGGTGATGAGATTATGTCGAACTTCCTGGAAGAGCGCGTTTTAAGCGTCCACCATTGGACCAACCGGCTGTTCAGCTTCACCACGACCCGCGATAAAGGGTTCCGCTTCCTGAACGGCCAATTCATCATGATCGGCCTGCCGGTGAACGGAAAGCCGCTGCTACGCGCCTACAGCATCGCCAGCGCCAATTTCGAAGAACATTTGGAATTCCTGTCGATCAAGGTCGAAAACGGCCCGCTGACCTCGCGGCTTCAGCATATCCAGGTTGGCGATACGATCATCGTTGGCAAAAAGCCGACCGGCACGCTGGTTATCGATTATCTGCTGCCGGGTCGCCGCCTCTATCTGCTCTCGACCGGCACCGGCCTTGCGCCGTTCATGTCGATCATCCGCGACCCGGAAACCTACGAGAAGTTCGAGCAGGTGGTGCTGGTCCACGGCGTGCGCGAAGTCGCCGAACTCGCCTACCACGATTACATCACCCAAGAGCTGCCGAACGACGAAATCTTGGGCGAGATGGTGGCCGGAAAGCTGCTCTATTACCCGACCGTTACGCGCGAGCCGTATAAGAACCAGGGCCGCGCAACCGAGTTGATTGAAAGCGGCAAGCTGTTCACCGACCTCGGCATCCCGGCACTCGACCCAGAAACCGACCGCGCCATGATTTGCGGCAGCGCCGCGATGCTGGCCGATCTGAAGGCGATGTTGGAAGCGCGTGGGTTTGTTGAGGGCAATACCTCTACCCCCGGCGCCTTCGTTATCGAACGGGCGTTTGCGGAGAAATAATCACTCCGTCACGAAGGCCCGCAGCACCGTATAGGCTTGGTTAATCACCTTGATCCGCTCTTCGGCTTTCTTATCGCCACCATTCGCATCGGGATGGTGGCGTTTGACCAGCTCCTTATAGCGGGTCTTCACATCGGCGAGCGTGATAGGGTGCGACAGGTTGAAGATCGCCATGGCCTTGGTTTCTTCGGCACTGGCCGACCCGCGTGCGGCGGTGCGGTCGGCCTCCGCATCGTCCTCGAAGAAGCCGAACCCGTCGGTAAAGCGCGGGCGGCGCCCGGTGCCGGGCTGGTACTGGGTCTTGCCCCCCGGCTTTGATTGGCCGAACGGCCAGGTCGGGCGGTTCCAGGTCGCATCGGTGCGGTTTTCCGCCTCGATTTCCTCCGGCGACATGCCCGCATAATAGTTCCAGGCGAGGTTATATTCGCGAACGTGATCGAGGCAGAACCAATAGTAGCTATTGAGGTCGCTGCGCGATTTCGGCGCCCGGAACTCGCCCGCGTTTGGGCAGCCCGCATGATCGCAGGGGCGAACGGGGGGTTTTTCGATCTCATCGAAAAATGAGACCGTAAACCGGGACGGTCGACGGGTGGCCATGACGCTAGTATGAAAAGCCAAAGCAGGCGGCGCAAGCCATGAGCCTTCGGGGCTGCCTGCATTTGTAACCGCTTGACGTTTTCAGGAATCCGCCTATGCCGCACGACGCCCACGAACCGACCGGCCCGATGGCTGCCCAAATGCAGAAGAAACTGCTGGCCGCCTTCGCCCCCGCCGAAGTGCTGATCCACGACGATAGCGCCCGCCACGCCGGTCATGCTGGCGCGCGGGAGGGGGGCGAGAGCCATTTCCGCGTCGTCGTCATCTCCCCGCAGTTCGAAGGCCTATCGCGGGTCGAACGCCAGCGGCGGATCAATAGCGTGCTGGCGGAAGAATTGGCTGGCCCGGTCCATGCCCTGGCCCTGATGGCACGGACGCCGGAAGAAGTGGGCAGCTAACCGCTCCCCCTTGACGAAATTGCATATTTCTAAGATCATGGAAATATGGAATCGATTGTCGCCGTCAAACGTCTGTCCGCGCTGGCGCAGGAAAACCGCCTCGCCGTCATCCGCCTGCTGGTGAAAGCCGGGGCCGAGGGGCTGCCTGCTGGGGAGATTGCCCGCGCCTTGGCGGTGCCGCCCAACACGCTGTCGGCACAATTGGCCCTGCTGACAAATGCCGGGCTGATCGCCAGCCGCCGCGACGGGCGCTCGATCATCTATACCGCCGATATCGGCGGCCTCAGCGATTTGATCCTCTATCTGATGGAAGATTGCTGCCAAGGCCGCCCCGAGATTTGCGCCCCTCTGGCGGAAGCGGCGCAACGCGCCGTTTGCTGTTGATCATGCGCCGCCGCCTGATCGCCGAAGCGCTCGGCACGGCCCTATTACTCGCCATCGTCGTCGGGTCCGGCATCATGGGCGAACGGCTGGCGGGGGGAAATACTGCGCTGGCGCTGCTCGGCAATACGCTGGCGACCGGCGCCGGGCTGGTCGTGTTGATCACCCTGTTCGGCCCCATCTCCGGCGCGCAGTTCAACCCCGCCGTGACGCTGGTCATGGTCCTGCGCGGGGAAATGGGCGGGCGGGCGGCCCTCGCCTATGTCGGCGCCCAACTCCTCGGTGCGATCCTCGGTGTTTGGGCGGCGCACCTGATGTTTGACGATACGATCTTGCAAGTGTCGCAAAAACTGCGGGCGGGGCCGGGGCAACTTGCGGCGGAACTGCTAGCAACCTTCGGGCTGATCCTCACGATCCTGGGCACCCGGCGCACCCGGCCCGATGCGGTCCCGCTGATGGTCGGCCTCTATATCACCGCCGCCTATTGGTTCACCGCCTCCACCTCTTTCGCCAATCCCGCCGTTACCCTGGCCCGCATGCTGAGCGATAGTTTCGCCGGGATCGCCCCGGCCTCCGCTCCAGCCTTTCTGCTGGCCCAAATCGCCGGGGCCGTCCTTGGTTCTTGGCTCGGTGGCTGGCTTTTTACACAGGAACGCCCCGCGTCATGAGCGATTTTCCCATCACGATTTACCACAATCCCGCCTGCGGTACCTCGCGCAATACCTTGGCCATGATCAAGGCCGCCGGATATACGCCGACCGTGGTGGAGTATCTGAAAACCGGTTGGACCGAAGCACAGCTCAACGCGCTTCTGACCGGCAGCGGCCTGACCGCGCGCGCGTTGCTGCGCGAGAAGGGCACCCCCGCCGCCGACCTCGGCCTGCTCGACCCTGCCCGCAGCGATGCCGACCTGCTGGCGGCGATGATCGCGCATCCGATCCTGGTCAACCGGCCCATCGTGGTGACGCCGAAGGGGACGAAGCTCTGCCGCCCGTCCGAAGCGGTGCTGGATCTGCTGGAGCGCAAGCCCGACAGTTTTACGAAAGAAGATGGGGACGTGGTTATTCCCGGCTAGGCGCTGACATGTCATGAGCCTTGACCGGCCCCCGTCGCAGGGTCTATTCCCACTCCGTCTCTGTATTTTGCGGACTGGATGATGGGCCTTTCCCGACGCGGCCGCGCGATTTTCCCCGGTGTTTTGCTGAGCCTGACCCTGGCGCTGGCCGCCAGTTTCGTCGCGGCGAGCCAAGGGGGGCCTGCGGTTCTTTATGCCCTGCTGCTGGGGATGGCGTTCAACTTCCTGGCCAGCGATAGCCGCTTTGCCGAGGGGATCGCCTTTTCCGCCCGCAGCATTCTGCGCATCGGGGTCGCCCTGCTGGGCGGGCGGATTACGCTTAATCAGATTTCGGCGCTGGGCTGGCACACGCTGGCGGGAATCGCCGCCGCCGTGGCGCTGACCATCGGGTTCGGGCTATTGGCCGCGCGGGCCTTGGGCCTAAAGCAGCGCTTCGGCGTGCTGTCGGCGGGCGCAACGGCGATTTGTGGCGCCTCTGCCGCCGCCGCGATTTCCGCCGTATTGCCGCGCTACCCCGACCATGAGCGCGATACCGCCTTCACCATCATCGGCGTCACGGCCCTGTCGACGCTGGCGATGGTGCTCTATCCGGTGCTGGCGCGGCTCATCGGTTTTGATGCGACCGATACCGGGATTTTCCTAGGCGGCACGATCCACGACGTCGCGCAAGTGGTCGGCGCGGGCTATAGCGTTGGGCGTGAGACGGGCGATGTGGCGACGATCATCAAGCTCTGGCGCGTCGCGCTGCTGGTGCCAACCGTGCTGATCGTCGCGCTGCTCGCCCGCCGCATCCCGGCGGAGGGGGAGGATGGCCCACCCGGGAAAAGCCCGCCGCTGGTGCCCCTCTTCCTGATCGCCTTCGTCGTGCTCGTCGCCCTCAATAGCGCCGGGGTTTTGCCTGCTTGGGCAGGGAGCGCGATGGGTGACGCCTCGCGCTGGTGCATCACCCTGTCGATTGCCGCTTTGGGGGTCAAAACCTCCTTGCAAGCCTTAGGCAAGGTTGGCGCGCGGGCGGTTGGGCTGATGGCGGCCGAAACGCTGCTGCTGCTCGGGCTGGTGGTGGCCTTGCTAAAGCTGACGTGACTCCTGTAGCGAAACCGCGCCCGTTTCGGTATAAAGGCGCGTCCTTGCACCAATTGAACCGGACCCAATGTCCAGCGACAGTCCTAGGCGTCCGCGCCTGACCGTGTTTTCCCGCCGCGAGAAGTCTCTTGGCTCCGCGCCCCTTCTGCCGGGCGATGGGCGGCGATGATTATCAAACTTCTGCTCGTCTTCCTGCTCATCCTGGTGAACGGCCTGTTCGCGATGGGCGAGATGGCCGTTGTCTCCGCCCGCAAGGCGCGGCTGCAACGCTTGGCGAAAACCAGCCAAGGCGCGCGGCGGGCGCTGACCCTTGCGGAAAAGCCGACCGATCTTCTCTCGACCGTCCAGATCGGGATCACCCTGGTCAGCGTCATCACCGGCGCGATTGGCGGCGATGCGCTTTCGGGCGAGTTTGCGGCCATCCTGGCGCGGAATGAGACCCTGGCACCGATTGCCGATACGCTGGCCTTCGTGCTGGTCGTCATCGGCATCGCTTTCGTCAGCCTCGTCTTGGGCGAACTTGTACCGAAGCGCCTGGGCCTGACCTACCCCGAACGGGTCGCCGCCGCCCTCTCGGGCCTGCTGCTGATCACCAGCCGTATCGCCCGCCCGGCGATCTGGCTTTTGTCCCTCTGCACCAACCTCGTTCTAAAGCTGATCCCCGGCAAGGAAAGCGATGCCGATGCGGTCAGCGACGAAGAGGTGCGCCATCTGATGCGCGAAGGCGCCGCATCGGGCCATTTCGATACGGCGGAACAGCAGATCGTCGATCAAACCCTGCGCCTCGGCGACCGGCGCGTTTCGGCCCTGATGACGCCGCGCACCCAAATCGAAACCATCGATCTAGCAGGCACGCCGGAAAGCTGGCTGGCCGTGATGCAAAACAGCCGCTATTCGCGCTTTCCCATCGTCGATGGCGCGCCGGACAATATCGTTGGCATCGTGCGGGTGAAAGACCTGCTGCAAAAGGCGCTGGCGGGCGAGGGGCTAGACCTGCGCGCCGCCCTGCGCCAGCCGCTCTATATCCCAGAAACCGCCCCGGCGCTGAAGGTGCTGGACCAGTTCCGCCAATCGGGCGAAGACTTGGCCCTGATCGTCGATGAATATGGCGACCTGCAAGGGCTGGTGACCCCCGCCGACCTGCTGCAAGCCCTCATCGGCGGCGATCCTGCCGCCGCGCACGACGAAGACCCGGCCTGGGTGCAGCGGGAAGACGGCTCCTGGCTGATCGACGGCATGATGCCGCTCGACCAAGTGCAAACCGTGACCGGCATCCCCGAATTCCCCGGCGCCGACGAAGCCCATGTGCAAACCCTCGGCGGGTTCATCATGAGCCAGTTGAAACGCATCCCCGAAGCCGCCGACCGGGTCGCCCTCGACGGCTTCACCCTCGAAGTGATGGATATGGACGGGCGCCGCGTCGATAAGGTGCTGGTGACGGCCCCGACGGATGACGATTAGCCATGCGCTTCTCCCGCCTCCTCCTCCTCGGCCTTCTTCTCATCGCGGCCCTATGGGTTGGCGAGCGGTTCGTTCGGTCGGTCTGGTTGGTGGTGGATCGGCCCCGGCCCGTCGATGCGCGCGGGTCGCTGACTGAACATGAGCAGCACACCATCGCCCTGTTCGAGAATGCCGCCCCCTCCGTCGCCTATATCTTCACCGGCGATCCGGGCAGCGATGGCGGCGCCGGGTCGGGGTTTGTGTGGGATGCCGCCGGGCATATCGTCACCAACTACCATGTGGTCGAAGGGGCGCAGAGCGTGCGCGTGCGCCTAGATCGCGGCGACGCGCTGGACGCGCGGGTCATCGGCGTCTCGCCTGATCACGATCTTGCCGTCATTAAGCTGGTCGATGGGCGGGTGCCGCTGCGGCCCATCCCTATCGGCAGTTCTGCTGAGTTGAAGGTCGGCCAGAGCGTCTACGCCATCGGCAATCCCTTCGGCCTATCGCGCACGCTGACCTCCGGTCTGATCTCCGCCCTCGACCGCCGCCTGCCGACCGCGCCGGGGCGGGAGGTGATCGGCGCGATCCAGACCGATGCCGCCATCAATCCCGGCAATTCCGGCGGGCCGCTGCTGGATAGCGCCGGGCGGTTGATCGGCATTACCACGGCGATCCTATCGGCCACCGGATCGTCCGCCGGGGTAGGGTTCGCCGTGCCGGTCGATACCATCAACCGCATCGTCCCTATCCTGATCCGCGATAAGCGCATCCCGCGCCCCGGCATCGGCATTCTCGCCGCGCCGGATGAACTGGCTGCCCGCTTCGGCGTTTCCGGTCTCGTCGTCGCCTCCGTCCTGCCCGGCAGCCCTGCCGCGAAGATCGGCCTGCGCGGCATCGATCGCAGCGCCGGGCGCTTGGGCGATGTCATCACCCATGTCGCCGGGCAACCAATCAGCGGCATCGCCAGCCTCGCAGCGCTTCTCGATCAAGTCGGCATCGGCAAGCCCGTCGATATCACTGTCCAGCGCGACGGGCGCGTGCGCAACGAACGGCTGACCGTGGCGGACATTGCCCCGGCGGAGTGACGCCTACTCCCCCGCCTCCCGCGCCAGCAGCTTCTTCTTGCGCTCGACGCCCCAGCGGTAGCCGGAGACAGCGCCGCCGTCGCGGATAATGCGATGGCAGGGGACGGCAACGGCGATGGGGTTGGCGGCGCAGGCCCCGGCGACGGCGCGGGCGGCTTTTGGTTGGCCGATGGCGGCGGCAATCTCGGAATAGCTGGCGGTTTGCCCCGGCGGAATGGCGCGCAGGGCCTGCCAGACGCGCTGCTGAAAGGCGGTGCCTTGAATATCCAGCGGCAAGGAAAGCCCGACGGCGGGCGTTTCGATGAAGCGCGCGACCACGGCGATGGTTTCGGCGAACCCGGCGTCGGCAGGAACAATCTGGGCTTTCGGAAAACGGGCGTGCAGATCGGCGATCAGCGCGTCGGCCTCGTCGCCGAGGATCAGGCAGCAGAGACCGCGTTCGGTTGACGCCACAAGCATCAGGCCGAGCCAACAGGGGGCCACCGTATAGCGGATCGTCAGCCCGTCGCCGCCCTGGCGGAAGCGGGTGGGGCTCATCCCCAGCATCCCATCGGCGGCCTCGTAGAACCGACCGGAGGAGTTGAAGCCGGCGGCATAGACCGCCTCGGTCACGCTGGCCTCGCGCTGCAAAGCTTCCTGCACGCGCACCCGCCGCTGGCTTTGCGCGAATTGCTTGGGCGTCAGGCCGGTGATTTCCTTGAACAGGCGATGGAAGTGGAAGGGGCTGAGGTGTGCCTCCGCCGCCAAAGCATCGAGGTTCGGTTCGGTTTCCGAGACCTCCAGCAGACGGCAGGCGCGCGTGACGGCGGCGATGTGATGGGCGCGGCTAACGGCGGCATCCGGGCGGCAGCGCTTGCAGGCGCGTAACCCATCCGCCTGGGCCTCGGCGGGGCTGGCATAGAAGCGCACATTCTGACGCTTTGGCGCGCGCGAGGCACAGCCGGGACGGCAATAGACGCCCGTGGTCATCACCCCATACCAAAACAGACCATCCTGGCTGGCATCGCGCGCCAGAACCTGCGCATAGCGCCGGTCGTCAGGGGAGAGGGTATCGTCGGGCAGGGTCATAGCGTCGAGCATAGCATCACCAGACAGGGGGAGAAGATGCCCGACGATAGACGCGCTGCCCGGTCGCCGCGTCCCGGTCCTTGCGGTTTACTCCTTCGGCGCGACCAGCTTTACAGTGGCGCCTAGGGTGACCGGCTCCAGCCGCAGACTATCGGTTTTAAAAATCACCACCCGGCGCAGCGGGGCTTGCTCCAACGCCCCATCGCTGCCCTTGCGCATGGCATACTGCCAGGCGCTCAACTGCCCCTGCCGGGTGAGGAGCGTTGCCAGCGCCTCCAGTACCGGGCCTGAACCGAGCTTGGCCGCTTCCGCCGCCGTGACGCCGATGGTGATCTCGTCCTTGACCGTCACCACTTTGAAAAGCTGCACCGGCGCCGTCTGCGCCAGGGCCGTTCCCGCCGTTACCAAAACCGCGATCAGTGCTGCGCCGAAAGCCCGCATTTCGCCCTCCGATTAAATCTTGAGTCGATTTATAAGAAGAACCCCCGGCTAAGGCAACGCACCGCTTGCAGGAAAGTCTGGGGAACCCCGCGCCGCCAAGGCTTGACAGCCCCCCTACCACTCTCGCACGGTCTGCCGTTGCAGGACTTCCCCTGCAAACGATCTTTTTGAGTGAGTATGATGATCAGGATTACCCTTCCCGATAATAGCGTGCGGGAGTTCCCCGGCCCGGTCACGGGCGCGGCGGTGGCTGCCAGCATCGGGGCGGGGCTGGCAAAGGCTGCCCTCGCCATTAAAATCAACGGCGAAGTGAAGGACCTGACCACTACTCTCACTACCGACGTTAAGCTTGAGATCATTACGCTCAAGTCGCCCGACGCTTTGGAGCTGATCCGCCACGACTGCAGCCACATCATGGCGCAGGCGGTGCAGGAACTGTTCCCCGGCACGCAGGTGACCTTTGGCCCGGCGACGGAAACCGGCTTCTATTACGATTTCCATCGGAAAGAGCCGTTTTCGACCGAAGACCTCGCCGGGATCGAAGCCCGCATGCGCGAGATCGTGAAGCGCGATTTGCCCTTCGTCCGCGAAGTTTGGAGCCGCGATAAGGCCGTCGCTTACTTCACCGAGAAGGGCGAGAGCTTTAAGGCCGAATGGATCGGCGAGATCGACGCCAACGAAGATATCTCCATCTATCGCCAAGGCGATGCGTGGCTGGATCTCTGTTACGGCCCGCATCTCCCGTCCACCGGCAAGATCGGCCAGGCCTTCAAGCTGACCAAAGTGTCGGGCGCCTATTGGCGCGGCGACGCCAGCAAGCCGCAGTTGCAGCGCATCTATGGCACGGCGTGGCGCACTCAGGATGAGCTAGACCAATATTTGTTCCAGCTTGCCGAGGCCGAAAAGCGCGATCACCGCAAGCTTGGACGCGAAATGAACCTCTTCCATCAGCAGGAAGAGGCGGCGGGCATGGTCTTCTGGCACCCCAAGGGCTGGACGCTGTTCCGCACGCTGGAAAACTTTATCCGCGGACGGCTCGACCAGAACGGTTATGTGGAGGTGAAAACCCCGCAGCTTGTCGATAGCTCGCTGTTCAAGGCTTCCGGCCATTGGGACATGTACGGCGACAATATGTTCAAGGTCGAAGTCGATGCGGGCGAGCGCCTGTTCGGCATTAAACCGATGAACTGCCCGGCGCACGTGCAGGTCTTCCGGCAAGGGCTGAAGTCCTACCGCGATCTGCCGATCCGTATGGCGGAATTCGGCGCCTGCCATCGCAACGAATCCTCGGGCTCGCTGCACGGCATTATGCGCGTCCGCGCCTTCACCCAGGACGATGCGCATATCTTCTGCCGTGAAGACCAGATTACCTCGGAATCGCTTGAGTACTGCAAGCTCCAACTGGGCGTTTACCGCGATCTAGGCTTCGGTCTGGATCAGGTCAGCGTCAAGCTGGCCCTGCGCCCCGATGTGCGCGCTGGGACCGATGAGACCTGGGACCGGGCCGAACAAGGGCTGCGCGACGCGCTGAACGCCGCCGGTCTGCCGTTCGAAGAACTGCCGAACGAAGGCGCCTTCTACGGCCCGAAGGTGGAATTCCACCTGACCGACGCCATCGGGCGAACGTGGCAGTGCGGCACCTTGCAGCTCGATTTCGTGCTGCCGGAGCGGCTGGACGCCACCTATATCGGCGAGGATAGCGCCCGGCACCGCCCCGTGATGCTGCACCGGGCGATCTTGGGCAGCCTGGAGCGCTTCATCGGCATTCTGATCGAACATTATGCCGGTAAGCTGCCGCTGTGGCTGGCCCCCCTCCAAGTCGTCGTCGCCAATATCACCGGCGATGCCGAACCCTATGCCCAGGAAGTCGCCGACGCCTGCCGCAAGGCGGGGCTGAAGGTCGAACTCGACGCGCGCAACGAAAAGATCAACTACAAGGTGCGCGAACATTCGCTGGCGAAAGTGCCGGTGATGCTGGTCGTTGGGCGGCGCGAGGCGGAAAATCGGACCGTTGCCATTCGGCGCATGGATGGGGAGACGCAGGAAGTTCTTGAACTTGCGGCAGCCCTGACTAGACTAACAGAAGAAGCCCAGGTTCCGGCGGCGTAAGCCGCCGGGGCCTTTTCGGCTATCACATCGATGGCGTTTACAGGAGTGAGTCATAGCTAGGATACCTCAAGACATGGTGCCGACCCGCGACGGGCCCCGCATCAATGACGAAATCAACTCGATGCAGGTGCGCCTCGTTGCCGCCGATGGCGAGATGGTTGGCGTTGTATCGCTGCGCGAGGCGCTGGAACGGGCCGAAGACGCCGGGATGGACCTGGTGGAAGTCGCGGCGCAAGCCGTGCCGCCCGTCTGTAAGATTCTGGACTACGGCAAGTTTAAGTTCGAAGAACAGAAGCGTAAGGCCGAAGCCCGCAAGAAGCAGAAGATCATCGAAGTGAAGGAAATTAAACTTCGCCCGATGATCGACGACAATGATTACGCCGTCAAAATGCGGGCGATGGTAAAATTCATCGAGGAAGGCGACAAGGTAAAGGTTACCCTGCGCTTCCGCGGCCGTGAATTGGCGCATCAGGAACTGGGGATGCAAGTCCTTATCCGTGTGCGCGACGATCTTGAGGCCATCGCCAAGGTAGAACAGATGCCCAAGATGGAAGGCCGTCAGATGATTATGGTAATGGCGCCGCGGTAACGGCGCCTTTTCCTTTTATGCTGACCGCTTATGGTCTTGTCGGGAACCGGCTTGCCGCGCTTCCCGACCTTCCCGCCGACAGCCGCCTAGCCCGCTGGATCGACCTTCGCACTCCCACGCTGGAGGAGGAACAGGCGGTCGAAGCCTTGGTCGGCGTCGCCATTCCCACCGCCGAAGACCGCCGCCCGGTGGAAGAATCCGCCCGGCTGTACCGCGACAATGGCGCGCTGGTCATGACCGCCGTGGTCATTACCGGCGTTAGCGAGGGGCGGCCTATCCGCTCCCGCGTGACCTTCGTGTTGACCGCGACCACCTTGGTCAGCGTCCGCTATATCGATCCGCTGCCCTTCCGCCAATTCATCGACCGCGCCCAACATCTGCCGACCGACGAAGCGGCGGCGGACACTTTGCTCGTTGGGCTGCTCGAAGCCATTCTGGAACGCGCCGCCGATGTGTTGGAACAGGTGGCTGCCGATCTCGATGATGTCTCGCTGCGGCTGTTCTTTAAGGACGAAGATACGAACCGCCGCCGCCCATCCGAAGAGCAGATGCAAGCCCTGCTGCGCCGCCTGGGGCGCAAACGCCGCATCGGCACCCTGCTGCGCGAAAGCTTGCTGAGCTTTGAGCGGCTGATCCCTTTCCTGGCCGAACATACCGGCCCGCGCCTGACCACCGACTGCCACACGCGCCTTAATTTAGTGCTGCGCGATATTCGGTCCCTCACGACCTTCGAAGGGCAGATGTCGGAAGAAATCACCTATCTGCACGAAGCGACCCTGGGGCTAATTACCCTGGCGCAAAACCAGATCGTGAAGGTCTTTTCCATCGTCGCCGTGCTGTTCCTGCCGCCGACGCTTGTGGGGGCGATCTACGGCATGAACTTCGACGGCATGCCGGAGCTTAAATGGGCCTGGGGCTATCCCTTCTCGCTGCTGCTGATGTTGATTTCGGCCCTCGTCCCCTATTGGTGGTTGCGCCGCAAAGGGTGGCTGTAGCGGCGTTTTAGGCTATGGTGGGGGCCTCCTTCGCCCTAATGGTGCCGTCATGCCCTTTGATCTGAACCCCGCGCTCGTCATTCCGCTGGTGCTGCTGATCCTTCTGCTGCCGATGATGATCTTCCAAGTGCCGCAGAACGAAGTGCGGACCATCGCGCGCTTTGGCAAATTCGTGCGCACCGCCCAGGCGGGGCTGAACATCAAACTGCCGCCCCCTTTCGAAGTGGTCGATCGAAAGATCAACTTCCGCGTCTATTCCATCGCCGTCGAACAGCAGATCCGCTCGAAGGATAATCTGTTCATGACCCTGGCTGCGAACGTGCAGACCGCCGTTACCAATAAACCCGAAGCCATCGTCGCGGCGGCCTATACGGTCGATCGGGTCGAAGAGATGCTGGCGGGCTTCGTGATGGATGCCATGCGCTCCGTCACCGGCAATAAGACCAGCGCTGAACTGTACGAAGAAAGCCACGGATTGGGCCAGCAGATCGAAGCCCAAGTAGCGGAACGGTTTGCGAGCTTCGGTTATCAGATTCAGAACATCACCGTCGGCGCGCCCCATGTGTCGGAGGAGGTGCAGCGGTCCTTCGATAAGGTCGCCAGCGCCGCGCGGGAACAGGAAGCCGCCCAGTTCGAAGCCCATGCTACGCTGATCCGCCGCCGGGGCGAGGCAGAGGCAGACGCCGCTTATATGATCCGCCAAGCCCAAGGGATTTCCGAAGCGCGCGCCCTCATCTTCAACGGCTATGTCGCCCTGCTGCGCGACAATGCCGAAACCCTACATGCGGCCCGCGTGAACCCAGAAAAACTGATGGAGCAATTGGTCGAGTTCAACCGGCTGGATGCTATCGTCCATGCCGCTGGCAAAGGCAAGCTGGTGGTGATGGACGTTGCTGCCCCCAGCCGGGTCGCGAGCCAAATTGCCGCCCAGGAAGTGACGGCAACCGAGAAGCCAAGCCGGGTGCCGTCGGCGGGGTGATCACACCCCGCGGTCAGCAAAAACCTCCTTCGCTGCGAACATGCCGTTGAGCGCAGCGGGGAAACCGGCATAAAGCGCCATTTGGAAGATCACCTCGGTAATCTCCGCGCGGCTTAGTCCGACGTTCAAGCCGCCGTGCAAATGCACTTTAAGCTGCGGCGTGGCCGTGCCCATCGCGGTCAGCGCGGCGATGGTCGCAATCTCCCGATCTCGCAGGCTTAGGCCGGGGCGGCTGTAGATTTCGCCAAAGCCGAACTGGATGATGGCCGTCGCCAAATCCGGGGCAATATCGGCCAGCGCGGCGATAACAGCCTCTCCGGCGGCGCCGTCAATTTCGGTCAACCGGGCGAGGCCGAGGGGATAGCGATAGTCCTGGGCATGGGTCGGGGTCATGGCCGATCTCCTGTTCGGCAAGCGCGGCGGTATAATCCGCGATCTTGCGGTCCAGAACGGTCAGGCAGTCGGTAAGATCGGCGATCTTGGCCGCAACCTCGGCGCGGTGCGCGATCAGCATCTCCCGCCGCGCCGCCGAGGTTCCCGGCCCCGCCGCCCGCAGGCGGGCATAGGCCAGCATCTTCTGGATCGACATCCCAGTGGTCTTCAACCGCCCGAGGAACCCGAGCCAGACCAAGATGCCGCTATCATAATCGCGCCGCTGGCCGCTGTCCCGATCTGCGCGGGGCAGTAGGCCGATGCGTTCATAATAGCGCAGGGTATGCACCGACAGACCACAGCGCGCGGCAAGTTCCCCGATTTTCATCGACCGTCCTTCCGTTCAACGCTGCTGTCGATAGCGCTTAGAGCGCGCTCTAGATCAAGCGCTTTATGCGGCAGCGGGCGATAAAGGTCTGGCCCGCTCGATCCGCGCCCGCTCCTCCGGGGAATGCAGCGCTAACCAAAGGTCGGTGCGGCGCTGAACATTCAGCCAGAAGTCGGCCGAATTGCCGAAGACCCGTGCGAGGATGAGAGCGGTCGGCGCCGTTACGCTGCGACGATTATGGCATAATTCGTTCACATGCTTGCGGGGCACGCCCATTGCCGCAGCCAAGGCGGTTTGCGTCAGCCCGAGGGGCACCATACACTCTTCCACCAGAATTTCGCCGACCGATGCCGGCTTGCGCGCTGTCGTCAGCATGGCCCTTCACCGATAGCTATGATTGTCTAAGTAGAGGTCCGAAGCCTCGCCCCTGTCGCTGTTCCATCGAAAGATCAGCCGCCATTGCTGATTCACCCGAATGGAGTGATCGCCGTCGAGGATTCCCCTCAGTCTCTCGAAATGATTAATCGGCGGCACCCGCAGATCCTGATCGGTTGTCGCATCGTCAATCATCTGAAGCTTGCGAAACAGCCGGTTCTCAAGGTCGGATGGAATGGCACGCACGCGGATATCTTCCACAAAGAATGCCCGCAGCCACCCATCCCGAAATCCGACAATCATCTAACGCCCCACTAGATAGCCTATTGTACCACCCAATGGGACACACCCCAATTACTTCTTCTTCCGCGCCTTCAGTAGGCTTTCCAGAATTTGCACAGCGTTCAGCCCGCCGCCCTTGCGGGTATTGTCGGTGACGCACCAGAAGCTGATGCCATGCGGCACGGTTTTATCGTCGCGAATGCGGGAGACGAAGACCAAATCATCGCCCGCCGATTCGACCGGGGTGACATAGCCTTCGTCGGCCCGGTGGTCGATGACCGAGAGGCCCGGGGTTTTCTTCCAGAGATCGCGCGCGGCGGTCGCCGTTAGGGCCCCCTCGAACTCCACCGTCACTGCGGCGGCCTGCCCGATGAACACCGGCACGCGGACGCAGGTGGCCGTTAGGGCGATGTCGGGGCCAACGAGCTTGCGGGTTTCCCCCGCCAGGGTCGCCTCTTCCTCGGTATACCCATCGCTTTCGAAGGCCCCGACCTGGGGAATGACGTTGAAGGCGATCTGCTTCGGAAAATGTTCCTTGGTCGGAAGATCATTCACATAAACGCCGCGCGTTTGGGTGAACAGCTCGTCCATCGCTTGCCGCCCCGCGCCGGAAACCGGCTGGTAGGAGGAGACGACAACGCGCTTGATCGGCACCGCTGCCTGTAGGGGCTTCAGCACACAGGCAAGCAGAATGGCGAGGGCGGAGGGATTAGCGCAGATATTCTTTTTCATCTGCCCCAGGGCGGCGTCATTCACCCCCGGCACCACCAGCGGCACGCCGGGTTCCAGGCGGAAAGCGTCGGAACAATCGATCACCATCGCCCCGGCCTCCACCGCGCGCTTCACTTCCTTCTTCGCCGTGCGGGCGTCGATGGCGAAAAACGCATAATCGATCCCAGCAAAGTCGAAGCCATTCAACGCCTGGACGGTCAGATCATCATCCTCGCCGAAGGAAACCTCGCTACCGACCGATCGGTCGGAGGCCAGCGCGACGACATTAGCAGCGGGCACCAGATCGGCTTCCGCCAAGCTGACCAAAATTTCCCGCCCCACCGATCCGGTCGCCCCGACCACGGCCAGTTTCACGCTCATCGCATTTTCCTTTCGGCTACTCTTGGCGACAGGAGGTAAGCCGATTAGGGGGGAAATACAAGACGGACTGCCAGCCGACAGCCGAGCGACCGATGAGCATTAACCGCTTCCCTCTTGCCCCGCCGTCACGTCATCGCCACAGTGTGACCCTAAACTGAAGGAAGTGTTACGCTTCGTTCACGGCAGCAACAGAGAGAAAACCCCCCGATGCGCTCTGCCCACGGTATTTTCGTGTTTCTGCGGTCTATGGTCGATAATCCCACGCGGATCGGCGCCGTTCTCCCCTCCTCCTCCGCGCTCGCCCGCTTGATGGCAAAGCAGATTCGCCTGTCGCCCGGCGAGGCGATTGTGGAAATTGGCGCGGGTACCGGCGTCGTGACGGCGGCGCTGCTGGAAGCCGGGGTGCCGCGCGACGCGCTTTATGTCGTCGAACTCGACCCACGCCTCGCCGAGTATCTGCGCAAGCGCTTCCCCGGCGTCGAAATCCTCCAGGGCGATGCCGCAAAACTACCCGAGCTGCTGCCCGCCCACCGCGTTGGGCGTATCGCCTCGGTCGTCTCCAGCCTGCCGATCCGCCCGATGCCGAAAAGCGTGCAGAAATCCATCGTGGAAGCCGCTTTCGCGGTCATGAAGCCGCAGGGCAACTTCATTCAATATACCTATCCGCCGTTCAGCCCGCTGCGCGACCCCAGCCTGAACATTCGCGGCACGCGCCTTGGGCGTATTTGGGCGAATGTTCCGCCCGCCGCCGTCTGGCGGTTTCAGAAGACCCACTGATTTTTCAGAGGATTATCCGAAGGGGGACCGCTAGGGTCGGCCCCCCTTCAGATACTGTGACGCAGGATAAGGCGTCGTAGAGACTTCACGTTAACTTTGGTTGATTTCAGAAAAGTTAACGTTCTGCCGAAATCTGTGACGAATTCGAGGCAAAGGCCGGACGGGGCAGCATGCAGGTTCTCATTACCGGCGGAACGGGGTTTCTGGGGTTGACCCTGGCGGAACGCTTGGCTGGGCAGGGGGTGCGGACCGTGCTGCTCGGCCTTAGCCCGCCGCCGCCGGGGGCGATTGCCCGGTTGGCCACCCTGCCCGGGCCGGTGGTGCCGCTGCCCGGCGATATTCGGGACGAGGCACGCCTTGGCAGTCTGTTGCGCGATTACGGCATCACCCACATCGTCCATATGGCCGCCATCTCTGCTGGGCCAGAGCGCGAACGCCATGATGCGCGCGAGATCCTGGATGTCGCCGTCCTGGGGGCACTGGCCGTCCTAACGGCAGCGCAGCGGCATCTGGTGCGCCGGGTGGTGCTGGTCAGTAGCGCCAACGTGTTCGGCGCCCTGGCCTATGGCAGCACCCCCCTGCGGGAAGATGGGTTCCTGCGCCCCGATACGCTGTCCGCCATCGGCAAGGCGGCGCAGGAAGCGATGCTGGAGCGGTTGGCGCAACTCTCCGGCCTCGATGCGGTCACGGCGCGGCTCAGCGATCTGTTCGGCCCGTTGGAATATGATACCGGCCACCGCGATGCCCTCTCCGCCCCCTGGCAGTGCTGGGCCGCCGCCCGGGCGGGCAAGCCGATCCTGCTGCCGCGCCCCGGCCTTAACGACTGGCTCTATGCCCCCGATGCGGCCGTGGCGTTGGAAGCGCTACTGACGGCCCCGCGCCTCACCCATCGGCTGTACCATGTGGCCCCCGGCGCGCGCTGGAGCCTTGCCGACTGGTGCGCCCGCCTTGCCCCGGCCTTCCCAGGCCTGACTTGGGATTTGACCGCCGATCCTGCCGCCGAGACCATCCGTCTGCCCTTGCTGGCTGACCGGGCGCCGCTCGACGCGCGGCGGTTGACGCAGGAAACCGGCTTCCGCCCCACCTTCGACCTGGAGGCCGCCGCCGAGGATTTCCTCGCGCGCGTCTCGGTGGGGGGCTAGGCATGCTGCGGCTCTTCGTCGCCCTACCGCTGCCGCCGGAAGTTCGGATGCGCCTCTCGCTTCTATCCGGCGGTATTCCGGGCGCGCGGTGGATGCCGCCGGAGAGCTATCACATCACCTTGCGCTTTATTGGCGAGGTAGATGGCGGCACCGCCCAGGATATTGCGACGGCCCTGGCGCGGATCAGCGCCGATCCCCTCGACCTTGGCTTGAGCGGTCTTGAGACCTTCGGCCAGGGGGAGGCAGCGCGCGTGCTGTGGGTAGGGGTAGAGCGGCATCCGGCGCTGCTGGACCTTCGCGACCGGGTGGAGGCGGCCTTGCGCCTTGTCGGCATTGCCCCCGATCCGCAGAAATATATTCCGCACGTTACCCTGGCGCGGTTGAAGAAACCGCCGGTCGGCGCACTAATGCGCCAGATCGCTGCCCAATCGCCGCTTCGGCTGCCGCCAGTGGCCTTCCGCCGCTTCATCCTCTATTCCAGTTGGTCGCAGGCCGAGGGGCCTTTCTATCGCGAAGAGGCCGTCTATCCGTTGGGGGAAACCGAAGATGATTTCTGATTGGCGCTTCCGGCGGGGCGATCCCATCGTGGTTCTAACCGGGGCGGGTATTTCGCGCGAAAGCGGCCTCGATACTTTCCGCGATATCGGCGGGGTATGGAGCAAGGTAAAGCTGGAAGACGTGGCAACCCCCGAAGGCTATGCCCGCGATCCGCAGCAGGTGCAGGATTTCTACAACGCCCGCCGCGCCCAACTGACCGAGGCTGCCATTCAGCCCAACGCCGCCCACCGCGCCCTCGCCGCGCTGGAAGCCGAGTGGCGCGGCCCGGTGTTTTTGGTAACACAGAATATCGACGATCTGCACGAACGGGCGGGCAGCCGCAGCCTTCTGCATATGCACGGCGAACTGCGCCGGGTGCGCTGCACCGCCTGCGGTGATAATCGGGAGGAGGCGGGCGCGGTGACGATTGCCGACGTTTGCCCGAAATGTAGCGCCATCGGCACCCGGCGGCCCGATATCGTCTGGTTCGGCGAAATGCCCTATGGCATGGACCGGATTTATGAAGCCTTGGTTGACTGCGAGCTGTTCATCTCGATCGGCACCTCTGGCACTGTCTACCCAGCGGCGGGCTTTGTTACCGAAGCGCGCGCCCACGGGGCCTATTGCCTGGAATTGAACCTAGAGCCGTCCCACGGCGCCAGCATGTTCCATCGCGTGCTGAACGGCCCGGCGACCGAGCTTGTGCCGCGCCTGGTCGAGGCGCTGCTTGACCGCCAGTGACCTTCCGGGTCTGCTGGCCGCCGTGCGCGGCTGCGCGGCCTGTGCCGATTTGCCCCTGGGGCCGCGCCCCGTCGTGCAGCTTGGCCCGGCGGCGCGGCTGCTGATCATCGGACAAGCCCCCGGCACCAAGGTTCATGCCACCGGTCTGCCCTTCAACGATCCCAGCGGCGACACACTGCGCCGCTGGCTGGGGATGGACCGCGCGACCTTCTATGACCCGGCCCAAGTGGCGCTGACGCCGATGGGCTTCTGCTACCCCGGCAAGCTCGGCAGCGGCGACGCCCCGCCGCGCACGGCTTGCGCGCCGCTATGGCACGCGCGGCTGCACGCTCATTTGACCGATCTGCGGGTAACGATCCTGCTCGGGCGCTATGCCCTCTCGGCCTATCTGCCGGAGCGCGCCAAACTGTCCGTCACCGAAGCAGTGCGCACCGGGCCGCAGCCTCATCCACACTATGGGTTACTCTGGCCGCTGCCGCACCCCAGTCCACGCAACCGGCGTTGGCTGCGGGAGAACCCGTGGGTGGAGGCGACGGTGATCCCCGCCCTACGCGCTGCGCTGGGCCGAAACGCCTAAGGCTTTAGAGCAAATCCCGAGCGGGTGGACCACCCGCGACGACGTATTTGCCGAAAAAACAGAAGTTTAGAGCGTTTGACGTGAGCCGTAGCGAACGAAAAACGCTCTAAACAAAAACCCCGGCACCGTGCGGCACCGGGGTTAATCATTCGACCGGATCGGCTGTTTAGTTCAACCGGCTCGGCAGATCGGCAATCGCTTGATCGATCAAGCGGGTCGCGCCAGCGCCGCCCGCATTGTTCCACAGCAGCTTGCCCGTGGCTTCAATCGCGATGCGGATGGTTTCAGCCTTCACTTCCGCCAAGGCCGAGGCTTCGGCCTGGGCGATCTTTTCCAGCGCAGCCTTTTGGCGACGCGCCAGGGTCGCTTCCAGTTCCGACTGAAGCTCGGCGCGCAGCCGCTCCGCCCCTGCCTGGGCATCCGCCGTCAAGCGGGTCGCTTCGGCCTTGGCCTTTTCCGATTCGCTTTTGGCTTTTGCCAGCAGGTCTTCGGCTTCTTTGCGCAGGCTTGCGGCTTCGTCGATCTGGCGCTTCACGGCCTCGGCATGCTTATCCAGCATGCTCGACAGCGCGCCCCACATCTTCTTACCCGCGAGGGCGACGAAAACGACGAAACCGATTGCAACCCAATTCGAAGGGTCCGCCAGGAACCCGCCGTGATGTTCGGTGGCCATTAGGCGTGACCTCCCTGCGTTCCGGCAACTGCCGCCTGGGCGTCACTGTCCGAAACCGGCACGTTCAGCAGCTTCGCCGCCGCCGCTTGCGCAACTTCGGTCGCGACCGAGCGGACATTGGCGAGCGCTGCCGCCTTTGCCGATGCGATCCGCGCTTCCGCTGCCGCCGTTTCCGCCGACAGTTTCTGCACCAACTCGCTTTCGCGCTGCTTGGCTTCCGCCGAAACGGTATCCTGCACCGCTTTCAGCTGCGCGGCAGCCGAGGCTTTGACCTCGGCAAATTGTTTTTCGACAGCGGCCTGAAGCTCTTCGGCGCTCGCCCGGGCTGCCTTGGCAGCGGCGATGTCACCGTCGATGCGGCTGCTGCGGGCGTCCAGAATGCGGCTAAGCCGGGGCAGAGCCACTTTCGCCATCAGCACAAGCAGAAGGCCGAAAGTGATCGCCAGCCAGAAAAGCTGCATCGGGAAAACGCCGGGGTTCAGTTGTGGCATTGGAGCCCCCGAAGTTGGGTTTCCCGATCAAGAAATCTCGATCTTGGATAGACAGACGGGGCGCGCCGCAGACGACACGCCCCGACCAGCAACGATTAGGCTTACGAGAACAGGATCAGGAAGGCGATCAGCAGCGCGAACAGCGCCACGGCTTCCGTCAGCGCGAAGCCAAGGATACCGACGCCGCGCAGGTTCGATTCCACCGCCGGGTTGCGGGCGATCGAAGCAATCAGCGTCGAGAAGATGTTGCCAAGGCCGATGCCGACGCCGAACAGGGCGATAACGGCCAGACCGGCACCGATGAACTTGGCGGCTTGAGCGTCCATGTTAGGTTCCTTCGCGGTAACTTTAGGTGGTGGTGATTGAACAGCGTCTCGAGATCGGGACCGGGCTTAGTGCAGCTCGATCGCGTCCTTGAGATAGAGGCAGGTCAGGATGCTGAAGACATAGGCTTGCAGCAGCGCAACCAGAATTTCGAACCCGGTCAGGGCGACGATCAGCGCGAGCGGCGCCAAACCGCCGATGATGCCCAGCGACACGGCGAACCCGCCGAACACCTTCAGCATCGTGTGACCCGCCATCATGTTGGCGAAAAGACGGATCGACAGGCTGACCGGACGGGCGAAGTACGACAAAACTTCGATGGGGATGACGATGGGGGCCATCCACCAGGGCGTTCCGGCGGGCAAGAAGAAGGCGAAGAAGTGCAGCCCGTGGCGGGCCAGGGCGATGATGGTCACGGTCACAAACACCGTCGCCGCCAGCCCGAAGGTGACGATGATATGGCTGGTGTAGGTGAAGGTGAACGGCACCATGCCGATCAGGTTGCCGAGCAGCACGAATAGAAACAGCGAGAAGACGAAGGGGAAATATTTCATCCCTTCATGCCCAGCGTTTTCACGCACCATATTGGCGACGAAGCCGTGCACCATTTCCGCCAGCGCCTGAAGGCGGCCGGGGATCAGGGACTGGCGCGCGGTCGCGGCGATCATCAGGCCGGTGGCGAGGATCACGGCCACGACCATGAACAGCGCCGAATTGTTGAACGGCACATTGAAGCCGGCCAGCGAGAGATCTGGACCGATCGGATGGACTTCAAACTGCGCCAGCGGGCCTGCCATGCTGCCTATTCCTCTCGCTTCGGCGGCGTCTGCGAAGCCTTGCTGCGGTAACCGACCGCCGCATCCTGCCCTTGCAGAAACCGATACACATTCAAAAACCCAGCCGCCGCGCCCATCATGAAGCAGACGATCAAGCCCCAGGGTTTGGTGCCGAACCAAATGTCGATCCCATACCCAAGACCGGCCCCGACCAGCACGCCAGACACAAGATCGACCCCGACCCGCGCCCCAACGCCTAAGTCGGCCCTACCTTTCCGTTTTCCGGCGGGTTTCCCCTGCCGTTCAGCTTCCAGCGATGCGAGGCGCTGCGCGAAATCATCGTCGCGCTTGCCTCCCCCCTCTGTCGGCCCGGTCATAGGCACGGCCCTTCTTGATCGCCCGTCCAACGTGAACCGGCAAATTGCGGCGCACCATAAAAAGGCCCCTGCCCCCTGTCAAGAATTAGGGGCACGGATTCCGGCGGTTTGATTAAGATTTTGGCCAGCGGCGATGAAACCACAGCCATTGCGCCGGATTGGCACGGATCCAGCTTTCCAGTAGCCCATTGATCCGGGTCATAAATTGCACCTGCGGGCTGTCGGTCGCGGCGGGATTGACCAAACTGCTCGGTTCGATCAACGGCATGATCATCAAGCGAAAGCGCGCCCCGCCCAGGCGAACCGGTTGGGCCGCCAGCAGCACCGCGTCGAACTTCAGCGCCAGATCGGCAACGGCGGAGGCGGTCATGGCCGGACGGCCGAAGAAGGGCACGGCAATGCCGTCATTCATCTTCTGATCGACCAGCAGGCCCAAATGCCCGCCCTTCTTCAGCGCTTTCAGCAGCAGCCGCGCCCCCGCCGCGCCCTTCGGCACCAGATCCGGCCCGGCAAGGCGGCGGGCGTGACGAATGACCGCATCCACTCGGGGATTGTTCGGCGCGCGATACACATTGGTCAGCGGCACCCCCGCCCATCCGGCAGCGGCGGGCATGATTTCCCAATTGGCGATATGGCCGGAAAAGGCGATGCCGCAGCGGCCATCGTCGCGGAAGGCTTCGAGATGCGCCATCCCGACAATCTCCACCCGCTCGTTCAGAATACGGTCGAGATGGGGATATTCGAACAGGGTCCGCCCAAGATTATCCCAGGCGGCGCGCAGCACGCGGCGGCGCTCCCCGGCGGGCATCTCAGGAAAGGCCAAGCGCAGATTGGCATCGCCGACGCGGTTCACCGGCAATAGCGGCCCGATACGGCGGGCAAGAAACCCACCGAGGCCGGAGGCGACATCGAGCGGCAGCGCCCGCAGCAGTCCAAACAGCCCCCAGGCGATCCCGGCTTCCAGCGGGTCGCGCAGCCAGCGGCGCAGCAAGGGGCGGCTCATCGCAACCGCTCCAGTACCGGGGCCAGCACGCTGTCGAGCGCGTCGGGCGCCTCGAAGACCAGCCGAACCGGCAGAACCTCTATCCCGCTCCGGTCTTCCGGCAGCAAGCGGGCGAAATCCTTGGCCGTTGTCACTAATGCGGCCCCCGCAGCGGCGGCATCCCGGCGCAGGGCATCAAGGTCGGTTGCCGCATAGGGGCGATGATCAGCGAAGGCGCGGGTTCCAGCAATCTCCACCCCGATCCCGGCCAGCGTGTCGAAAAACTTCTGCGGGCGCCCGATCCCAGCAAAGGCGAAGACCCGCCGCCCGCGCCACGCCAGTGCCCCGTCGGGCACGAGCTGCGCCGTCAGCAGGGGTATCCCCACAGGGAGATGGGCGGCCAGGCCGCAGCGATCGGCCCCAATGCGGATCACGGCTTGCGCCCGCGCCACCCCCGCCGCCACCGGCTCGCGCAACGGCCCGGCTGGCAACACCCGGCCATTGCCGAAGCCCGCCCCGCCATCGACGACGATTAAGGAGACGTGTTTGCGCACGGCGGGGTTCTGAAAGCCATCGTCCATCACGATCACCTGGGCCCCCGCCGCCCGCGCGGCCTGCGCCCCCGCCGCCCGGTCCTTGGCAACGATGGTTGGCGCGGTCGCCGCCAGCAGCAGAGGTTCGTCCCCCACCTCGGCGGCGGAATGTTCCGCTGGATCGACCCAGACCGGCCCCGGCAGACTGCCGCCATAGCCGCGCGTCAGGGCAAAGGCCGTAAGGCCCTTCGCTTGAAGGTACGCCAGGATCGCCAACACAACCGGGGTTTTGCCCTGACCGCCGACCGTCAGATTGCCGACGCAGATCACCGGGCACCCAGGATCAACCCCCTCGGTCGCGGCCAAGCGTCGCGCCGTGACCGTCGCGACCCGGCTCGCAACCGGCTGTAAGAGGCGCGGTAACAGCCCATCGCGCAACCAAAAGCGGGGGGCGTTCACGCCTCCTCCTCCGTCCCCGTCAACGGGGCGCCGGGCGGCGTTGCAGGGAGGCCGAAATGAGCGTCGGCAGCCGCCATCTGGTCATTCATCGCCACCTCCAGCGCCGCACTGGCCGCCTCCACCGTCAGATCGGTCACATCCAGCGGCTGGCCAACCGTCAGATAAATCCGGTTGAACGGCAAAGCGATGACGAACCGGTCCCACGATCCAGCCACCCAGCGGCGTTTGACGGCATAGGTCACCGGAAGGATCGGCACCCGCCCGAGTTTAGCGACATGGATGATGCCCGGCTTCACCCGCTGGCGCGGCCCCTTCGGCCCATCCGGGGTGATGCCGATGGTATCGCCCCCGCGCAGCAGCCGGATCATCGCATAAAGCGCTTCCTTCCCGCCGCGCCGCGACGATCCCGGCACCCATTCCACCCCGAAGGGCCGAACGGCGCGGGCGATCAACTCGCCGTCATTATGCTGGGAAATCAGCATATGGATTTTCCGCCCGGTCGGCACCCAATGGTAGGGCATCAGCAGAATGCGGCTATGCCAGAACGCCAAAATAAAGGGGCGGGCTTCTGTGAAAAACGGCTCGGATTCGGTCGGACAAATCCGTTCGACCCGGCTGGTCGCCCAAACGAAGCGGATATAAGTATAGGCGATGAAGACGATCAGCCGCTTCCCGAAGTCAGACTTGATGAGCTTCTTCAGCATGGCGGCAGCTCCCGGAAAAACGCGCGACTCGGGCTGTGAATGAGAGTGTGCAGGCTCATTCGTCGCTCGGTGTTGAGGGCGGGGCCGGACGCGGTTCAAACTCAAGCGGCGGTCCCGGTGGCGGGGCGAGATGACCGAAATAGCCATCCGCCGCGGTCAACTGCGCAATCATTGCGGCCTCAATCCGTTCGCGCGCCGTCTCGATGCTGAGATCGGTCACCGAAACGGGCGCCCCGGCGTGCAGCAGAATCCGATTAAACGGCAGCGGCACGACAAACCGGTCCCAGGAACCGAGAATTTTGCGATGTTTCACCGCGTAGGTGATCGGCACCACCGGCACCCGCGCCGTAATCGCGGCATAAGCCACGCCGAATTTCGCCCGCTGACGCGGCCCCTTCGGCCCATCCGGGGTGATGGCGACGATCTTACCGGCCTGGAGTAGCCGCACCATCTCCTGCAAAGCCTCGCGCCCGCCGCGACGGGACGAGCCGGCAATGGCTTCGATCCCAAAGGGCCGCACGATCCTGGCCGCGATTTCGCCGTCGCGATGCTGCGAGACCATCACATAGACCCAGGCCCCCGTCTGCGGCCAATGGTAGGGCATCAACAGAATGCGCCCGTGCCAGAAGGCCGCAATGAAGGGGCGCCCAGCGGTCAGTAGCGCTTCGGCCGCCGGGTCCATCTGCCGTTCGACCCGGCTGGTCAGCCAGACGAGGCGGATATAGGCAATCGCCAGCAGCGCGGCGAACTGCTGGGACCAAACGGATCGGACGAGCCGCCCCAAACTCATGCCGGGGCTTCCGCAAATTGCAGGGCGTGTAGCCGGGCATATAGACCATCCTGAGTCAACAGCCCGGCATGGGCGCCATATTCGGCCACCTTACCCTTATCCAGCACATAGATGAGGTCGGCATCGACCACGGTCGAGAGACGATGGGCGATCACCAGCACGGTGCGCCCGTGCATCAGCCGGTCAAGCGCCGCCTGCACCAGCCGTTCGGATTCGGTATCGAGGGCGCTGGTCGCCTCGTCGAGCAGCAGGATCGGCGCGTTCTTCAGCATCGCCCGGGCGATGGACAGGCGTTGGCGCTGCCCGCCGGAGAGTTTTACCCCGAACTCGCCCACGACCGTATCGTACCCCTGGGGCAGATCGAGAATGAACTCATGGGCCGCCGCATCCTTGGCGGCTTGGATAATCTCGGCCTCGCTGGCGTCCGGGCGGCCATAGGCGATATTGGCGCGCACGCTATCGTCGAACAGGCTAACTTCCTGGCTAACAAGCCCGACGGCCCCGCGCAACGACGCCAGCGTGACATCGCGGATCGGTTGACCGTCGATGCGGATATCGCCCGCCGTCACCTCGTAAAAACGCGGAATAAGATTGAGGACCGTCGATTTCCCCGCGCCGGACGGGCCGACCAGCGCCACCTTCTTGCCTGCCGGGATCAATAGATCAAGACCGTCGAGCTGCGGCGCCTCGGGGTCAGTGTAATGGAAGCGCACGCCGGTAAAGCGAATCTCGCCCTGGGTTACCTGCAAGGGCTTGGCGCCGGGCGCATCGGCAATCGCCGGGGGCGTGTCGATCAGCGCAAAAACGCGGTCCGCCGCCGCCAGGCCTTCCTGCATCGCCACATTCAGATTGGCGAGGCGCTTAATCGGCTCATAGGCCAGCAGCAGCGCCGTAATGAAGCTGAAGAAGGTGCCAGTCGTACGCGTCCCGTCAATCACCTGACTGCCGCCGTAGAGGATGACGGCGACGATGGCGACCCCGCCGAAGGTTTCCATCACCGGGCTGGAAATCGCGCGCACGCGCGAGGCTTTGGCGATCAGCCGGTGCAGCCGGTCGATCAGGCTTTGGGCGCGCCCCGTCTCATAGCCTTCCATCGCGTAGGATTTAACGTGGCGGGCGCCCATGAACACTTGTTCCAACAGGGTCGTGAACTGCCCCATTTCCGTTTGGGTATTGGCCGAAACCTTGCGCATGCGCTTCCCAAGGCGCGCAATCGGCAGAATTGCGGTGGGAAAGCCGACGAAGGCCACCAGTGTCAGTACCCAATCCTGCCGGATCATCACCGCGACCAGAAAGATCACCCCCAGCGCATCCTTACCCAAACCGGTGAGGGTGGAGGAAACGAGGTTGCGCATCAGCCCAACATCGTTGGTAAACCGGCTGACCAGCGTGCCGGTCGGATGGGCGTGGAAAAACGCCAGATCGGCATGGACGAGGTGGGCGAACAGCCGCTGCTGGATATCGGAGATGATCCGCTGGCCCGTGGTATTCATCACCACCGATTCGCCGTAGCTCGCCACCCCTTTGATCAGGAAGGTCGCCAAGATCAACCCGCCGATCTGCCACAGCAGGCCTCGGTCTTTATCCGTGAAAACCCCATCCAGCACCGGGCGGATGAGTTCCGCCAAGGCCGCCGTTGTGGCCGCCACCAGCGCCATCATCAGCCCAGCCAGCAGGAACCGCGGCCAATAGGGGCGGACATGCTCGCGCATCAAACGCATCAGCAGCGCGCGGCTGGGGGGCGGCACGGATCGGTCGGCGGACATCACAACTCACTTTTAAAAGCCCGGCAGGCTTACCATAGTTTGCCGAAAGCGCAAAACCGGCAGCTTTTGCCTTGAAAGCCGGGGTTTCCCGGCAGAAATAGCCCCTGTGCCGGAATGGGTATTGCGCCGAGATTTGCAAGAGGCTAAAGGCTGCCCCCAAGCGTTACAACCATTCGCCTACAAACAAATTGCATCAATTCATGACATTAAAAGAAATAAATGCTATGCATTTAGGCCTGTCTGCCGCAGGGAGGGTCGCCATGCGTCCTGCATCACTTGCCGCAATGGGCCTAACCGGCGCGCTGATGCTGCTTCTACCCCTCTCGGCAATTGCCCGGGATGTTGCGGTTGGCCTGCGCCTAGCCCCACCCTATGTTCAAGCGACGGCTAACGGTATTCTTGGGATCGAGCACGACATCATCGCCGCCGCCCTGGCCGAGCGGGGGCATCGCTTGGTGCCAAAGCTCTATCCCTTCGCCCGGCTGGTCATGACCTTTAATCAAAACGAAGCCATTGACGCTGCTGCCCCCGTGATTGCCAGCCTGCCGGTCAAGGGAACGCTAAGCGCCTCTTACCTGACCTACCACAATATCGGCCTGTCCCTTGCCAATGCGACGGTTCGGGCCGATCAGATTGCCGATCTTAGCAGGCCATCAATCGTGGCTTTCCAAAATGCCCGCGTGCTGTTGGGGCCAGAGTTTGCGGCGGTCGTCGCCCAGAACCCGATGTATCGGGAGGAGGCGAACCAGCAGAACCAAGTGCGGGTGCTGTTCAACGCGCGGACCGATCTGATTATCGGCGAGCGGCGCATCTTACAGTATTTCATTGCTAATCCCGAACCGGACGTGGACACAAAGCTGCCTGTGCGCGAGCACCTGCTGTTCACGCCCATCAACTATAGCGTCGTCTTCCGCGATCCGGCGCTGGCCCAGGATTTTAACGAAGGGCTGGCGGCGATCAAAGCCTCGGGCCTGTATGACGCGATTCTCCAGAAATACTGAACCGCCCCCCTTGAGCCGACCCGGCGCCCCCCTATAGTGTCGCGCCATGCGTATTCTTTTCGTCTCCAGCGGGCTTGATCCGCGCACCGGGGGAACGGCCACGGCGGCGGTTTCCGTTTGTCTTGCCGCCCGCCGGGCAGGGCTGGAGGTCGATCTTCTCTACCCGGTCGAACGGGGGGTGGAGCCGCTGATCGGCGCCACCGTTGCCCAGCTTGCCGGGGCGGGGGTGACGGTGCGGGCGTTCCCCTTCGCCGGATCGCGCCGCGCCGTGCGCTGGGGCATCAGCCCCGAACTCAACGCTTGGCTGTTCAAACACGCGGGCTATTACGATTTGATCCACACCCATTCCTGCTGGGTCTGGACCTCGGTAGCCGCCGTGCGCGCCGCCAAAGCGGTCGGCAAGCCCGTGGTGCTGATGCCGCACGAAAGCCTAACGCGCTTCGACATTAACAACGCCTCCTCCACCCTGTTGCGCTGGGCGAAATGGCTGCTGCGCGACTGGTATGTGCGCAAGGCCGACCGGATTATCGTCTCCTCCGACCTCGAGGCGCGCGATTCGCTGCTGGCCGACTATCCGCGCACGGAGATCGTGCCCCATCCGGTGTTCGACGAGACCGACCCGCAGCCGCTGCGCCGCCTGCAAGGGCCGGAGCCGGATTGGTCGCCGCTGACGGTCGGGTTCCTCGGGCGCTTCCACCCCAAAAAGAACCTGTCGCTGCTGATCGATGCCGTCGCCGAAGCCCCCGGCGTGCGCCTGCACATCGCGGGCGGCGGCGCGCTTGAAGACGAATTACGCGCCCGCGTTGCCCGCCGCAAGATCGAGGATCGCGTCAGCTTCCTGGGATTTATTGGCGGGGAGGAGAAAGCGACCTTCCTGCGCACCATCGACCTGCTGGCCGTGCCCTCGCAGTTCGAATGTTTCGGCCTCGTCGCCACCGAAGCCTTGGTGCAGGGCACGCCGGTGCTGCTCTCCCCCACCGTTGGCGTGGCGGATGATATTGCCGCTGCCGGTGCCGGAATCATCATCCCCCCCCGCCCAGACGCCATCGCCACCGCCCTGCGCGACCTCGACCAAAACCGCGAACGGCTGCACGCGATGGCGGGAAAAGCCTTTGAAACGGCGCTGGGGCTGTATTCGTTCGCGGCGCATGGGGCGCGGTTGCGGGCGGTGTATGAGGATGTCACCTGATTGATTTTTAGCGAAAGTTTCTCTACCGCTTTTTAAAACCATCGGTGGTGGAGGAAGCGGATGCGGTGTGCAGTCATGGGGGCCTTTCTTGCGGCCCTGCTTACTGGGTCCGCCGCCGCTGATTCGCTAGACGATGCTTGGCAGCGCTATCTGAGTGCTGTCGGGCAAGAGCGGTTGCGCGGGGCCGCCGAGCAAACCAAACTGCAAGAGTTTGTCGCCCAAAACTATGGCCCTGCACTGCAGAGAGTCGCTGAGACGATTGAGGCGACGGCGGGCGCAACCGAATTGCGGCGGCGGGACGAGCTCGCCCGTGCGGCCATCGCCTGGGCCCGCCCGCGCGAGGATGCCCTGGGCGATCTCGTTCTTTCCCGCGCCTACCGCCAAGGCTTGGGGGTGGAGGCTAATCTCTTTGAAAGCCTGCGCCTGCTGCGCCGCCCGTATCAGGCCCAGCTTCCCGAGGGGCTGGACATCCTGATCGTCGCCCTCGACCAAGGGACGGGCCTGCCCCAGAATACAGCCGGGGCAATGGCTGCTGCGGCCCGGTTCCTTCCGGCCTTCCGCAAGGCGGATCAGCCGCCGGTGGCGCTGTCGTTCCAACTCCTCATGAAACCGATTGAAACGCTGCGGAGCTTTGGCGTTCCTGCCTTTCTCGATTTTAAGAACGTCGGCTGGATTGGTTCTCCATCCCTGCGTTCACTGTATGGAAAGATTCTCATTATCAATCAGGGAATCGCACCCGGTTTTGTGGATTTTGCTGGTTTTCTTGTTGATGCCACCCTTTTGCAAAACTCTATGGCGCAGGTCAGGGTCGATACGACCTCTATCGGCGGCGATTTCGGTTTAATCATCCGTACATATGCCGCCACCCGCTGTATGACCGGCCTTGCGGCCGACGAAGCAGCATTATTTGCCCCGAACAATAGCTCGAGTTTCCACCCAATCCAGAGTGCAGGCTTTATCAGTTGCAGCCTGACCGGCAAGCTCCCCATGCGCCCGCCGACGGAAGGGCTGGCAATGCTGGAGACCCATAAGAAGGCTCTCGGCAGCGATTACGATCTTCTGGCCGCTGGGGCGGCCCGCTTTGGGTATGGGCGCGCCATCGACCTTAAAGCCGCCCTCGATCATCTTGACCAAGCCATTCTCAAAAGTCCGGGCGATGCGTCGCCGAAGGCCCTACGCGGGCAGATCTTCGATCTCCCCAGCCCGCTGCAAGACCGTGACCGAGCACGCGCCGATTTAGCTCAAGGTGGCGCTGCCTGCCTGGATAAATTCCTTCAACATCAGAAGGACATGGATGCCAAATACGCTCAAGATCGGCTGAAGTGGCAAACGAAAATCTCGATAAATCCCCGACTTTTCTACAAAATCGGCTGGTCTCCGCTGACCGGGGTGATTGATGGCGACCTCCGCAGCGCAATGGCCGAATGCGCGCAAACCGCCCTGCTGCGCGCCGCCGAGCTTGGATCGGCGGAAGCCGCCTATGCCGTCACCCGCCTGCCCGACGATGCGCCAGGGATAACGCCGCTTACCAAGGAAAAGCGCCAAGCCCTATTGGAACAGGCCGTCGATGGGGATGTGGCGGAGGCCTATGCCGATTTGGCCAATTTTTACCAAAACCGGGTCGTTGTCTTCGCGATGGTTACCTCGAAAGCGGGGGAGCCGCCGCCATCGCGGGAGACGATTTGTTCTTATTGGCAGGTGCCTGAATATTGCCTGCCCCGCCCTATTCTTCCGCTGCTGGAAAAAGGTGCCGAGCGCGGCAGCCCAACCGCCCAAGCCACGCTCGGCGCCCATCTCCTCAAAGGCTCCCCCGAAGAAATCGAGCTTGGCTGGCGCTTACTGCAACAGGCCGCCGAAACCCGCGATCCACTGCTCCTCTATGCCTTTGCGTATCAAGCCCTCTCTCCCAAAGCCCCCGAATCCGTGCGAGCGGCAGGCCTCGACGCGCTGACCGCCGCCGCTGATCTCAATGTCTCCTATGCTCAATTCGATCTTGCGAAGCGCGAACTGGCCCGCGATCAAACCCCCGCCGAACAGCGGCGCAGCCTGATGCGCCTTTATGCCGCCGCCCAAGCCGGGCATTCGACCGCCCGCACCACCTTGGCCGACGCCTTCGATAAAGGCATCGGCATCGGCGCCCCTAGCGCCTGGCTGGGAACCCTGTGGCGGAAGGGAGAGTTGCCCTAGGTAATGTAGCGGCAGTGTCCCATCGACTTCGGGAGTAGGGGCCCTTTTTTGCCAAACCTAACGGTAGATAGAGTATGAAGGAGCATTCAAAATATGAAAAAGAACACAAAAAGAACAAACGTCATCAGCAAAGTATTTAAAAATAAATCCATTCCATTTCTTTTTTTCCTGCTGCCATTTTCAATACAAACTTACAACCATGAATCTCAAGCACAATCTGAGGCAGATACTGACCTGATTTGGATGAACTTGCAGGGAAAGTACCGTGATCCAGCAAATGATCGAATTAAGATGATTACCGAAATAGAAAATCTTGTTGAAAATGGCTATGCGCCAGCGACAATATTTCTTGCACGTATTTACGGCCAGAAAAAGGATGGCAGACTTTCTGGTAAACTCAATGATCTAATTGCGAAAGCACTACCAAAAATCCGTGAGGGTATCCGGCAAGGTAATCATCAAGCTCATTTGGCGCTGTCATTAGCCTATCGATTTGGATATGGCGTTGAGAAAAACGATCTTGAGAAAACAAGATTGTTGGAGGTTCCGCTCAAAGTAGGTAACCCACAAGCACTTGAATGGCTTATATCTGATTTCGCTAAAGGGAGTGGCGTACCTCAATCTCTAAGCCTCGCTCTTGACATCACGTATCAATATCTAGAATATTTGACAAAATATGACTTCGATCCACAACTTGGACTTCTATCATTGCTGTTCCGCGATTTTCCCGCGTGGGATGATGCCGATAAAGAAAAAATATATTATATTATGGATAATTACGATCCAAAAGAAAGAACCATCTACTCTATAAAGAAATTTATCCACGCAAAAAAAAATAACCACTCAAGCGCAGTCATTTACAATAACATAGATTTATCTGTTTTTACCATCTTATCAGGAGGTGATCTTAGTAATTATCCATCAGAGGGCTTCTCAGAATTCAACAAAATAGAAACCCATCAGTTTGAGATATATAACTGCGGGAAAAAATTTCCCCTCAGCTTGCATCACTATATGAGAGAAATACCAATTGATACGAAAGACAAACAACTTTTAGCCGCTCGCATATCATGCCATCTTGACGCAGATAGCCCGTTATTCTCTCCAGATGAATTCGAATTCCACTTCAACAGACACAAACAACAGCTTGCCCATTATGCCCATTGGGTAAGAGGTTTACAAAAATTATATCATCCACAAAATGATGAAGACAAAAAACTGGCTCACCAGCATCTAAAACAAGGCATTTTAAATGAAGATAATCCAATCGAGAAAATTAAATATTATTTGATCGCAAAGATTTTAGATGACTCAGGCGAGCTAGAGGAGGCAAAAACGTATTATCTTAAAAGTGGAGAAGCCTGCTTCACGAACGTAATTGCTGCAAAAGATGGGAAGTACAGGATTAGGCTGGGAGCCGCTGCGGATCCCTCAGAGGGAGTGATTGAATATTACTATGAGCCAGGACTGAACCCTATGACTGGCTTTTTTACAATGGACACCGATATAGCAGCAGCGCAATGTGCAGAAATGGCCTTATCCCGCGCCCTCGAACTCGGCGAAGCTAAAGCAGGTCTATATTTAGCGCTTCTCCCGACAGAGGCCAAAGGCACATTAAAAAGAACACCTGAACAAAAAATGAAACTCTTGGAGAAAGCTGTCAATGCAGGTGTCATGGAAGCCTATGCTCCTTTCGCTCTTATAAAAATTAAATCTGGTGATATGTCGTTGTCTGAACGTTTGACATTATACGATCAGCTGAAATTTTCAGCGGAGGCCGGTGACTTACCCTCAAAACATGCTCTGTATTCCCTTATCTCAGATTCTGATGTGTTCGACGCTGGCAAGAGTGGGCTTGCGATATTGCGGGAGGCAGCCGAAAAAAGGCATAGGCAAAGCCAATTATTGCTGGGCAAAAAATTAGTCTCGGAAGAAAATAAAATAATGCAAGAAGAAGGCCTGCATTGGCTCGAAAAATCTCTGGCCAATGGAGATGTAGAGGCCGGTTTTGAAATAGCAGTTTTTGAAAGAAATAATAATGCCAACAGAAACGAAGCTCAGATCCTTCAGAGATTATACCTGGCGGCTCAGCAGGGTGTGCTAGGAGCCCGCCAGGCCCTGGCGGAAGCTATTGAGAACGGAGATGGGCTTGAAGCGCCCAGCCCGTGGTTGGCATCCATATGGCGCACGGGGAAGCTCCCCTAACCCTTACCAAGTTTTCACCCCCGCCTTGGCGCGCCTGTGCTAGACAGCGGTTCTTAGGTCTGACTTTCAGGTGACAGCGCCATGCGCGTTCTGGTGTTTTTGCATGATGCCTTTGGCGGTCGGGGCGGCATTGCCAAGTTCAACCGCGATCTGCTGGGCGCGCTCTGTGCCCATCCGGCGGTGACGGAAGTGGTGGCCCTGCCGCGCGTCATCGTCGATCCGGTCGGCCCGCTGCCGGAAAAACTGACCTATTGGACCTGGACGCGCCACGGTAAGGCGACCTTTTTGGCGGGCGAACTGCTGGCGCTGACCGATCCGCGCTGGTTCGATCTCGTCATCTGCGGCCATGTGAATCTCCTGCCGCTGATGCGGTTGCTGGAGGTGCGCAAGCGCGCGCCGATGGGCCTGATCCTGCACGGTGTCGAGGCGTGGCAGCCGGTCGGCGGCGCGGAAACGCGGCGGCAGATTGGGCGGCTCGATTGGTTCTTGGCCGTCAGCCAGTTCACCAAAGATAAGTTTCTGGACTGGACCGGCCTGCCCGAGCCGAAAGGGCTGGTGGTGCCGAATGCGGTCGATATTGCCGCCTTCACCCCCGGCCCGAAGCGTGCCGATCTGCTGACCCGCTATGGCCTCGCCAATAAGCGCGTGCTGATGGGTATGGGGCGGCTTGAGGCGCGGGAACGCTATAAGGGCTTCGATGAGGTCATGGAGGCGATGCCCGATCTGCTGACCCGCCACCCCGATCTGGCCTATCTGATCTGCGGCGAAGGCACCGACCGCCCCCGGCTGGAGCAAAAGGCCCGCGACCTTGGCATTGCCGATAAGGTCGTCTTCGCGGGCTATGTGCCGGAGGAGGAGAAGGTCGATACCTACCGGCTGGCCGATGTCTTCCTGCTGGCGGGTTGGGGCGAGGGCTTTGGGATTGTGATTATCGAGGCGCTGGCCTGCGGGATTCCGGCTATCGCCTCCAACCTCGACGCCAGTGCGGAAGCGGTGCTGGACGGGCAGTTCGGCCCGGTAGTGAACCCGAAAGACCCGGCGGATTTGATCCGGGGGATCGAAACCGCGCTGGCGCAAGGCCGGGGCGAACCGCCGCAGGGACTCGAAACCTTCTCGGCAGAGGCGTATAACCAGCGCGTGCATCAGATGATTCTCGATCCGCTGGCCCGCCGCCTGGGAGAGTCGCTATGAGCCTAAAGCTCGCCTATTTCGTTACGCATCCGATCCAATACCAAGCCCCGTTGCTGCGCCGCGTCGCGGCACTGCCGGGGCTCGACTTTAAAGTGTTCTTTGGGTCGGATTTTTCGGCGCGCGCCTTCGTCGATCCCGACTTTGGTCGGGCGATCCAGTGGGACGTGCCGTTGCTGGACGGCTATGCCCATGAGGTGCTGGACCAATGGGGCGCGCCGCTGGCCGCCAATGAAATTCCCACCGTCTGGCGGCCTTTCTCCAAGGGGCTTGCCCAGAAACTTCGGGCTGGAAAGTTCGACGCCCTGTGGATTCATGGCTATAACCGCGCCTCGCACTGGGTCGCGGCGGCAACGGCCAAGATGCTGGGCATCAAAGTGCTGATGCGCGACGAATCCACCGAAATTTCGGCGGAACGGTCGGCGGTCAAGCAGATCGTGAAGCAGGTTTTCTTCACCAGCATCGATAAGGTGGTGGATCGCTGGCTGACAATTGGCGACCTGAATGCCGCCTATTATCGCGGTTTCGGCATTGCGCCGCATAAGCTGATCCCCGTGCCCTATGCGGTGGATAACGCCTATTTCCAAAGCAAAATCGCTGCCCTCTCCCCGCAGCGCGAGGTACTGCGCGCGAGCTTGGGGTTAGAGCCGGGCCGCCCGATCATTCTGTTCGCCGCGAAACTGATCGACCGCAAGCAGCCGCTGCCGCTGCTGGGGGCTTTCGCCGAACTGGTGCATGACGATGACGCGCGCAAACCCTATCTGCTGTACGCGGGCGATGGGCCGCAGCGCGGCGCGCTGGAAAAGACCATCGCGCTCTCGGGTCTCGGCGAATCGGTAAAAGTCCTGGGCTTCAAGGGGCAGGCCGATCTCGCCGCCCTCTATGATCTCTGCGATATTTTCGTTCTGCCCTCGGAACGGGAAGCCTGGGGGTTGGTGGTGAACGAGGCGATGAACGCCGGGCGCGCCATCGTCTGTTCCGACCGGATCGGCGCGGCACCCGATTTGGTAGTGCCGGGCCTCAACGGCCATATCTACCCCTTCGGCAATGATACCGCGCTGACGGCGGCCCTGCGCGACTGTCTGGTTGATCCTGAACGGCTGGCGGCGATGGGGCAGGCCAGCCTCGACCGCATCAATCAGTGGAGCTTCGATCAGGATCTCGACGGCCTGTGCCGCGCCCTGCGCGAAACCACCGGCGTGGAGATTCGCCCGTGAGCATCCCGGTTCTGGTGACGGGCGGTGCCGGGTATATCGGCAGCCATACGTGCAAGGCGCTGGCCCAAGCGGGCTATCTGCCGATCAGCTACGATAATCTGTCGCGCGGCTTCCGCGATGCCGTGCGCTATGGGCCGCTGGTGGTGGGCGATATCGCCGACCGGGCGACGCTCGACGCGGCTTTGGCCGAGCATAAGCCTATCGCCATTCTGCATTTCGCCGCCGTCGCCTATGTCGGCGAAAGCATGGCCGATCCGGTGCTATATTATCGCAACAATACCGCTGGCGCCTTGAGCCTGATCGAAGCCGCCCTGGCGGCGGGGATCGATAAGCTGGTGTTTTCCTCCACCTGCGCCACCTATGGCGTGCCGAAGACCCTGCCGATCGACGAGGACACGCCGCAACAGCCGATCAACCCCTATGGGCGGTCGAAGCGGATGGTGGAGCAGATGTTGCAGGATATTGGTGCGGTCTCGCCGCTGCGCTCGGTTGCGCTGCGCTATTTCAACGCCTGCGGCACCGATCCTGACGGCGAGATTGGCGAAAACCACGACCCGGAAACCCATTTGCTGCCGCTGGCGATCAATGCCGCCCTGGGCCTAGGCCCGCAGTTGCAGGTTTTCGGCACGGATTACCCGACGCCGGACGGCACCTGCATCCGCGACTATATCCATGTGACCGATCTTGCCGATGCCCATCTGCGGGCGCTGACCTATCTGGAAAACGGCGGCGCGACGACGGCGATTAACCTTGGAACCGGGTCGGGCTTTTCGATTCGGGAGATTCTGACGGCGGTGGAACGGGTGCTCGGCAGCCCCGTGCCGCATCAGGTTTCCCCCCGCCGTCCCGGCGACCCGCCAAGCCTAGTGGCCTTGGCGGAGAAAGCGCGCGACGTGTTGGGCTGGGAAGCCAAACATTCTGATATCGAAACTATCGTGCGCACGGCAGCGGCTTGGGCGCGCCGCCAGCATAATCGGTGATCCGCATGCGCGACCAGCAATCGGTGTTGATCGGCCATCCCGGCGCGGCCCATTTCATTTACGAACTCGTCGCGGCGGTTGAAGGCCTGGGGTTTAATTCCCGCTTCGAAACCGGCTTCTACTACGATCCCCAGGGGTTTTGGGGCAAACTGCTGGCCGTGGTCCCGGACAGCTACCGCAGCAAGATCGAGCGGGAGTTGAAGCGCCGCAGCTTCCAGGGCATCGACCCAGCCCGCGTGCTGACCCACGCCTTCCCCGAACTCGCCTATGTCGCCGCCGCGCGCCTCGCCAACCATCGGCCCGCCGTACCGAAGGCGGTGATGGCGTGGCGCAATGGCTGCATCGACGAAGCGATTGCCAATCGCATCCGCCGGGAAAAACCGCGCCTCTTTATCGGGCACGATACGTCTGCCTTGCGCAGCTTCGAAGCGGCGCGGCAGGTCGGCACCGTGACGGTGCTCAATCAGATGATCGGCCACCTCGCGGTCGGCGACCGGATTTTGAAGGAAGAAGCCGCCCTCCATCCCGATTGGGCCGACTCGCTGCACGCAGGCGCCCCGCAGGCCGAAATCGAGCAATGTCTGGCCGAAGCGCGGCTGGCCGACGCGATCCTCTCGCCGTCGGATTATGTAACCCAGACGCTGATCGAGGTCGGAGTCGCGCCAGAGCGCATTCACCTGCAGCCCTTCGGCGTGCGGGTGGACCGTTTCAAACCCGCCGACACCCCGCGCACCGATGGCATCTTCCGGCTGATTTACGTCGGCCAGATCAGCCAGCGCAAAGGGCTGAAGTATGTGCTGGAGGCGGTGAAGCAGATCGGCGACCGCTCCATCGAACTCGTGCTCGTCGGCGGTCTCGTCGGCGAAGGGCGCGGGCTGAAGCCCTATGAGAGCTGGTTCCGCCACGTCCGCAATGTACCGCATCACGAAGTTGAACGGCTGTTCCAGTCGGCGGACGTGTTCGTCTACCCCAGCCTGCACGAAGGCTCGGCCCTGGCGATTTTCGAAGGCATGGCAACGGGCTTGCCGGTCATCACCACGGTCAATTCCGGTTCGATGGTCCGCGACGGGATCGAAGGCAAGATCGTCCCGATCCGCTCGGTCGAGGCGATTGCCGAGGCGATCCTAGCACTAAAGCAAGACGCCGACCTGCGCGGCGCCCTAGGGCGCGCCGCCCGCGTCCGTGCCCTGGGGTTCACCTGGGGCCATTATCGCGACCGGCTGGGGCCTGTGCTGGATCGGCTGTTGGGAATCGCCTAATCGCGCTCTATTCCAGCGGCGTAATGCTTTGAACGATGAACCCGGCGCTGGTTGGAAATTTTGCGGCAGCGCGCAGATGGGCTTCGTTCACGCTGGGGGCGTTGATTTCGACATAGCGGGTTTCCGCCCACCCATCGTCATAGCGCTTATGCCGCTCGCCGCGATTCACGGCTTCGGCAACTTCGGCATTATAAACGGCGATCTCGAAACGGGGCATGGTGAGTGTCCTAGTATGATCGTGCCTGGATTACGCCCGCGCCGGGCGGGTAGCGGTCAGCATATAATTAACGGCGAGCGAGGGGGTCAGCGCCCAATCGCCGGTGAGCGGGCGGTAGGCAACCCCAGCAACATCGGTAACGGTCAAGCCCGATGCGCGCAGCGGCGCCGCCAGTTCCGAGGGTTTACGGAACTTGCGCCAGGAATGGGTGCCGCGCGGCAGCATCCGCAGCAGATATTCCGCCCCCAGGATGGCAAGGCCAAAGGCCTGCGGCGTGCGGTTGAGGGTGGAGAGGATCAGCAGCCCCCCCGGCGCGACCAGCCCTGCGCAGGTGGCAAGGAAAGCCGCCGGGTCGGCCACATGCTCCACAATTTCAAGCGCTGTTACGATATCGAATTGATGCCCTTCGGCCAGCAGGTCTTCCGCCGTGGTCGCGCGGTAATCGATGCTCAGCCCTGCCGCCGCCGCATGGGTACGCGCCACCGCGATGCTCGGCGCGGCCGCATCAATCGCGGTCACGGTGCCGCCGAGCCGCGCCAAAGGTTCCGCAACCAACCCGCCGCCACAGCCGATATCCAGCATCTGGCGCCCCGCAAACGGGCGCAAACTATTCGTTTCTACACCGAAATGAGCGAGAAATTGTGTACGGATATAGCCGACGCGGACCGGGTTTAAGGCGTGCAGGGGGCGCATCGGCCCATCGGTGTCCCACCAGCTCTCCGCCAAAGCGGCGAACTGCGCCACCTCCTGCGGATCGACACTCGAGGCGGCACTGGGGCCAGAGGGGCGGGCGGGGTTCATCCTAAAATTCCTCTTGACGATGGGGGGACAGCGCTTGGCCTCGCTCCCGTCCCAGAGTATGTATAGCCGCCCTGGCGCTGGCAACCCCGCCGCCCGGTTTCGGCAGCGGGGTCGGCAGCCCTCAAGAAGAAAGGAAACAGGCGGCGATGGCCCGTATCGTCATGAAGTTCGGCGGCACGTCGGTGGCCGATCTCGATCGTATCCGCAATGTGGCCCAGCGCGTGAAGCGCGAGGTCGAGGCTGGCAATCAGGTTGCCGTCGTCGTGTCGGCGATGGCAGGCACAACCAACCAGCTCGTTGCCTGGGTCAATGGCATCGCCAAACTGCACGATACGAAGGAATATGACGCCGTTGTTGCGTCTGGCGAACAAGTGACCGCCGGTCTAACCGCGCTGGCCTTGCAAGAAATCGGCGTGCCCGCCCGCTCCTGGCTGGGGTGGCAGATTCCCATTCATACCGACGATACCCACGGCAAAGCGCGCATCACCGATATTCCGGGCGATAATCTGAATGCCGCCTTCGACCGGGGCGAAGTGGCCGTAATCGCCGGCTTCCAGGGCGTAACCGAGGATGGGCGCATCACGACGCTCGGGCGCGGCGGGTCCGATACCTCGGCGGTCGCGATTGCCGCCGCCGTGAAGGCCGACCGCTGCGACATTTATACGGATGTGGACGGTGTCTATACGACCGATCCCCGGATCGTGACGAAGGCGCGGAAGCTGGATAAGATCAGCTACGAAGAAATGTTCGAAATGGCGTCGCTGGGGGCGAAGGTGCTCCAGCCGCGCTCGGTCGAAATGGCGATGAAACATCGGGTGCGCGTGCAAGTTCTGTCGAGCTTCGCCGACCTGCCCGGAACCCTTGTTGTAGATGAGGACGAGATCGTGGAACAGCATCTGGTCAGCGGTATTGCCTATAGCCGGGACGAAGCGAAGATCACTCTGGCCAAGGTTGCGGACCGTCCGGGCGTCGCGGCGGCGATTTTCGGCCCGCTGGCGGATGCGGCGGTGAACGTCGATATGATCGTCCAGAACGTCTCGGCGGACGGCAAAACCACCGATCTGACCTTCACCATCGGCCGCACCGATCTGGAGCGCGCGCTGCAAGTGCTGCGCGATGCAAAGGAAGCCATTCAATATTCCGAACTCATTCCCGATCCCGCCGTGGCAAAAGTATCGGTGGTCGGCGTCGGCATGCGCAGCCATGCTGGCGTGGCGCTGAAGATGTTCGAAACCCTGGCGACCAAAAATATCAACATCCAGGTCATCAGCACCTCGGAAATCAAAGTGTCGGTGCTGATTTCCGAAGAATATACCGAACTCGCGCTACGGGCGCTGCATACCGCTTTCGGGCTTGATGCGGCTGCGTAACAAGCTACGGTTGACGGAATGCAGGACGGTCGTGCCCCTTCGCTAAGCCTCCCCTCCCCAGCGCTTGCGGCGCTGTGGGAACGGGGCTGTGCATTCCTGGGCACGCCGTTTGCCATTTTGGGCGGGGCAATGACCTGGGTGTCGGAACGCACCCTGGTCGCCGCGATTTCGGAAGCAGGGGGCTTTGGGGTTCTTGCCTCCGGTTCGATGCCGCCGGAGGTTCTGCGCGCCGAAATCCGGGCAACCCGGGCGCGGACCGGCCAGCCCTTCGGCGTTAATCTAATCGTTATGCATCCGCAACTATCGGCCTTGGCCGATGTGTGCTTAGACGAGAAAGTGTCGCATATCGTGCTGGCGGGGGGGATTCCGCCCGCCGATGTGATTCGCCAAATCAAGGCGGGCGGGGCCAAGGTTATGGCCTTTTCCCCCACGCAGCCGCTGGGGCGCAAGCTGGTGCGGCAGGGGGTCGATGCGCTGATCATCGAAGGGTCGGAGGCCGGGGGCCATATCGGCGCCGTCTCGACCTCGGTGCTAGCGCAGGAGATTTTGCCCTTCATTACCGATGTGCCGGTCTTTGTCGCGGGCGGCATCGGGCGCGGCGAATCGATGCTGGCCTACCTCGAGATGGGCGCGGCAGGGGTGCAGCTTGGCACCCGTTTTGTTTGCGCAACGGAAAGCGTTGCCCATCCCAACTTCAAAAAAGCCTTTCTGCGCGCCGCCGCGCGTGACGCGCAGCCATCGGTGCAGGTCGATCCGCGCTTTCCGGTGATCCCCGTGCGCGCCATCGTCAATCACGCCACGCGGGCCTTCCAAGAGCGGCAGCGGCAAGTGATCGCCGAGGTCGATGCCGGGCGGCTCGACCAGAAGCAAGCCCAGCTCGACATTGAACATTTCTGGGCCGGGGCTTTGCGCCGGGCCGTGGTGGACGGCGATATCGAAACCGGGTCGCTGATGGCCGGGCAAAGCGTTGGTTTCGTTACGCAGGAACAGCCGACCGCGACAATCATCGCCGATCTGATCGCGCAAGCCGACGCGGCCTTAGCCGCCCGGTCCCAGCGCCGCGCGGTGGGAGGCTAAGCCATGCAGACGCCCCCATCCGCTGGCTGGAGTGGGGCGCGCCGCCTGTTGCGGCGCCTGCGCGATCTGATGGCCGCTGGCACGACGGCGGAAGAGCGGCTGAACCAAACCGTCCGCCTGATCGCTTCCGACATGGTGGCCGAAGTTTGCTCGGTCTACGTCATGCGCGCGGGCGAAGTGCTGGAGCTTTTTGCCACCGAAGGCTTGAACCCCGAGGCAGTGCATAACACCCGCATGCGGGTCGGCGAAGGGCTGATCGGCGATATTGCCGCCCATGCCCGCGCGATTGCCGCGTCGGATGCTTGGGCGCATCCCAACTTCTCCTACCGGCCCGAAACCGGCGAAGACCTGTTCCGCTCGCTGATGGGCGTGCCGATCATGCGCGGCGGCCGCGTCGCCGGGGTGCTGGCCGTCCAGAACAAGGCCCAGCGGCTTTATACCGATGAAGAGCTGGAGACGCTGGAAACCGTGGCGATGGTTCTGGCGGAACTCATTGCCTCCGGCGATCTCATTAACCCGTCCGAACCGATCCTGGCCGATGCTACCGCCATTGTGCCGCGCCGCCTGGATGGGTTGCGGTTGAATGCGGGCCTTGCCATCGGCACCGCCCTATTGCACGCCCCGCGCGTCACCATCCGCCAGATGGTCGCAGAAAACCCGGCGGAGGAACTGGAGCGGCTGAAAACCGCCGTTGCGGCCATGCACAGCCAGCTCGATACGCTAATGACGACGACCGACATCAGCGGCGAACTGCAAGACGTGATGGAAAGCTACCGCATGTTCGCCCAGGATCGAGGCTGGCTGGCCCGTATCCGCGAGGCGATCAACAGCGGGCTAACGGCAGAAGCGGCGGTCCAGAAGGTCCAGAACGATATGCGCGCCCGCATGCGCGAAGTGACGGACCCTTATTTGCGCGAACGGCTACTGGATCTTGAAGACCTGACCGCGCGGCTGCTGACGCATCTCTCTGGGGCGGTGTTCGACTCATCCGAAATGCCCGCCGATGCCATCGTCTTTGCCCGCGCGATGGGACCGGCGGAACTGCTGGACTATGACCGCACGAAGCTGAAGGGGCTGGTGCTGGAAGAAGGCTCCGCCACCTCCCACGTCGCGATCGTCGCCCGCGCGCTCGATATTCCCGTGCTGGGGCGCGTTACGGAAGTGCTCGACCGGGTGGAAACCGGCGATCAAGTCGTCGTCGATGGCGACAATGGTCAGGTTTTCCTGCGACCGGGGCAGGATGTTCTGGATGCCGTGCGCCATTCGATGCAGGTCAAGGCCGACCTGCGCCAGCGCTACGCCGCCATTCGGCATATGCCGTCAATGACCCATGACGGTCAGCAGGTCAGCCTGCTGCTGAATGCCGGGCTGCTGATCGATTTGCAGCATCTCGACGAGACCGGGGCGGATGGCATCGGCCTCTATCGCACCGAAATCCCCTTTATGGTCCGCTCCTCCTATCCGGATGTCGCGACGCAGACCGAGCTTTATAAGAAAATCCTCGACGCTGCCGATGGGCGCCCCGTCACCTTCCGCACGCTCGATATCGGCGGCGATAAAACGCTGCCCTATTTCGACGCGGGCGAGGACGAGAACCCGGCGATGGGCTGGCGCGCCATCCGCATCGGTCTTGATCGCCCGCTGATGCTGCGCCAGCAGCTCCGCGCGATGATTCTGGCGGCGGCGGGGCGCGAATTGCGGGTGATGTTCCCGATGATCGCGACCATCGCCGAATTTCGCGCCGCCCGCGCCCTGCTGGACCAAGAGTTGACCCGTGCGGAAGATCGCGGCGAGCCTTTGCCCGACCGGGTGAAGGTTGGCGCCATGCTGGAAGTACCAAGCCTGATGTGGCAGATGCCGCAACTCTTGGCCCGGGTCGATTTCCTATCGGTTGGCTCCAACGATATGATGCAGTTCCTGTTCGCCTGGGATCGCGGCAGCCCGCGCCTGTCGGACCGCTACGACACGCTGGCGCCGGGGGCATTGGCCTTCTTTGACGATCTGGTGCGCAAAGCGCGGAGTGCGTCGGTTCCGCTCACTCTATGCGGCGAGATGGCCGGGCGGCCGCTGGAAGCGATGGCACTGATCGGTCTTGGCTTCCGCGCTCTGTCGATGAGCGCCGGGTCGATCGGTCCCGTGAAGATGATGACCCGCTCGCTCGACGTGCGGCAGTTCCGCCCCTTGCTCGATCAGACCATGCATCGGCCAGTCGAAACGTTACGCACGGTCCTGCGCAGCTACGCCCGGGATCGCGGCGTCGCCCTTTAACCCAACCCCGCTGTGGCAGATTGGACTCAATCCGCCTGAACAGCGTTAACAGCACGTGTTAAATTCTCCCCCGCCGCGCCTGCTGCTGATACAGTCGGCGGTGCATAAGTCGCTGAACAGGACTACGGTACCATCGTGTCGCCCCAATCTTCCTCCCCCGCGCCCCACGCGGGCGAAAGCCATAGCTCGCTAGGTCAGGCCCTGCGCGTCGCCCGCGAAGCGCACGGCGTTAGCCTGGACGAAGCCGCCGCCGCGCTGCGCATTAAGGCTGCCTATTTGCACGGGCTGGAAACCGGCCAGTATGACCAGCTTCCCGGCACCGCCTATGCCATCGGCTTTGTGCGGACCTACGCCGATTACCTGGGCCTCAACGGGGCCGATCTCGTCCAGCGTTTCAAAGCCGAAACGACCGGGGGCCAGGGACCGCGCACGACGCTGACCTTCCCCTCCCCCGCGCCGCGCGGTCGGGTGCCGGGCATCGGGCCGCTGCTGATCGCCCTGATCGTCGCCGCGCTGATTGCCGGGGTCTGGTTCTTCTGGCGCACCGAAGCGCAAAACCTGCTCTCCAGCGTGCCGGAAGTCCCGGAGCGGCTGAGAAGCCTGGTCCAAGGCAGCCCGGCCCCCGAGGCCCCGACCCCACCGCAGACGGCAACGAGCGCCCAAATTCTGCCGCCGCCCGTCGCGGGCAGCCCGGCCCCGGCTGCCGGAAGCACGATTACCATGCCGCCGACCGTGACCGCCGCCCCTGCGCCGCAGGTTGCCGCCGCCGTTCCAGCGCCCCCCGTGCCGCCGCAACCGCCCCTCCCGGCCCCGGCGGAACCCGTTCGGCATCTGGCGCCAATCCCGCCCCCGCCCGTTGCCGCGGCGCCGGAAGATCAGCCGCCGCCGCCGCCCGAAGATACGAAGCCCGCCGCCAGCGGCCCGATTGCCGCGCCGCCTGCCCCACCACCCGTGGCCGCCCCGCCCGCCGATGGCCGCGTGTTCGGCGCCGTTAATGATCCCGTTCGGGTGATCATCCGCTCGAAGGGCGAAAGCTGGGTGCAGGTGCGCGATGGCGACAATCAAGCGGTCATGACCCGGGTGTTGCGCGCGGGCGATCAGTACCGCGTGCCGAACCGTCCCGGCCTGACGCTGATGACCGGCAATGCCGGGGCGTTGGAAGTGACCGTAGACGGCGCGCCCGCCCCCGCCCTCGGCCCCATCGGCATGGTGCGCCGCGCCGTTCCGCTCGACCCGGAACGGTTAAAGCAAGGCACGCTGGAATAGCTGAATTCCGGCATCCGATCTGGACCTTGGCGGGCGGCAGGACTATCTGTCGCCCATCTGCTTTCTGAAACGAGACGATCATGAGCCACCGCCCCTATCGCGACATTCACCGCCGCAAGTCCCGCACGGTCATGGTCGGATCGGTCGCCGTCGGCGGCGACGCGCCAATTTCCGTGCAGACGATGACCAATACGCTGACGGCAGACGCCGCCGCGACAATCGCCCAGATCCGCCGGGTGGAGGAAGCTGGCGCCGATATCGTCCGCGTCTCCTGCCCCGATGTGGAATCGACCGCTGCGCTGAAAGAGATTGTGACAGCGGCGCGCATCCCCATCGTTGCCGATATTCACTTTCACTATAAGCGCGCCATCGAAGCCGCCGAAGCCGGGGCCGCTTGCCTGCGCATCAACCCCGGCAATATCGGCAGCGAGGAGAAAGTGCGCGAGGTGATTCGCGCCGCCAAGGATCACGGCTGTTCGATGCGGATTGGCGTGAACGCTGGCAGTCTCGAAAAAGACCTGCTGGAGCGCTATGGCGAGCCCTGCCCGGAAGCGATGGTGGAAAGCGCGCTGAACCACGCCCGCATTCTGGAAGACAATGACTTCACCAACTTCAAAATCAGCGTCAAAGCGTCGGACGTGTTCCTGGCCGTCGCTGCCTATCAGGCGCTGGCGGAAGCTTGCGATTACCCGCTGCACGTCGGCGTGACCGAGGCGGGGGGCTTGCGCGCCGGGACGGTCAAATCCTCCATCGGGATGGGAATGCTCCTGTGGTCCGGCATCGGCGATACCATCCGCGTCTCGCTGTCGGCGGAGCCGGAGGAAGAGGTGAAGGTCGGCTTCGAGATGCTGAAGTCGCTCAACCTGCGGCACCGGGGCGTCAATATCATTTCCTGCCCGTCCTGCGCCCGGCAGCAGTTCAACGTTATCGAGACGGTGGCGGCGCTGGAAGCGCGCGTCGCCCATATCACCACACCGATGAGCGTTTCGGTGATCGGCTGCGTCGTCAACGGCCCCGGCGAAGCGCGGGAAACCGATATCGGCTTCACCGGCGGCGGTTCCGGCACCCATCAGGTCTATCTGGCCGGGGTGCCGCATCACCGCTTCAAAGACCCGGATATCATCGAGCATCTGGCCGAGTTGATCGAACGCAAAGCGGCGGAGATCGAAGCGGCAAAGACGGCACAAGCCGCCAGCTAACCGCCCATGCCCGCGCCGGATAGTCTGCCCACCAGCGTGATGGTTGCAGTCGGCGGCACGGAATACCCGGTTGCCCTGCGCCGTAACGCCCGCGCCCGGCGGGTATCGCTGCGCTTTGACGCCGCCGCCGTCCGCTTTGCCCTAACGCTGCCGCCGCGCCTGCCACTGCCGCGCGCTTTGGCCTTCCTCGACGCCCATCACGGCTGGATGCAGGCCTGCCTCACAAAGGCCGCTGCACGCCAGCAGAGCGGGCTGGTGGCCTTAGCCCCGGGGGCGGAGTTTCCGTTACGCGGCGTGCCGCACGTCATTCACCACGACCCGAAAGGCCTGCGCCAGCCCCGAGCGGCGGATGGCATTCTGTGGGTCGGCGGCCCTCAGGAGCGGGTAACGGCCCGGGTTGGCGCCTGGCTGCGCGCCGAGGCCGCGCGCGATCTAACCCAAGCCGCCACCGCCTTTGCTTTTCAGCTTGGCAAAAGCGTAACATCAGTTACAGTTCGCGATACCAGAAGCCGGTGGGGCAGTTGCACGGCGCGGGGCGGCCTGAATTTTTCATGGCGGCTGATCTTCGCACCGGAAACCGTTCTCAGCTATGTCGCGGCCCATGAGGCGGCGCATCTGGTGGAAATGAACCATAGCCCCCGCTTTTGGGCGCTCGTCGCCCAGCTTCACCCCGACCCCGCCTCGGCCCGGCAGTGGCTGAAGACCTACGGAACAGGATTACACCGTTATGGATAGGCCCGCCGCGTCCGATTGGACGCTTCCCCTCAGCCGCCGCGCGATGACGATCTTGGTGACGATCCTGGCCGCCATGGGCGCCGTTTCGACCTCGATTTATGTGCCATCGCTGCCCGACCTCGCCCCGGCGCTGAACACCGATCCGGCCTTGGTGCAGGTGACGATGACCGCCTTCCTGATGGGCTTTGCGATCATGCAGCTCGTCTATGGGCCGCTGTCGGACGTGAAAGGGCGGCGACTGGCACTGCTGATCGGCCTGAGCGTCTTCGTGGTCGGCAACCTTATCTGTGCGACGGCAAGCAGCATCGAACAATTGATCCTGGGCCGGGTGGTCCAGGCCTTAGGCGCCTGCGTCGGCCCCGTCGTCTCCCGCGCAGTCGTGCGCGACGCCTTTGGGATTGCGGGCGCGGCCACGGTCATGGCGAGCGTTGCCGCCGGGATTTCCCTGGCCCCCGCCATCGGACCGACCTTGGGCGGCATTCTTCACACCGCCTTCGGCTGGCAGGCGAATTTTGCGCTGCTAACCCTACTGGGGACCGGGCTGCTCTACACGATCTGGCGCTATCTGCCGGAAACCAACCAGCAGAAGGGCGTCCACGTCTTCAATCTCGGCGTCATGCGCAGCAGCTATCGGGCGCTGTTGGGGAACCGGGTCTTCATGACCTATAACCTCGCCATCTCGCTCGGCTTTGCCGCGATGTTCGCCTATATCACCGGCTCCCCCTTTCTGTTCATTCAGCATTTCCATCTGTCCCCGGCGGAGTTTGGGTTGCTGACGATGTTCAACGCCGTCGGTTTCATGTCTGGCAGCTTGATCGCCCGGCGCAAGGCCGAGGTTTGGAGCAATATCCGGCTGGCGCAACTCGGGACCATGATCTCGGTTCTCGGCGGCGGCTGGCTGTTGGCTCAGGCGGTGACGGAGATTCTGACCGTGCCCGGCGTGATCAGCGGTATCTTCACCTTCCTGCTGGGGTTGGGGATTCTGATTCCCGCCGCTTTTGCCGGGTCGATTGCCGCCGCGCCCCATCTGGCCGGGGCCGGATCGGGCTTGGTCGGCTTTTGCCAGATGGGTGCTTCAGCCGTGCTGTCCTACCTCGTCGCCCACGTCAACCGGGCCGATCAAGTGCCGCTGATGACGATTATTGCGGTTGCGGCCTTGATCAGCCTGTTCGCCGCGCTCGCCCTTGGGCGCGAAGAGGCGCCGGTGCCGGTGCCGAAATCCGGCGCGTAACACAGGATTATCCCTTGTTTCCCGCGTCTGTCGGTCGCTAAGTCTATCCATCATGCGTCTTGTCCTAGGGATTGAAAGCAGTTGCGACGAAACCGCCGCCGCCGTGGTGGCGGAGGATCGGCGCATTCTGTCCAATATCGTTCTGTCGCAGCTTGAGGATCACCGCGCTTATGGCGGCGTGGTGCCGGAGATTGCGGCGCGCGCCCACCTCGATCATATCGAGCGGGTGGTGTCGGAGGCGATGGCGACCGCCGAGGTTGGCTTTGCCGATCTCGCCGGGGTGGCCGCGACGACCGGGCCGGGGCTGATCGGCGGCGTCATCGTCGGTGCGACGGTCGGCAAGAGCCTGGCCCTGGTCCACGACAAGCCATTTATCGCCGTCAATCATCTGGAAGGCCATGCGCTGACGTGTCGGCTGACCGATAACGTGCCCTTCCCCTTCCTGCTGCTGTTGGTCTCCGGCGGGCACAGCCAGTTTCTGTCGGTCGCGGGCGTCGGCCAGTATCGGCGCCTCGGCGGCACCATCGACGATGCCGTGGGCGAGGCCTTCGACAAGACCGCCAAAATGCTCGGCCTCGGTTTCCCCGGTGGTCCCGCCGTCGAACAGGCGGCCCTCAGCGGCGATGCCGCGCGCTTTGCGCTGCCGCGCCCACTACTCGGTCGCCCGGGGGCCGATCTCTCGCTCTCCGGCCTCAAGACCGCCGTGCGCCTTGCTGCGGAAAAATTACCCGCCCCCGTCAGCGCGCAGGATTTATCCGACCTCGCCGCCAGTTTCCAAGCGGCGGTGGGGGATCTGCTGGCCGACCGGCTGAAGCATGCGCTGGCCGATTTTTTGGCGGAGCACCCTGGCGGCAAGCATGTGGTGATCGCGGGCGGTGTCGCGGCGAATAAAGCGCTGCGGGCGCGCCTTCAAACAACCGTTGCAACCGCGGGACTAGAGCTTGTGGCACCGCCGCTGAAACTCTGCACCGATAATGGCGCGATGATCGCATGGGCTGGGCTGGAGCGGCTGCGGCGCGGCGAAAGCCACGGGTTCGACGCCCCCTGCCGTCCGCGCTGGCCACTGGACGCTGCCGCATGACCGACGCCCCCGCTTTTGGCGTTGTCGGTGCCGGTGCCTGGGGCACCGCCCTAGCCCAAACCCTTGCCCGCACGGGCCGCCCCGTCCGCCTCTGGGCGCGCGATCTGACGATGGTGAAAATCCTGACGGCGCGGCGGGAGAATACCCGCTACCTACCGGGGATTCCGCTGCTGGAGGGGATCGAATTCACCGACCGCCTGTCGGAAGTGGCGGAGGCGACGGACGCGATCCTCCTCGTCACCCCATCGCACGGCCTAGCGTCGGTCTGCCGCCATCTGTCGCCATTCCTAGACCCGCACCACGGCGTGCCGCTGGTGGTGGCGGCAAAGGGGCTGGATGCCGAGTCTGACCGCCCGCTGTCCGATCTGGTGAAAGACCTGATCCCGGCCCATCCGGTCGCCGTTCTCTCCGGGCCGAATTTCGCGAAGGAAGTCGCGGTGGGCCTGCCCGCCGCCACGGTGATCGCCGCCCGCGATGTCGCCCTGGCGTCCCGCCTTGCCGATCTGTTCAGCACGGCGAACTTCCGGCCCTATGCCTCCTCCGACCCCTTGGGCGTCGAACTCTGCGGCGCCTTCAAGAATGTGCTGGCGATTGCCTGCGGCATCGCCCAGGGTCGGCACTTGGGCGACAATGCCCGCGCCGCCTTGATCACGCGCGGTATGGCGGAACTTACCCGCCTCGGCAAGGTGATGGAGGTCCAGACGGAAACGCTGATCGGCCTATCTGGCCTCGGCGACATCGTCCTGACCTGTAACGGTTTACAGTCGCGCAATTATACACTGGGCATCGCCTTGGGCGAGGGGTTGAAGCTTCAGGATATTCTGGCGCAACGCCGCTCGGTCGCCGAGGGGGTCTATGCCGCCGCCGCCCTACACCGCATGGCGCTGAAGGCCGGGGTTGACATGCCAATCGTCGCTGCGGTCGATTCGATCCTAACGGGCCATGCTGGGGTAGAAGATGTGATCGCCGGACTGCTGGCCCGCCCATTGCGCCGCGAGACCTAAGGAAGAGAGCGATGGCCCATTGGCTGATGAAATCCGAACCTTTCAAATATTCCTGGGATCAAATGCAGGCCGATGGTCGCACCCATTGGGATGGTGTGCGCAATTATCAGGCCAGCAATAACCTCAAAGCCATGCGCCTTGGCGACGAATGCTTCTTTTATCATTCGAACGAGGGGTTGGCGATTGTCGGTATCGTCGAGATTGTGAAAGAATATTATCCCGACCCGTCCGATGCCAGCGGGCGGTTCGGCATGGTCGATGTCGCCCCGAGGCGGAGCGTGCCGCATCCGGTTACCCTGGCGGCGATCAAGGCCGAACCCGCTTTGGCCGATCTGCCGCTGGTGCGCCAGTCGCGCCTATCGGTCAGCCCGGTACCTGACGACGCCTGGGCGCTATTGTGCAAAATGGGCGGGCTGTAAAGCCTTTGTTGCGGTGCGGTCATACCTTTGTCATGAGTCGGTGATAAGCATGCCTCGCTATTGTCGCAGAGCCGTCGCGGGCTGTCGCAAGGTGAGGGTTGAACCATGCAGAAGCTGCACTCCTTTATCGGTCTTGTGGGCCGCGTTCGGGATCGGGCGCGCCATGTCAGCGATAGCCGCCGGTTCCGCCAGTGGCATCGCGAACGCCAAACGCGCCGCGCCGCCTAAAGCCGTTCGCCGCGCCCCCGCTTGGGGAACGACGGCGTGAGCTATTGCGCCATCGCGAACGGCCACCCGGTCCACGGGCCATTCCATGATCAGGACCACGGCGTCCCCGTCACCGACGAGCGGGCGTTGTTCGAACGCCTTTGCCTCGAAATCGCCCAAGCAGGCCTATCGTGGGAAACCGCGCTGAAGCGCCGCGACGGGATGCGGGCGGCCTTTGACGGTTATGATGTGGATGTGATCGCCGCCTATGGCCCCGCCGATGTTGCCCGACTGATGGGCGATGCCCGCATTATCCGCAACCGTCTGAAAATCGACGCTACTATCCACAACGCCCGCACCGTCCAAACCTTCCGGGCCGAGGGCGGTTTTGCCGCGTGGTTGGGGCGCCACGCCTGCGCCCCAGACGGGCCAACAGATCGGGCCGGCTGGGTTAAGCTGTTCAAACGGCATTTCCGCTTTACCGGCGGCGAAATCGTCAGTGAATTCCTAATGGGCCTGTCGATCTTGCCCGGCGCCCATGCCCCCGGTTGCCCGATTGGCGACGCGCTGTACGCCGAACTCGCCACCCTCCCCCCCGGTCATCCCCGTCTTCCGCCCTGGCCCATTAAGCGGGTCGATAGCTAAAAAGCTCGGTAAACCAAAGGCTTGCCCCTTGACGGGGGATCGTAACACGGGCACGGTAAAACCGCAGCGAGGGCACGGGCCCAAAGGGAGAGACCCGGGTGACAAAATCAGAATTAATCCTGCGACTGGCAGCCCTCAATCCGCATCTCTATCAGCGGGACGTGGAGAGGATCGTTTCGACGATTTTCGACGAGATTACCGAGGCGCTGGCCAATGGCCATCGTGTGGAACTGCGCGGCTTCGGCGCTTTTTCGGTGAAGCGGCGCGACGCCCGCATTGGCCGCAACCCGCGCACCGGCACGGCGGTGGAGGTGGCGGAAAAATATGTTCCGTTCTTTAAGACCGGCAAACAGTTACGCGATCGGCTGAATGGCGGCGTCGATACCCCCGAAGACGATGACGACGAGGATTAAGCCCCGCGCAGGCGGGATATACAGGGCGGCGCCATGCCGCGCCTGATCCGCCTGCTGTCGCTTGGCATTACACTGCCGGTCACGCTGGCTGTGGTGATTTTCGCCATTGCCAATCGCGGCCCTGTGAGCGTGGATTTCTGGCCCTTCGCCCTGGCCGTTGATGTGCCGGTCTATGGGCTGGCGCTCGGCACGCTGGCCATCGGCTGCCTGCTGGGGGCGCTCTTGACCTGGGTGCCGCTGCTGTTAACCCGCCGCGCGCTGGCGGCGTCGCGGCAGAAGCTTGTGAAACTAGAAGCCGATTTAGCCCAAGCATCGGCGGAGAAAGCCTGATCGTGACTGCCCCCCAGTGGTTTGACGCCGATGCCGTTCGCGCCCGCCTGACCTTCCCCGCCCTGGTTGACCGTTTGGCGGAGGCGTTCGCCGATCCGGCGATGACCGTTCCCATGCGGCACCATCACACGGTTCCCGTGCCGGACGCGCCGGACGCGACGCTGCTGCTTATGCCCGCGTGGCGCCACGGCAAGCACCTGGGGCTAAAGTCGGTCACGGTTTTCCCAGGCAACGGGCGCCGCAGCCTGCCTGCCATCATGGGCGTTTATCTGCTGATGTCGGGCGAAACCGGCGCGCCGATTGCGCTGTTGGACGGGCCGATGCTGACCGTGCGCCGCACGGCGGCAGCCTCCGCCCTCGCCGCACGGTTCCTGGCCCGTAAGGATGCGCACCGCCTGACCGTCATCGGCACCGGCGCGCTGGCCCCGCATCTGGCCGAAGCCCATGCCAGCGTGCGCCCGATCCGTCATATTACCATTGCGGGACGGACGCTCGATAAGGCGCAGCAGGTCGCGGCCCAGCTTGCGCCGCTTGGCCTGACAGTCGAGGCCACCACCGATATCGCCGACGCCGTGCGCCGGGCCGACGTCATTTCGTGCGCGACCTTGGCGCAAGAGCCGGTGGTGCGGGGCGATTGGCTCTCCCCCGGCGCCCATCTCGACCTCGTTGGCGGCTTCACCCCGACGATGCGCGAGACCGACGACCGCGCCATTACGCGGGCGGAACTCTATTGCGATACCCGCGCTGGGGCGCTGCACGAGGCGGGCGATCTGGTTCAGCCGCTAAAATCTGGCCTGATCAGCGAAGCCTCGGTACGCGGCGATCTGTTCGAATTGGTGCGCGGCCAGGCGCTTGGCCGCCGCGATGACACGGCGATCACCCTGTTCAAATCGGTCGGCACGGCGATTGAAGATTTGGCCGCCGCCGAACTGGCGGTCGGGCCTTAGGGTTCGGGGCGTAACCGCCCCGACCTGTGTCACTCAATCCAACTGCAACAGAATTGCCTTGAGATAGGCCGATTCCGGCAAGAACGGATGCACGGGATGATCCGCCCCTGCGCCCGCCTGCCGCAGAATGCGCCCGGAGCGCCCGGCTTTCGCCAGCCCCGCACGCATTTCATTGGTGAAGGCTTCCATATCGACGGCATGGGAGCAGGAGGCAACCAGCAGGCTGCCCCCGGGCGCGACGACCGAAGCCGCCGCCCGGATCATCTTACGATAACCGCGCAGCCCGACGTTGAGATCCTTCTTGGATTTCACGAAGGCGGGCGGATCGGCGATGACCAGATCGAAGCGTTCCTTATCCCCGGCGAGTTGATCCATGACGAAGACGCCGTCGCCCTGCATGGCAGAGACATTCTTCACGCCGTTGAGTTCAGCCGCCGCCAGCCCCCGGTCCAACGCTGGGCGGGAACGATCGACCAACACAATCTGCGTCGCCCCGGCCAGCCCCGCTTGCACGCCGAAGCCGCCCGCATAGGTGTAAACGTCCAGCACACGCCCGCCCCCGGCCATCCGCGCGGCGGCGGCGCGATTATCGCGCTGATCGTAGAACCAGCCGGTCTTTTGCCCTTCCAGCACATCGACCAGGAAGCGCCCGCCGTTTTCGAGAATCTCGACCGGCTGGGTCAGATCGACCCCATCCTCGGCAAAGGCGGTTTCGGAGCCAAGCTCCAGCCCTTCCAAAGTCCGGGACGGGCTGTCATTCCGCAGCACGATGGCGCGCGGCTGCACAACCTCGCGCAACGCCGCCAGCAGCGGGGCGCGCAGCGCTTCCATCATCGCGGTATTGAGCTGCACCGACAGAATATCGCCGTAGCGGTCGACCACAAGGCCGGGGAACCCGTCCGCTTCGGCATGGATCAGCCGATAATGCGGCGTCGGGAACAGGCGCTGGCGCAGGTCGAGCGCCCGGCGCAACCGGGTTGCCAGCAAACCGGTATCGACCGTCACGCGCGGGTCGCGGCTCATCACCCGCGCCGCAATCAGCGTATGCGGGTTAAAGCCGAAGGTGCCAAGGGCCGTCCCCTGGGCATCTTCCACGCGCACCAAGCCGCCGGGCGGCAGGGCTTTAACGGCCGGGGTCATCTGGATTTCATTGGAGTAAATCCAAGGATGGCCGTTGCGCACGCGGCGCTCGCGCCCCTCTTGCAGCCGGACCAGCGGCAGATCGGTCATGCCGGTCACCCGCGACGCTGCGAGGCGAGCGGCTGGGCGAACTGCGGCTCAACGTCCCAGGGGAAGAAAATCCAGGTATCCTGGCTCACTTCCGTCACATAGGTATCGACCATCGGACGGCCCGAGGGCTTGGCGTAAACGGTGGCGAAATGCGCCTTCGGCATCAGTTCGCGCACGGCTTTCGCCGTATAGCCGGTATCGACCAGATCATCGATGATCAGCCAGCCTTCGCCATCGCCAATATCGGCCTGGGCGATATTCTTCAGAATGCGGATCTCGCCGCGCGTGTGATCGTCCGAATAGCTTTTGATGCAGATGGTATCGACGACGCGCAGGTCAAGCTCGCGGGCGATAATCGCCGCCGGAACCAGACCGCCGCGGGCGATGGCGATAATGCCCTTCCAGCTATGGCCGTCGATCAGGCGCCAGGCCAGCGCCTTGGCATTGCGATGCAGTTCTTCCCAGGAAACGGGGAAGGTTTTGGCGGGCGTCTTCGCGTCGGCCATAGACAGGCTCCTTCGGCGGTGATCACAGCGTCCTAGTTCCGGCACAAGGCCAATAGGACCACGAAAATGAAGGCGCCTCTCTACCCGATTCCGCCCGCGCCGACAATCACCCGCGCCCGCAGCCGCCGCAGATCAGCTATCGAGGCCGGGATCTTTCAGCAATCGGCACCCGGCGATGCGCCAGCTACCATCTTTCTGCCGTTCCATAAAATAGACCGCCAGGACTGAATCGCCCTTGCGGTCGGTCAAATGAACGAATTGGGCTACAGTTCCTTCGACCGTCTTCAGCGCCCCGAACCAGACCGATCCGGGCCGATAGACCGGCGCATAGGCTTCGCGCACCGCCGCCAGAAACCGGCTGGCCGAGCCAAATTGGGTTTGCAGGCTAGGGGTGGCAAAGCCAAAAGCCGTCGCCGCATCATCCTTGGCGAAAGCATCGAGCTGCGCCTGAATAATGCCGCGAATGGCGTCGCGATCACCGTCGATCAAGGATTGCGCACGGCTTGCCGGGCTGATGGCCAGCCCAAGCAAAAACACCAGGGCCGCCACCAGCGGCCGGAGAGGCGAGACAACCATAGCAGCCTCCTCATGAGGGCTCAGGACTCATGAGGATAGCGCGTTTTCCGCCGCCCGCCAGGGGCAAAGCGGTTAGCGAACGAAAAGCTGAACTTCGTTGCTGTCTGCGGTCGCCGAATTGCTGGACGAGAGCGACAGGCGGTTCGGCGGCAGCCCCATATCGGTCAGCGAGCGCATAACTTGTTCGGCACTGCGCCGGGCCTGGCTGGCCGCCAAAGCCGCAGGACCCGCGCCGCCGCGCGTCGGGCTGACGGCGACGAGATCAAAGGCCACATCCGGGCGGCGTTCCAGCGCCTGCGACACGGCATTGTACAGCGCTTGTTCGTACGCAACATTCGGGCGATCAAAGCGGATCACCACCAGCGGGCGGCGACCGTCCGGGCGGGTCACGGCAGAAGCGGGCGAGGTCAGCCCCGAGGGCGAGGGCGCGGCGACCGGGGCGCCGAGGCCTGCCTGCTGAATGCGGCCCGACAAGGCGCCGCCAATCGGCTGACCGTTTTTCACCGCAACCGACAGCGCAGTGAGATTGCGCCGTTCGTTGGCGATATAGGTGGTCTGGCGGGCCACATCGTCCGAAATATCGGACAGCAGCCGGTCCAGTGCCACCTGGGAGCGGTTGGCATCGTCGAGTAGCTTGGCCAGCGACTGATGGTCTTCATCCAGTGCCCCGGAGATGCCGAAGGCCGCGCGCGTCGCATCGATGATGAAGGACGCCCGGCTGGCATCGCCCGCGACGAGGCCGGACAGCGTATTGAGCCGCCCAACATCCTCGTTCAAGCGGTCCAGCGTCGTCTGCGCTTGCTCAAGCTGCTGGGTCAGGATCGGATTGCCCGGCGTCGTCCCCACCTGCAAGCGCGCATTCATCGCGGCGACCAGCGCGTAATAGAGTTGGCCGTTTTCCATATTGCCGTTGCGGATGGCGGTCAGAACCGACTGTCGATCATCGAGCTGGCCGGTCAGGCGGGTTAGATCGGCCCGCAGTTGCGCCGCCTTTTCCCCAACGGGGGTGGAGGCGGGAACGGCCACCGTCGGCGCGGGCGGCAGAGTCGCGGGAACCCGGCTGCTCGTCTGCACCGATACCGGCTGAGACGCGCCCGACGGGCCGCCCAGGCTGCTACAGCCGGAAACAGCGGTGATGAGCGTGACGGAAAGCAACGCAAACGCGGCTTTGCGGAACGGATGAGCAGCCAGAAACACGGGCATGTGGTCGGAGCACCTTCCCCGGACAGATACACACAGTGCCCCCTAAACGATCCTGACCCTCTTCCGCCCCACACCCGAAACCGGCATGCGCAAACGGAAAAGGCACCAAATTCGATAAGACGGAAGGCACCTTAATGGCTGGCGATACTATCGGAAGGTTTTGCCTATTCCAAGCCCCCGTCGCGCTGCAACGGGCGGAATCCGCCCGGATTCGGCGGTTTTACGGCATAGGCCCCGGCGGCGCGTCACAGATTTGAAACGATTGGCAGAACCATTCATTTTCCGCTTGCACACCCTGCAGCCTATCGCTAAGTTCCGCCACCTCAGCGCGACGCGCCCGTAGCTCAACTGGATAGAGCACCAGACTACGAATCTGGGGGTTGGAGGTTCAAGTCCTTCCGGGCGCGCCATCTGAGCTTCTAAAAAACCCGCCCTTCGGCGGGTTTTTTCGGTTTAGCGCTTCAGTCGCTCGGGGAAATACAGCATCAGCTTTTCGACTTTCGGGGTCGAAACATGCGCGATATAGGGGCTGTGCGGATTGCGCGCTGCATAGTCATGGTGTTCCGGTTCAGCCTCGTAAAAAGCTTCGAGCGGCTCCAGGCTGGTCATAATCGGACCGGAGTAGATCTTCGCCGCATCAAGCTGGCGGATATAGGCGCGCGCCACCGCCTGTTCCTCAGGCGTATGATAGAAAATCGCCGACCGGTACTGGCGCCCGACGTCATTGCCCTGGCGGTCCTTCTGGGTCGGATCGTGGGCGACGCCGAAGAACAGCTTCAAAAGCTGACCATAGGAAAGCTTCGCCGCGTCATAGGTGATTTTAATCACTTCGGCGTGATTGGTGCGGCCGGAGCAAACGGTCCGGTAATCGGCCGTCAGCGAACTATCGCCCGCATAGCCCGGCTTGACGTCCGTCACCCCATCAAGCGCCGTAAAGACGGCTTCCGTACACCAAAAGCAACCGCCCGCCAGCACGGCGACGCGCACCCCCTCCGAGGGGGCGCAGTCCTGGACCGGGTCGGGCAGGGACCAGGGATCAATCAGCAAGGGCATTCGTCTCTCCAGCTATCGTGCTTAGAAGATGGGCGCCCGCGCGCCCCCCGTAAAGGGGCGGGGACGGGCGCAATTTCCCTGCCCCGATCCCGGCAATTCTAGTGTAAGCTTTGGGTTAAATGTTTCGCATATATGGACCGCCATGACCGCGACTGTCCCGCCTCCGCCGCTTCTTTTCGACCAGCAGGACACAAGCGACATTCCTTTCGTCGGCGCGTTGCTCGATTCGATGGAAACCGCTGCCTGCCTGATCGACACGGACGAGCGGATCATCGGCTGGAACCGCTGCTACGAGGCGTTTTTTCCCGAGCATGAAGGCCAACTGAAGCGCGGCTGGTCCTATATCGACAATATGCGCAACTATTTTCGCGCCAATGCCGAGATTACCGACGCCAAACTTTTCGAAGAAACCGTCGAGGCTGGGGTGGTGCGCCACCGCAATATGCGCGACCCGTCCCTGTTCCAAAAGCGCAATGGCCGCTGGCTGAACAGCCGGATCTATTGGTTCGCCGACGGGTCATGCCTAAAGACTTGGCAGGACGTGACGCGCCAGCATAACCGGACGGCGACCGATCTGTTTATGGAGGGCACCGACCGGGGGGTCGTTCTCTTCGATGCGAACGGCAATTTTGAAAAAGCCAACCGGGTAATGGGCGATATTTTCCCGCGCGCGGTCGATCTCTTTCACCCCGGCACCACCTATCTCGATCATCTGCGCACCTATGCCGAAACCACCTTGGCGCCGCACGAGGCTGAAACGGTGGCCCGGCTGATCAACCGGCCGTTTCCGATCCGCACCCCCGTCGCCCGCCCGCTGCAACTGCGCCGCTTAGACGGCGGCTGGCTGGAGTTGCGCGAACGGGTGCTGTTCGACGGCAGCCTGCAAACCCTATGGCTCGATATCACGACGGCCAAGGCCCTGGAAAAGAGCAACGCCGACCTTGACCGCTTAGTGCATGAACTACGTGAAGCCCGGCAGACGGCGGAAGCGGCGAGCGCCGCCAAATCGGCCTTTCTTGCGACGATGAGCCACGAGATCCGCACGCCGATGAACGGGGTCTTGGGCATGCTCGGGCTGCTGCGCACGGTGCCGCTACCCGCCGAAGCGCTGGATTATGCCGAAACCGCCCATCAATCGGCCACGGCGCTGCTGGCGATTATCGACGATGTGCTCGACATCACCAAACTGGAAGCCGGGCGCATTACGCTGGAGCCGCTGCCGTTTCGCCCCAGTGAGTTGCTGCGCTCCATCGTCGCGCTCTTCGCCCCGCGCGTGGCGGAACGCGGCGTCACTCTGCGCTTGCAGACCGATGCCTCGCTGGAACTGGTCTACCAGAGCGACCCGACGCGCCTGCGGCAGATTCTGGTGAACCTGCTCGGCAATGCGGTCAAATTCACCCCCTCGGGCGAAATCACGATTTGCGGCTATACCGAACCCGCCGCCGATCCCGCCGCAACGCCCGATCTGGTCCGGCTGGTCTTGGAAGTGCGCGATACCGGCATCGGCATTCCGCTGGAACAGCAGGCGCTGATCTTCGACCGGTTCACCCAATCCGACCAATCGATCACCCGGCGGTTCGGCGGCACGGGCCTCGGCCTCGCCATCTCCCGCGAGTTGGCGCAATTGATGGGCGGCTATATCAGCCTCGCCAGCGCGCCCGGCGAAGGCAGCACCTTCACCGTGTCGCTTCCCGTGCCGAAGATTGATGCCGCCGCACTCGAAGCCCTGACCAACAGCCGGAAACCGGCGCCCGCCAGCGCGCTTGATCGGCCCCTGTCGATCCTGCTGGCGGAAGATAATGAGATCAACCAGCGCGTCGTGATCGCGCTGCTGCGCAAGGCGGGCCATCAGGTCTATTGCGTCGCCTCGGGCCGCGATGCCTTGGAAGCCCTGCCCGAACACGCCTTCGATCTGGTGCTCATGGATATCCATATGCCGGAGATGGATGGCTTACAGGCTACCCGGCTAATCCGGGCCAGCGGCAAGCCCTGGGCGCGCATTCCGATCATTGCGCTGACCGCCGATGCGCTGGACGAATCGCGCCAGACCCATCTAGCCGCCGGGATGAACGATACGCTGGCCAAGCCCATCGACCGCGACAAATTACTGCAAACGCTGCAACGCTGGGGCGGCAAGCCAGAGGCGCCTGCGGCCCAGGGAGCCGACGCGAAACCGGAACCGGCCCGCCCGCGCTTCGATCAGGCCCGGTTTGCCGAACTGGTCGATACCATTGGGCGCGATGCCCTGCCCGATCTGATCGACAGCGTGATCGCGGCTGTGACGGAGCGGGTGACGGATATCGCGCTCCACCGCCATACCGCCGACGTGCGCGACCTGCACGCCCCCGCCCATCAGTTGATCTCGCTGTTCGGGAATTTCGCCCTTACCCGCCTGCACGATCTCTCCCGCCGTCTTGCCAGCGCCTGCTTGGCGGGCAACCGGCTGGAGGTCGCGCAGTTGATCGGCGAGCTGGAAGCCCAGACCGCCGCCGATCTGCCGCTGCTCAGCGAGGCCGCGCAAGCGGTGACGGCTTAGGGCGGTTCCTGCTAGGAATTCAGCGGCACCACGGCGACGGCATTATAGGGCGACCCGTCGATCAGCTTGGTCGACCAGACCAGATAGACCAGCGACTGTTTTTCGGCATCGAAGAAGCGGGTGACGCGCATCGATTTGAAGATGAAGGACGTGCGTTCGCTGAACACTTCCTCCCCCTTTTTGCCGCGATCAATCTCGCCCTTGATCCGCACTGCGCCGACCGCCCGGCAGGCGATGGAAAAACGGCTGGGGTCTTCCGCTAGCCCGACCGCGCCCGACAGGCCGCCGGTATCCGCGCGCGACACATAGCAGGACACGCCGTCCACCTTTGGATCGTCGTAACGTTCGACCAGCACCTTATCGTTCGGGCCAACGAGGCGGAAGGTGGTCGAAACCTCGCCGATGCGGGTTTGGGCTTGGGCAACGCCAGAGAGCAGCAAAGCCAGGGCAACGGCGGTAAACTTGACCATAACGGTTGGACTCCATACCTTAAAATTTACGTGACCCTCGGTATAGCCGCACAGGATGGCAAAAATGCCGCTTTCCGTAACAGATGCCGAAGTTGAACGGTTGACAGAAGAATTGGCAAGTCGCCCAGGCATCAGCAAGACCGAGGTGATCCGCAAAGCGTTTCAGCATGAGACGGCGCGGGAAACCACCGCTCAGCAGGAGCAGCATTCGGACTATGTGGAACGTGTGTTGGCGTTTGCGCGGGCGCTTCGAGCGGAAGGTGATCCTGAGAACGGGCTTCCCATTACGAAGGAGTGGCGCGACTCGCTGTACGAGTAACCAGAATGTTTATCGATGCGTCGGCACTCACCGCTATTCTCGCTAAGGAACTGGGGGCTGCTTTCGTTCTTCTTTATAACGGTCGAGATTTCACTCAGACGGATCCTGTGTCTAAATAAAAAATAAAACGCTAACAGAGAGAAAGGGGGCCAAGCACCTCAATAAGGTCGAAAATGAAATGAAATTCTACATACAATACACCAGAACTTTCGTAAAAATATCGCCAATCAATAAAAGTTTCATCATGAAGGGATATTTTTTTAATTAATCCCTCTAAATCAATATGAAAATTAACCTCACTCGATTCATCAATAATGGTGCTTTTTTTATTTTTTAAAAAACGCTCATTTAATTTATTAATAATATCATCCTTCGTATCGCTATCTAAAGAAAGAAACAACTCACTTAATTTGTGCGTTTTTTTAATCTCACCAGTTTTTTTAAAAACCAAAAGCTTTAAAAGAAGCTCTGCCGAAAATGATAAACAGACTATGAAGGGGACAAGATATTGACCTTTTTCTGTATTAAGAGCTTTCTCATAAGAATGAATACCAGCATCACGAAAAGCTTCAGCAGCCCCTCGCATTGAGCCAGCTACGTCATTCGGTATATCGCCATCATTCAATCTAGACATTAATTCACGAATATTCTCAGGAACTTCCCTCATAAACTCTCCAGTTAATTTGAAAACGGGCTTTCAGAATGTACTGAAAGCCCGCCTAAAATCAACCTGTGCGTGTTCTACGACGCCAAGCTCCGCAGCACATACGGCAGAATGCCGCCGTGGCGGTAGTATTCCACCTCATCGAGTGTGTCGATCCGGCACAGGGCCTGGATCGTTTCCACCGTGCCATTGGCGCGGGTGATGGTCACGGTCAGGTCCATGCGCGGCTTCAGGCCCGCTTCGACGCCGGTGATGTCGAAGACTTCGGTACCGTCGAGGCCGAGGGTCTGGCGGCTCATGCCGTCCTTGAACTGCAGCGGCAGGATGCCCATGCCGACGAGGTTCGAGCGGTGGATACGCTCGAAGCTTTCGGCGATGACCGCCTTCACACCCAGCAGCAGGGTGCCCTTGGCCGCCCAGTCGCGGCTGGAGCCGGTGCCATATTCCTTACCGGCAACGATGACCAGCGGCGTGCCTTCGGCCTTATACTTCTGCGCGGCATCATAGATGAACATGCCTTCGCCGCTCGGCTGATAGACCGTCACGCCGCCGCTGGTGCCGGGGGCCATTTCGTTCTTCAAGCGGATATTGGCGAACGTCCCGCGCATCATGACTTCGTGGTTACCGCGACGAGCGCCGTAGCTGTTGAAGTCGATGGGACGGACCTGATGTTCCAGCAGGTAAGAACCGCCGGGGCTGTCTTTCTTAATCGACCCGGCCGGGGAGATATGGTCGGTCGTGATCGAATCGCCGAGGATCGCCAGCGGGCGCGCCTTGCGGATGTCCGACACCGCGCCGGGTTCCTTGGCCATGCCGACGAAGTAGGGCGGGTTCTGCACATAGGTGCTGCCGCCGTCCCACACATAGGTTTCGCCCGTGGTGGTTTCGATGGCGCGCCATTCGTCCGGCCCGTGGAAGACGTTGCCGTACCGCGACTTGAACATATCCGAGGTCAGGCTGGCTTCGAGCGCCGCCTGGATTTCGGCGTTCGACGGCCAAATGTCCTTGAGGTAGACCGGCTTGCCGTCCTTGCCGGTGCCGATGGCATCGGTCGTCAGGTCCAGCGTCATCGTACCGGCGAGGGCATAGGCGACGACCAGCGGCGGCGAGGCGAGGTAATTCGCCTTCACGTGCGGGCTGATGCGGCCTTCGAAGTTGCGGTTACCCGACAGAACGGCGGCGACGGTCAGATCGCCCTTTTCCACCGCCGCAGCAATCGGATCGGCCAGCGGGCCGGAGTTGCCGATACAGGTGGTGCAGCCATAGCCGACGAGGTTGAAGCCGAGCTTATCGAGATACGGGGTCAGCCCCGCTTTTTCGAGATAGTCGGTCACGACTTGGCTGCCGGGGGCGAGCGAGGATTTCACCCAGGGCTTGCGCTCCAGACCGAGTTCCACCGCCTTCTTCGCTACCAGACCGGCGGCGATCAGCACGCTCGGGTTCGAGGTATTGGTGCAGGAGGTGATGGCGGTAATCACCACATCGCCATCGGTCAGTTCGTAGTTGGAGCCTTCGACTGCCACCTTGCGCGGCGCAGGCACGCCCGCATCGGCCAGGGTCTTGCTGAAGCTGCCCTTGGCGTCGGACAGCAGCACGCGGTCCTGCGGGCGCTTCGGCCCGGCCATCGACGGCACGACGGTGCCGAGATCAAGCGCGAGGGTCGTGGTGAAGACCGGATCGGGGCTACCGGCATCGCGCCACATGCCCTGGGCCTTGGCATAGGCTTCCACCAGTTGCACGCGGGCGGGATCGCGGCCCGTGAACTCCAGGTAGCGGATGGTTTCGGCATCAATCGGGAAGAAGCCGCAGGTGGCGCCATATTCCGGGGCCATATTGGCGATGGTCGAACGGTCGGCCAGCGACAGATTATCGAGGCCAGGGCCGTAGAATTCGACGAACTTGCCGACAACGCCGAGCTTGCGCAGCATCTGGGTGACGGTCAGCACCAGATCGGTTGCCGTCGCGCCTTCCGGCAGCTTGCCGGTCAGCTTGAAGCCGACGACATCCGGCACCAGCATCGAGACCGGCTGGCCGAGCATGGCCGCTTCGGCTTCGATCCCGCCGACGCCCCACCCCAACACCGCAAGGCCATTGACCATCGTGGTGTGCGAATCGGTGCCGACGCAGGTGTCCGGGTAGGCCACGGTCTTGCCGTCTTCCGTCGCGGTCCAAACGACCTGCGCCAGATATTCGACGTTCACCTGATGGCAAATGCCGGTGCCGGGCGGCACGACGCGGAAGTTGTTGAAGGCCGACTGACCCCAGCGCAGGAAGGCATAGCGTTCGTGATTGCGCTCGAACTCCAGCTTCACGTTATCGGTAAACGCCTGCGGAGTGCCGAAATGATCGACCATCACCGAATGGTCGATGACCAGATCGACCGGCGACAGCGGGTTGATCTTCTGCGGGTCACCGCCGAGAGCCACCATCGCATCACGCATTGCCGCCAGATCGACCACGGCGGGCACGCCGGTGAAATCCTGCATCAGCACGCGCGCCGGGCGATAAGCGATTTCCTTTTCGTCGCCGGCGGGCTGCCAATCGGCCAGCGCTTTGACGTCGGCGACCGAAACGGTCCGCTCGTCCTGATAGCGCAGCAGATTTTCCAGCAGCACCTTCAGCGACATCGGCAGACGGGCCACATTGCTGTGACCGGCATCGATGAGCGCCTGGAGGCTGAAATAATCGTAGGAGGCGCCGCCGACACTAAGCGTGCGGCGGGTTTTGAGCGTGTCGATTCCGACGGCCACGGGATTTCTCCGTATTTGTTGTGGGGGCCCAGATGAACCCAACCCTTCCGAGGCCCGAGTGTACGCCGGAATGGTGACAGAACAAGACGGAAGAACTGGGGAATTCCCCTAGATTTTCTTATGAAGCCGCTGCTGACGCCAGGTCATGGCCGCCGCGAAACTCGCTAAAGTCAGGATTCCCGCGCCCGTCGCAAAAATCGCTTCATAAGCCTGCGTAGCGGCAAAAAGGGCGGCGAAGGCCTGCCCGGCGAGGGCTTGGAAGGTCGAAAAGATCAGGGTCAATTTCCGCCAAACGCCGCGATGCGCCTCCGGCCCCACAAAATCCAGGGCAACGCCAGAGGCGAGCAGCGCCGCCCCAGGGGTCGCTGCCCCAACGATCAGGCTGGAGATCACGAGCGCCGGGATCGTGTGAGAGACGAGCGGCAGGGCGACGCAGATGGCTTTCGCCGCCAGCATCAGCGTTAGGGCCGCGCCGGTGCCGATCTTATCGGCGAGCCGCCCGAGCAGCAGCGTCCCCAAGGCCGCGCCGATGCCGAACAGTACCCAAAACAGGCTGCCTACGGCAACGCCATGCCCCAAGCCGCGCGCGATAAAATCGACCCAGAAAACCGTATGGGGGATAAAGCCCATCGCATCGCCGAGATAGGCCAGGGCGAGACAATAGAGCGGCAGCGTCCAGCGCGGTCCCGGGCCGCTGGGCATGGCCGACACCGGCGGCTTTTGCGGCCAGCCCGCCCAGGCGAAGGGCCACAGCAGCAGGGCGAGCGCCGCCAGTCCCAGCCACGCAGCAACAATATCGATGCGGGTCAGCCAGGGCACCAGCGTTCCCGCCAGCACGATTCCGATGCCAATACCGCAGAAAATTAGCCCGCCGACCGTGCCGCGCCGGGAAATGGCGACTTGGCTCAAAACCGCCGACGGGCCGAGAATAAGGATCAATGCCCCAGCGATGCCGGTCAGCAAGCGCCACGGCGCCAGCCACGCGAACCCCCACTCGGGCACCCCCGCCAGCGTCGCCAGCAGCACGGCGCCGACCGCCGCGCGCATTACCGCGCGCACGCCGAACCGATCCGCCAGCCAGAGGGCCGACAGCGAGCCGATGAAATATCCGATAAGATTGGCAGCGCCGAGCCAGACGGCCTGCGGCCCGGTGAACAGGCCCGCCGCCACAAGGGCCGGGATAAGGGGGGTGAAAGCAAATCGCCCGATGCCGTGACCGACAATCAAAGCGGCAGCACCCGGCAAAGCCTGCCGGAAGGCGGAGGGGGGCGGGGTCATCGCGGCACAGATCGCGCGGGCGGGCGCGATCCGCAGGCCTTAGGCCGACGATGCGTCGTCCTTTTCCACTTTCTCAAGGAAACGCGCGGCGCGCGTTAGGGCTTCCTGGAAATGGGTAGTGCGAACGGGGGCTGCAACAGTCGAACGGGCGTGCATCAGCAGATAGCCCAGTTGATGCTTCATCATGTCGGCATTTTCCAAATGCCGCGCCAGGGTCATCAGGTAATCATAAAGTTCCTGATCCTGGTATTTTTCGTAAACCGCCGACGCCTTGCTATAGAGGTCTTCGAGCGCCTTGTTCATTATTGTTACCCTCCCAAAAAGACCGAACCGACCGGCGGCCCGGCGTAGAAGCAGGCTACTTGTGCAGCGCAGCACAAAAAGCCTGCCGCAATCCCCGCCCCCTGGCAAGGGGCTTTGACGGGCGCGTCATCCTTTCGGGTTACCCGCCGCATACCCGATTTTCGGGCGGGTCCAGCCCCCAGAATGCCCGTAAGACGTGAATAAACCATGACCGCAGGATAGAAAAACGCGCCCTAGGCTGATAGGCTTCCCAGCATGAACCGAGGATTAACCTTTGTCATGCGGGGGCTCTGGGGACTTGCCGGTGTGATCGGTGGGGCCGCCATTGGGCTTATTGCTGCCGACCGCATGGGCGCCTTCGAGCCGCCGGTCCCCGTCGCTGTCAGCCCGACCAGCTTTATCTTGCCACCCGCTGAAATCGAAGCGGCTTTTCCCTTAACCGCGCTTGCCGTTCCGCCCGTCGCCATTCCGCTAGAGTTTGGACCGACGCCGCGCCCCTTCGCCGCGCCCGAACCGCCGCCCCTGCGGGCGCCGCAGCCTGCCCCGCTCCCCGAGGCGCCAAAGCCAATTGTTGCGAAACCGGCCCCAGTGCCGAAGCCCGCCCCGGAGACGGAGAGAGTGGTCGCCGTGCCAAAAGCCGCGCCGCCCCCACCATCTCCTGCCGAAACCATTCTGATTTCTGTCGCCGACCGGCGCCTGCGCGTCACGCTGGCCGATGGCAGCGCCCGCAGTTTCCCCATCGCCGTCGGCCGGTCGCGCGATTTGATTCCCATCGGCACGACCGAAATCGTCCGCAAGCGCCGCAACCCGACTTGGGTACCGACCCCCAGCATGCGCCGCAAAGACCCGACGCTTCCCGCCGCCGTTCCGCCCGGGCCGCGCAATCCGATGGGGCTTTACGCCCTCGATCTCGGCTGGACCTATTACCGCATCCACGGCACCAACGAGCCGCAGTCGATTGGCCGGGCGGCGTCTTCCGGCTGTTTCCGCATGCTGCCGAAAGATATCGAGGCCGTCTTCGGGCTGGTCAGTACCGGCACAAAAGTGACGGTGATCGAAGGCCGCCTGCCGACCCTGCCCGATCCGGCCCCCGCCGCCCCCGTGCTGCCGGAAACCAAAGCGCTCTAAATCGAACTCAGCAGCAAGCTGGTTTCGCTGTTCGACACGCCGTCGATCTCGCGGATCTGCCGCAGCACCCGGTCGAAATCGGGTAAGGACGCTGTGCGGATTTCTGCAATCAGGTCCCAATTCCCATTGGTCGTGTGCAGCGCATAGAGTTCCGGCAATCCACGCAGGCTTTTGATGACGGCCCCGGTCGATTTCCCCACCACCTCGATCATCATAACCGCACGGATCTGATTGATATCGTGTTCGGCCCGCACCCGCAGGGTAAAGCCCAGAATCACGCCGCTATCGACCAAGCGGTCGAGCCGTTTTTGCACCGTATTCCGCGATAGGCCGAGAATGGTTGCAAGCTTCGCTACCGGGGCACGGGCATCGGCATGCAGGGCCGCGATCAAGCGATGGTCGAGGGCATCAAGCGGAATCATCAGATAAACAGTTCGCTGAAATGGCTAAAGCAATTTGCTCAAACTTTGAATATTTTGTCATCAGTCTGCGCATTGTGCGTGGATAGGGGGGCTTTCTACCCTGGGGCATCGTTCCTTGTCGGAGGCCGCCATGCCCAACGCCCAATCGCCCGCCGCCGTCGTGATGATCCGCCCCCATCACTTCACCCCCAATCCAGCGACCGCCGCCGACAATGCCTTTCAATCCGCCGGTCGCCTAGGCGATGCCGAGGCTGCCTATCGGGAAGTCTCCGCCGTCGCCGCAGCGCTGACGGCTGCCGGGGTAAAGGTGCATCTGTTCGAAGACGACACCACGGCAACGCCGGATTCGGTCTTCCCCAACAATTGGTTTTCGACCCACGCAGGCGGGCATATCGCCGTCTATCCAATGGTCGCCGAGAACCGACGGCGGGAGCGGCGCTGGGATATCATCGAGTTTCTGAAGCAGGCCTACCGCGTGCAGGATGTGATCGACTATTCCGGCCTTGCAGCGGATGGGGTGTTTCTGGAAGGCACGGGCGCGATGGTGCTGGATCACAGCGAACATGTCGCCTATGCCGCGCGTTCCCCCCGCATGTCGCCGCTGATGCTGGAACGGTTCTGCACCCATTTTCGCTTCGAACCGCTGGTGTTCGATGCCATCGACCCTAAGGGCATACCGGTCTATCACACGAATGTGCTGATGAGCATCGGCACCGGCTTTGCGCTGGTCGGCTTGGACATGATCCCCGATGATGCCCGCCGACAGGAGGTTGCCGAGCGGCTGACCGCGCGCGACCGTACTCTCATTCCGCTGACCGCCGCCCAGGTGGGCAATTTCGCCGGGAATGCGCTGGAACTGCAAACGCCGGGCGGCCCCATTCTTGCCCTCTCCGCCCGCGCCTGGGAAAGCCTGACGCCCCCGCAGCGGCACACCATAGAACGGCATGCCCGCCCGCTCCCGCTGGCAATCCCGACGCTGGAGAAGGCGGGCGGATCCATCCGTTGCATGCTGGCGGGCATTCACCTCAGCCCACGGCCTTAATCTGGCGGTGCCACCGCCTGTTTGAGCAGCCCCAGCAGTGCCGCCGCCGGTTCCGACCCTAACGACGCAACAAGGGCGCTATGCGCCTCCGTCCAGATCGCACAGCCGGAGACGAATAAAGCCCGCCCCGCTTCGGTTGCCTGGGGCTGCTTCACACGCTTGTCCGCCGGGTCGGCAACGAATGCCATCAATCCGCGCCGGGCGAGCGGCTGTAGCGCGCGCGTCAGGCTGCTGGCGTCCATCGCCAAAGCTTCCGCCAACCGCTGAACCGACCAGGATTTTCCCCGATCCCGCGCCCAACAGAGATGGCCGAGAATGGCGAATTGCGTTGCCGTCAGGTCGAGCGGCTCCAGCGCATGATCGAGCGTCTGGGTCATCCGCCGCGCCGCTTTGCGCAGATGCAGGACCAAACAATCGTTGAGGCTGCGGTAATCGGGATCAGTCATGGCCGCAGTCTGCCGCAGGATTGACGGGAAGGGAAAGCATCCGCATGATAACTGCATATACATCCAATTGCGAGTCCCGCCATGACCAGCCCCGTCTTCGCCCCGCTGCCGCCCGATGTCACCCAGTTCAGCGGCATCGAAATTCTGCAAAAGATGATGACAGGCGAACTGCCGATGCCGCCGATGGCCGAGGTGATGGGCCTGCGCGGGGTGCATGCCGAAGCGGGGCGGGTGATCTTCACCTCCACCCCGCGCGCCGAGTTTTTGAACCCGATGGGCACCGTCCACGGCGGCTATGCCATGACCCTGCTGGATACTGTCTTGGCCTGCACGGTCCATTCGACGCTTGCTGCCGGACAGAGCTATACGACCCTGGAAGTAAAAGCGAATTTCGTCCGTGCCATTCTACCCGACGCGGGCGAATTGACCATCGAGGGGACTATTCTCTCCGCCGGGCGGCGCATTGGCACGTCGGACGCCAAGATTACCGACGGCAAAGGGCGCCTGCTGGCGCATGGCAGCACCACCTGCATGATCTTTTCGGGGGAATGATCAAAAACCGTGACAAGCCCGCCGCCTGCGTATCACACAGCTTCCCGTCCGATTGCCTAACCTTTACTCTTATTTTAAGGAATCGGGGCAAGATGAGTGAATGATGGCAGGCTTCTGGCACCGGTTGGTGAACTTCTTTATGATCGAGGAGCGCGTGGCCCCGCCGCCGCGCCCGCGACCCGTCAATAATTGCTCGGCCTGCCGCCACTGGGTAGCCCCGGATAAGATTACGTCCCGCGAAGTGCCGTCGACCCGCGCCATCCAATGGGCGAAGGAAAATGGCTACGGTCGCTGCACCGCCAAAGCCACGAAGGATCAGCAGCGCGAGCGCGGTGAAACCAAGCGTTTCACCATGCCCACCGATGGCTGCGGCCAGTTCCAAAAAACCGCCGGATCGGTGATGTAGGCGCCCCCAGCCTGCAAAAAACTTTTTGCTGTTGCGCTGTCACAACAGTCGAATTTCAGCCATGATCGGCGGCAAGAGTGCAGAAGACACAGCCGAAGGGGCTTTACCGGGCGCCCGCCGCCCCTTATCTCCCCCCAAGGCGCTTCAACGACAAACAACGGTTAAAGCCATGACGAAACCCCTGCCGTCCCTTTCCCGCTCCCCTTCCCCTCTGCGGCGCGCGGTTGCCGTGGCGGGTCTGGCGCTGGCCGTTACCGGCGCGCCGATGCTGGTGCCCGCGCTGACGTCGCCCGCCTATGCGCGCAGCGCGCCGGAAAGTTTCGCCGATATGGCGGAAAAGCTGCTGCCGTCGGTGGTGAACGTCTATTCAACCCAAATCAGCAAACCCAATGCCCGCCCCGGCGGCAATGGCGCCGAACCGGATTTCCAGCTTCCCCCCGGCTCGCCCTTCGAACAATTTTTCCGCGATTTCATGAACCGCCAGCGCGGCCCGAATCAGGCGCCGCGCCGTCAGACCTCGCTGGGGTCGGGCTTCATCATCGATCCGACCGGTTATATCGTCACCAATAACCATGTGATCGACGGCGCCGACGAAATCAGCGTGAAGCTGCACGATAATACCGAACTGCCTGCCAAGCTGATTGGCCGCGATCCGAAGACCGACCTTGCCCTGCTGAAGGTCGAAACCAGCAAGCCGCTACCCGCCGTTGCCTTCGGCGATAGCGATAAGGCCCGCATCGGCGATTGGGTGATGGCGATTGGCAATCCCTTCGGCCTCGGCGGCACGGTAACGGCGGGGATTTTGTCGGCGCGCAACCGCTCGACCGGCGGCGCCTATGATGATTTCCTGCAAACCGACGCCTCGATCAATCGTGGCAACTCCGGCGGCCCGATGTTCGATATGGACGGTAAGGTTATCGGCGTAAATTCGGCCATTCTATCGCCGAACGGCGGCAGCGTCGGCATCGGCTTCGCCATCTCCTCCAACCTCGCCCGCCCGGTGATCGAGCAGATCAAGAACGGCGGCGCGGTCAAACGCGGTTGGTTGGGCGTCAAGATCCAGCGGATCGACGAGGATGTCGCCAGCGGCTTCGGTCTCGATAAGGCGCGCGGCGCGTTGGTTAGCGCCGTGACGGAGAATAGCCCGGCGGCGAAGGCCCAGTTGAAGCAGGGCGACGTTATCCTGAAGTTCGATGGGAAGGACGTGCCGGAATCCGACCGGCTGCCGCGCATCGTCGCCGATACCCCCATCGGCAAGCCCGTCGATGTCACCGTCTGGCGCAATAAGAAAGAAGTGACCCTGAAGGTTACCGTCGGCGAACTGAAAGACGATGAGGTCGCGACCGCAACCGATCCGAAGGAACCGTCGAATGCCGGTCCCGCCGTCGCCGTGCGCGGCCTCGGCCTGTCGGTTCAGGGCATCGATACCGCCGCCCGTGAAAAATTCGGGCTGTCGGAAAGCGCCAGCGGTCTTGTGATTACGGAGGTTGCGGGCGACAGCAACGCCTTTGAAAAGGGCCTGCGCCCCGGCGATTTGGTGACCGAGGTCAATCAGGAGGAAGTGAAGTCCCCAGCCGATCTGACCGCAAAAGTAACGGCGGCGCGCGACGCAAAGAAGAAGACTGTGCTGCTGACCCTGGTCAGCAAGGGCGATACCCGCTTCGTTGCCGTGCGTATCGACTGACCGTAACGCCCTTTCCGGCAAAAAAAGAGCGCGGCGGTTTCCCGTCGCGCTCTTCGCTTTTGCGCCAGCGGACTTATTTGGCCCGGTAAGCGTCGTGGCAGGCGCCGCAGGCCTTCGCCGCGTCGCCAAAGGCGGCCTTAATGCCATCGAGGTTCTTGGCATTTGCCGCGACCAGCAGCGCGCCCGATGCGGTTTCCAGCGCCTTGGCCTTGGCATCGAAGCCAGCGGCATCGGTCCAGATCGACGGCAGGGCCTTGGTATCGCCCTTATCGCTCCCGGCGGGGAAATTGGTCTTAGCAACGATGCGCTTAGCGACATCGGCAATCGCCTGCGCCGGGACGGCAGCGGTTTCCGGCCCAGCCTTCCCATCGACGACGTTTTTCACCTCGCCGAAGTTCTTGCGCAGGGTCTGGAAGTCGTTCTTACGGTTGGCGATCGCATCGCCCTGGGCCAAAGCCGCGACCGGGGCCAGCACCGCCAGCGAGACAATCGCCGCCGCAACCCGAGTAAAACCCTTCCCCATCTGCCTTTTCTCCTCAATGATCAGCACGAACCCGTCGAGCCCGCTCTCCGGCGGCTCGGTTAACAGTGTATCAGAAAATACGGCATAAATGCGCCGCCTTCCCGCTCCTTACTATCGGCCCGAAAGCCTTACAGAGGCGCTGACCCTGTGGCAGCGCCTGCCCCATGCGCAGTTTCTAGCCGGTGGAACCCTGCTCATGGCCGGGGAGGGGCCGGGGGAAGCCCCGCTGATCGACCTGCTCGACCTGCCGGAAATCCAGGCCTTTTCCCCCGTAACCCTGCCAGGGGGGCAGGCCGGATGGCGCTTCGGCGCCGGGGTAACCTGGGGGGCTATGGTCGCCGCCGATCTGCCGGATGGGCTTGCCCTGTGGCGAACTGTCGCAGATGGGTTTGTGTCAGCCCCGGTTCGCGCCGTCGCGACGCTCGGCGGTTCGCTGCAATCGGCTGCGGGCGATGCGCGGCTGGCGCTGAGGGTCTGCGGCGGGACCGTAACCTATCGCACGCGCGATGGTGCCGAACATACGGCGGCGGCGCCCCCAACGGACGCGCTTATCCTGCACCTTGACGTGCCGATACCGGATTGGTCGGCCTGGGCGGCAATTGGGGAGCGCGGCGGGCAGCGCGACCGGGCAGGCTTGGCGCTCTGGCAGGCGGGCGGGCGCTGCACCCGCCTCCGCGTCGGTCGCCGTCTCGGCCTAACCCCGCCACAGCGGCTGACGGCCTTGGAAGCGGCCTGCTTAGGGGCTGACCTTGCCGCGCTCCCGGCCCAACTGACGGCGGCGGCGGACGGCTGCCCGCTGATCACCCTTCTGGCCCGGCAGGGGGCCATGGCGCTGCCATGATCGACTTTCGCCTGAACGGCACCGCCATCACCGCGACCGCCGCCGCCGCAACCCCAGCAGCGCAGCTCTTGCGCGATCAGTTCGGCCTAACCGGGCTGAAGATCGGCTGCGGCAGCGGCGATTGCGGCGCCTGTACGATCCTGATCGACGGCGCCCCCCGGCTCGCCTGCCTCACCCCTACCGCCCGGCTGGCCGCACGCGAGGTGACGACCGTCGAGGGGCTGCCGCCCGCGCTGCTGGCGCGCATTACGGAGGCCTTGGCGCGGGCAGGCGCGATCCAATGTGGATTTTGTCTTCCGGGCCTTATGATTACCCTCGCCGCGCTGCTGCTGCAAACCCCGCCGCCGAACCCCGAGGAACGCACCGCCGCCCTCGCCGGGCATCTTTGCCGCTGTACCGGCTATACCGCCCTCGCGCAGACGGTCGCTACGCTGTTCGACGGGGAGGCCCTGCCGGAGAACCGGGAGGGCATCGGCAACACCCCCGCCCGCCGCGATGGGGCGGCGAAGGTGGCCGGGACAGCCGAGTTTGCCGCCGATACCGCCCCGCCCGGGGCCTGGGGCCTGCGCGTCCTGCGCGCGCCCGATGCCCCGGCCCGGTTTACGCTGGGCGATCTCTCGGCGTTTCGGGCGGCCCATCCGGCGCTGCTTGTGCTGACGGCGGCGGATATTCCCGGGCGCAATGGGCACGGCGTTCACCCCGACCACCGGGTCCAACCCGTTCTTGCCACAGAAACCGCCGCCTTTCCCGGGGAAGCGGTGCTGGCACTGGTCGGGCCGGAGGACGCCCTGGCGCGTGTTGCCGACGCTGATCTGCCGATCACCTGGACCCCGCTGCCCGCGCCACCGCCCGAAGTCTTCGTGGAACGGCGTGTGCATCGCGGCGATATGGGCGCGGCCCTTGCCGTCGCCCCGGTATCCATCACCCGCACCGCCACAACTAGCGCCGTCGCCCAGGCGGCGCTGGAACCAGAGGCTGGGTGGGCCGAACCCTGGGGCGACGGCGGCGTGGCGATCACCGCCACCACCCAGGCGCCTACCCTCGACCGGGAACAGCTCGCCGCTATCCTGGGATTGCCCGAGGCGAAAATCCAAATCGTCACGCCGTTCATTGGGGGCGGCTTTGGCGGCAAACTGGATCTTTCGGTACAACCCCTCCTAGCCCTCGCCGCCGTGAAAACGGGTCGGGCGGTGCGCTGGACCTATTCCCGGGCAGAAAGCCTGGCGGTCACGCCAAAGCGCCACCCCAGCCAGGGCCGCGTCCAGATCGCCGCGACCCGTGATGGCGATCTTCTCGCCATCGATCTTGCGATGGATCTGATCGGTGGCGCCTATGCCTCCTGGGGGCGGACGGTGGTGGACCGGGTGCCAATCCACGGCGGCGGCCCCTATCGCCTGCCCGCCTATCGCGGGGTCGCGCGCGGCTGGCGGACGGCGAGCGCCCCAAAAGGCGCGTTTCGCGGTTTCGGTGTGCCGCAGGCGGCCCTGTTGCTGGAACCGGCCCTAGACCAGCTCGCCGCCCGGCTGCGGATCGACCCGCTGGAGCTGCGCCGCCGCAACGCCCTCCGCCTGGGCGATACCACCGTCACCGACCAAAGGCTTACGGCGAGCGTCGGCCTTCTCGCGTGCTTGGACGCCCTGGCGCCCGCGTGGCACTACGCGCGGGCGAAGGCGGCGACGGGCCGGGCCGGGCTGCTCAAGCACGGCGTCGGCCTAGCCTGCCTGTGGTACGGCATCGGCAATACCAGCCAGTCGAACCCGTCGCACGCCACAGTGCGCCGAACTCCAGAGGGGCATTGGGAGGTGCTGACCGGCGCCGTCGATATCGGTCAGGGCAGCGATCTTGTGCTGGCGCAAATCGCCGCCGAAACCCTGGGCGTGGCGCTGGACCGCATCCGGCTGATCACTGGACCGAGCGAGGCGGTGCCGGACGGCGGCAAAACCTCCGCCTCGCGCCAGAGTTTCATCACGGGGGAAGCGGTGCGACGGGCCGCTATCGCCGCCCTGGCCAATCCTGACGGGGTGGGAGACGGCGTTTTCGATCCGCCGACTACGCCGCTCGACGCCGATGGCCAGGGCAGCCCCTATGCCGCCTATGCCTTCGGTGCGCAAATGGCCGAAGTGACGGTCGATAGCGAAACCGGCGTCGTCCGCGTGACCCGCGTCACCGCCGCCCATGACGTTGGGCGCGTGTTGAACCGCCAGGGCGTCGAGGGGCAAATCGCGGGAGGGATCCTCCAAGGCCTCGGGATGGCGTTGTTCGAGGCGTTCGACCCGGAAACCACACGAAGTTTCGGGGATTACCGGCTGCCGCGCCTGACCGACGCGCCGGAGATCGTCTGCCACCTTATCGAAAGCCCGCATCCCCTGGGGCCTTTTGGTGCCAAGGGGATCGGCGAACCGGCGCTGATCGCCACGGCCCCCGCCATTCTCAACGCCATCGGCCATGCCTGTGGGGTTTGGCCCGATCAGGTTCCGGTGACCCCCGATATCCTGCGAAAGCTGCTATACCCATAAATGCAATGTTATTTGTGAAATTAGATTGACTCCCCACGGGGAAAGCCCTACCTGTGGATAAGTTAATTCGCAATTCCGCGAAGGGATTGTAAAAAAAGGAAGGGTCGATGCACAGCCTGCCGATTTTCCTATCGCTGAACCAGCGCGAGGCCTTGATCGTCGGGGGGGGCGAGGCGGCAACGCAGAAGCTGCGCCTGCTGAAGCGCACCGGGGCGCGCATCACCGTCATTGCCAAGAACCCTTCCGCCGAAATCGAAGCGGCGGCGGTGACCGACGAAATCCTGCTGCTGCGCCGGGCCTTTCGGCTCGATGATATCCGCAATCAGGCAGTGATTTTCGCGGCGACCGGCGACGAGGCTGAAGACGCCGAAATTTCCCGCCGCGCCCAAGATGTTGGCGTGCCGGTGAATATCGTCGATGGGCCGGACCTTTCTTCTTTTCTGATGCCCGCGATTGTCGACCGCGATCCGGTGCTGGTAGCCATCGGCACGGGCGGAGCCGCGCCGATCCTCGCCCGCCGCCTCCGGGAACAGTTCGAACGGCTGCTGCCCGCCCGCCTCGGTCTGCTCGCGCGGTTTCTCGATAAATGGAAGCACCCCATCCGGGGGCGAGTGAGCGACCCGGCAACCCGCCGCCGGGTGATGGAACAGCTTTCTGACGGGCCGATTGCCGATCTCCTGCTCGCGGGCGATGATACCGCCGCCGACGCCGCTGCCGCACACTTGCTGGCGGAGGGGGCGGTTGAGCGTGGGTCGGTCGCCCTCGTCGGCGCGGGGCCGGGCGATCCCGAGCTTTTGACGCTGAAGGCCCTGCGCGCCCTGTCGGATGCGGATGTCGTTTTCTATGATGAACTGGTCGCCCCGGCGATCCTGGACCGCATTCGCCGCGATGCCGAACGGGTGCCGGTCGGCAAGCGCCGTGCCCAGCATTCGGTTCCCCAGGCCGAGATTGCCGAACGCTTGATTGCCGCCGCCCGGGCCGGTAAGCGCGTCGTGCGCCTTAAGGGCGGCGATCCCTTTATCTTCGGGCGCGGCGGCGAGGAAGTGCAGGCCGTGCGCGCTGCTGGGATTGCCCTAACCATTGTGCCGGGCATTTCCGCAGCCCTCGGCTGCGCCGCCAGTGCCGAAATTCCGCTGACGCACCGCGATCATGCCTCCGCCCTGGTTCTCGCGACCGGGCACGGGCAGGACGGCACGCCGTTTTCCAACGCCGGGGTTCCAGCGCCGGGCCATAAGACGATTGCGATTTACATGGGCCTCGCCCAAGCACCGCGCCTGACGGATGCGTTGATCGCGGCGGGGCATGCGACCGATACGCCGGTCGCGCTGATCGAAAATGGTACCCGCCCCGATCAGAAGATTACCACGGGCCGTCTGGCCGATCTGCCGCGTCTCGCGCTGCATCATACCGCCGGACCGACCTTGCTGATCGTCGGCGAGACGGTGCGCCTGTCGCGCTATTGGGGCGAAACCGATGCGCCCGCCGAAACCCCCTCTGCTCTTGCTGCTGAATAGGGTCAGCTTATGTCCGCCAAACCCATCAAAGCCGGGTCCGACGCCCCCCGCCTGCTCACCGCCAACCGCCTGCGCGACGGCGCGGTGATCTTCTATACCGGCCTGCCGCTCGGCGCCGGGGAAGACGGGTTCGGCCCGGCCTGGACGCTGCATCTCGCCGACGCCAAGCTGCTGACGGCGGCAGAGGGCGATGCCGCTTTCGCTGCCGTTGCCCCGGCGATTGAGATCGTCGCCCCCTATTTGATCGAGGCAGAAGCAACCGATGCCGGGCCGCGCCCGGTGCAGCAGCGCGAGCGCATTCGCGGCTCCGGCCCGACCGTGGCGCTGCCCGCCAACCCCGCGACGCTTGTTTCCATAAAGGCCGCCTAAGATGGCTCAACTCTACCGCTACGATGATTTCGATAAAGCCTTTCTGGCCGAACGGGTTGCCCAGTTCCGTGATCAGGTGAACCGCCGTTTGGCGGGCGACATCACTGAAGATCAATTCAAGCCGTTGCGTCTACAAAACGGCCTCTATCTTCAGCTTCACGCCTATATGCTGCGCGTCGCCATTCCCTATGGCACGCTGGATGCGCGGCAGATGCGGGCGCTGGCGCAGGTGGCGCGGCGGTTCGATAAGGGCTACGGCCATTTCACCACGCGCCAGAACATCCAGTTCAACTGGATCAAACTGGAAGACGCCGCTGATGCCTTGGCGCTGTTGGCCGAAGTCGATGTGCACGCCATCCAGACCAGCGGGAACTGCATCCGCAATGTAACGTCCGACCAATTCGCGGGCGTCGCGGCGGACGAGGTGGAAGACCCGCGCCCGTGGGGCGAGATCATTCGCCAATGGTCCACCCTGCACCCGGAATTCGGCTTCCTGCCGCGTAAGTTTAAAATCGCCATCACTGGCGGCGCGCAGGACCGGGGTGCCGTGAAGATTCACGATATCGGCCTACGGTTGGTGAAGAACGATAGCGGCGAGATCGGCTTTCAGGTGCTGGTCGGTGGCGGCCTGGGACGCACCCCCTTGATTGCCAAAGTCATTCGCGACTTTCTACCGAAGCCCGATCTGCTGCGCTATCTCGAAGCGATCCTGCGCGTTTATAACCGCTACGGGCGGCGGGACAATATCTACAAGGCCCGCATCAAGATTCTGGTGCAGGAAATCGGCATCGACCGCATGCGCGACGAGGTGGAAGCCGAGTTCGCCGCCACGCCGCCCGCTCCGCTGACCCTGCCCGACGCGTTGGTCGCTGCTATCCGCGCCCATTTCGCCCCGGTCGCCTATCGCGCTGAACCGGAGGAAACGGAGGCGTATGCCACGGCCCGCGCCAAGGATAAGGCCTTCGCCGCCTGGGCGGCGGTGAATGTCGCCGCGCACCGCCAGCCGGGCTATGGCATCGTCACCATCACCTTAAAACCGGCAGGCGGCATTCCGGGCGATGCGACGGCGGAGCAGATGGAGGCGATTGCCGACCTCGCCGAACGCTATAGCCACAATGAAATCCGCGTCAGCCATGCGCAGAATTTGGTTTTGCCCCATGTGCGCAAAGCCGACCTGCCGGTACTCTTCGCCGAATTGCAGCGCATTGGCTTTGCGGAAGGGCATTTGAACACGGCAGCGGATATTATCGCCTGCCCCGGTCTTGATTATTGCGCGCTGGCCAACGCCCGCTCAATCCCCGTGGCGCAAGAAATTTCGGAACAGGTGACGGCGGGGGGACGCCTGAGCGAGATCGGCCCAGTGCAGATCAAGATTTCAGGCTGCATCAACGCCTGCGGTCACCATCACGTCGGCCATATCGGCCTGTTGGGCGTCGATAAGGGCGGTGAGGAATTCTATCAGATCACCCTCGGCGGTCACGCTGGGGACGATGCGGAAGGGTCAGCGGCCGTCGGCACCATCCTGGGGCCGTCGCTGCCCATCGCCGAAACCGCCGCCGGGATCGACCGGGTGTTCGACGCCTATCTCGCCCTGCGCACGTCGCCAGAAGAAACCTTCATCGAAACTGTGCGCCGTCTTGGCGTTGGCCCGTTCAAGGAGCGCGTCTATGCCGCTGGTTAATGCTGAAGGCCTGCTGGCCGATCCGTTTCAGCCGCTGGCGGATGGGGAGGCCCCGTTGCCGGGCCAGGCGGTTCTCGTCAGCCTCGACCAATGGGACACGGTCGCCGATCACACTGGCCCCCTGGGGTTGCGCGTGCCGAATACGCTCGATCCGGCCTTGATCGCCGATAAGCTGCCGCGCCTTGCCCTGATTGTGCTGGACTTCCCCAAGTTCACCGATGGCCGTGCCTATAGCCAAGCCCGCTTGCTGCGCGACCGCTATGGGTTTACCGGCGAGATTCGCGCCACGGGGGCGGTCTTGCGCGATCAGATCCTCTATATGGCCCGCTGCGGCTTTTCGAGCTTCGAGATCGACCGCGCCGATGCTGCAGACCGGGTGAAAGCGGCGTTGAAGGATTATAGCATCGTCTATCAGCCTGCCGCCGACCGGGCGGGGCTGGCGCCCCTATTGGGGCAGAAGTGGCGCCGGGCAGCCAGTTAGACCGCGGCTTTTTTAACTCTCCCCCAGGGCTGAGGATTGGGTCTTCAGCCCTTTCTTTTTGCCTAAAACGGATCGGCAACTGCCCAACCCGAGGCGCTGCGGATGAAGCGCAGATCAAGGGTCGGGTGCAGGGTAACCAGCACCGCCTTCACCTCCAGCGTCACGGTGCAGATATAGCCGGACCGTTTTACATCCTCGGTGGCGGCGCAGCGCTGTTTGCGGACCCCGCGCAGGTCGGCAAAGCCGCTGATCGCCTCCAGCCCCTTGATGCTGGTCACCATCCCCCGGATCTCCTGGAATTGGGCGGCGATGGCCGCTTCAATCTGGTCTTCGCTGGGTTCCGGCTCCAGCGTTGCGCACGCCGCGAGCGCCAGTATGAGCGCCGCCGACGCCCCGTGACGGTACTTGACCATAAGCCTCCCTCCCCGTTTTTTGCCGTTATTTCCGGTTAAGCATACAGGGGTTAGGCGCATTAAAAACAGAAAACCCCGCCGAAGCGGGGTTTTCCATTGGTCGGGAGAGAGGCGAACCTCTCTCCAATCCCATATCGCGGTGAAGCGATATTAGAAGTCGACGCGGGTACGGAAGGTGAACAGCGTACCATCGTTCTTCGTCTTACCAGCCTTCAGACCGGTGGTCTGCGATTCGGCTTCGAACTTCACGACGTCAGCCTGCAACGACAGGCCCGGAGCGAGCTGGTACGCAGCGCCGAGACCGACCATGTAATCGCTGTCGTCACGACGACCGCGAGCAGCGTAATCGGTTTCGGTGCGGGCATAGTTGATGCCAACGCCCCACGGACCGGTCGAGTAGGTCAGACCCAGCTGCCAGCCGATCTGATCATCACCCTTGGCCAACTGGCCGCCGTTGCCCTGACCCTGGTTGTCATAATAATGACCACCGAAGGTGAAGCCAGCGTAGCTCAGCTGAGCGCCGAGGTGCCAAACGACGTAATCGTCAACATTGGCACGAACGGTCGCGCTGACATCCTTGGCTTCGCCGAACTGGACGCCGCCGCCCAGCTTCACGCCGACGCCGCTGAACGAGCCGGTGTAGGCCGCGCCAAGCGAGATCAGGTCTTTGTAGTTGTTCGAACCGCTGGCGATCTTGGTGCGAGCATTGTCACGACCAGCCGAACCCTTTTCCGGGGTGTAGCTGATACCAGCCTGGAAACCCGAGAACACCGGGGTGTAGTAGACGAGCTTCGTGTGGAACTCGCCTTCGTTGGCGTGATAGAAGCTGTACTGATTGACCGACGGGCCAAAGGCATAGTCGGCCTGACCGATACCGACCGTCGGGGCCTGGACTTCGAAGTTGCTGTCAACGGCGAGCGTATCGCCGAGCTGCACCTGACCCCACGAGCCGCCCATGTAGACGAACTTGCGGTCGGCGCCAACGACATCCTGGCCAACGCCATTCTGGTTGTTACGCAGACGGGCATCGAAACCGTAGGTCAGACCATTTTCGGCCTTCGCTTCGGCCTTCAGGTGCAGACGATAGTCGAGGCGGGCTTCGCGCGACGAAACGTTAGCAGCATTGTCGTTCAGGATGATGAAGTCCGAACGAACCGAGCCGCCGAGCGTCACGGTGAACGGCGCCTTCGTGGTAACCTGCTGAGCAGCAGCGGCACCAGCCAGCAAAACCAGGGCGGAGGTGCCCAGAAGAATCTTTTTCATTGTCAATACCCCTTGGTGGTACTCAACCCAAATGAACCCTTTCGGGGGACCATGAAGTGACCCTCCCCGCTCGGGACGCCGCTATAAAACCTCATAGCTGCCCCCCCTCGCAAGCCTGCTGTGCACCAGAAGGGTGGCTTTTCAGCGCAATGTGGCGAAAAAACAACACCTGTGGCGCTTGGCAAATTGTTTTTTAAACCAGGGCCTTACACCACGATGCTGGGGTAATACCTTGATTCTCAATTTATTTTACCGGACTGATTTTGCCTAAGTGATACGGGTAAACCGCCCAGCGCCGCAGCAATCTGGTTAAAAAATTGGCGCCTTTTCCATCTTTGGAAGGCGCTCACATCCGACTAACGGCACCCCAAAAACAAAACCGCGCCCCCAAGGCTGGGGACGCGGTTTCGGGCAGCGGTGAAACCAGCAGGGCGCTTAGGCACGCCAGAACGGCTTGCTGATTTCGGTCAGAACATCGCCGCGGCTGAGGCCGATATCATCCAGGGCGCGCTGGTCGAGCGAGGCGAGTTCGCGGCGTTCCTGCCAGCGCACATACCAAGCGTTCAGCGTTTCCATCAACGACGGGGTAGCAGCAGCCGTAGCAAAACCGGCGTTCAGAGCAATGCGAGCCATGATGTAGCTCCTTTCAGATCAGGGAGGGTGTTTGTTCGTTTTGTTGAAGCTAAGCTACATCGCCTCTGACCCATTGTGCAGCGCAATAAGCCTGCGCCAGCCTTGCATTCGCCGCATGGAATGACAGGCCCCCTGTGACTGCATAGTGATAAATCAAAGCACTAGCGAGCGATCTTCAGCATTCTTTTGGCACGGTCGCGCAAGAATCCAACGCTGTCTCGGGGCGGTACGACAAAAAACTGCGTGCAGGCGCAAAAAGCCTGTCAACCCCCTGCGACAGGATGCGCGGGCACCAGACTTACCGTTAACCAAAAATAAGCTGACGGCAGGTCTAGCGGTCCCGATCATAAGGTGAGAACGGGGCAAGGGCGCGGTTTGTGCGGGATTTTTGTGAAGCCTCCCCGTTCAACCTGCCGTGCGGTCCTGGTCCGTCTATCGCGGAAGAGGATCCCTGTTCGATCCCCTTACCAGTGAAGCCGACCCTTGCCCCGACTGCGGAATTAAATCAGCAACATCCGTGCCAGATCCGAATCGACGGGAAACTGCGCCGCAAAAGCAGGCACCTTGCAATGCAACGATGAATTTTGCGGCGCAATGCTCATTTCGCAGGCGCACATTTCTGGGCAGATGGGGGCAGCCTCATTCTGATAAAGTATGAGCGCGCAGGGCAGGTCTGCACCGCTCATAGGCGCCCCGCGCTTGCCAAGCCCGGCGCCGGGCCGCAGGCTCTCGTTTCCGTACACGTTAACTCTGCGAGCCGCCGCCCATGCCCCTGTCGCCCGCCAGTCCGCGCGACCATTTCCATACGCGGGATATTAGCCTAAAGGGCTATTACCGCGCCGATGGCCTGTGGGACATCGAAGCCCATCTGACCGACGTGAAAACCTATGCGTTCGAAAACGCTTGGCGCGGTCACATGCCCCCCGGCACGCCGATCCATGATATGTGGATTCGCCTGACGGTGGATAATGATCTGACCGTGCAGGCTATCGAAGCGGTGACTGACGGGTCGCCGTTTGAAATATGCCCAGCGATTACGGGGAATTTCCAGCGCATTGTCGGCCTGCGCATCGCTGCGGGGTGGACCCAGGCCATTAAAGAACGGCTTGGCGGCACCGAGGGCTGCACTCACCTTGTCGAACTGCTCGGGCCGGTCGCGACCGTGGCCTTCCAGACGGTTTCGACCGGCAAAGCCCGCGCCCGGGCGCTGAAGGAAGCGGCAGAGGGCGTGGACCGTAGCGGCCCGCCCGCCATGCCACGCGCCACCGGGGGACGCCGCCCGCCGATCATCGATACGTGCCACGCGCTGGCATCCGATGGGCCGGTCGTCGCACAATTCTACCCGGACTATTATACGGGCAAGCCTGCGGCTCCCGAAAACTGACCTAACAAAAAGGCCTTGCCGCACCGGATGCAGCAAGGCCTTTTCAAGCGCCCGGGATCATCGGGTGGGTCACAGACCCTTTTGCCCCATTTCCAAGAATTTTTCGCGGCGCTGCTGCTTCAGCGTCGCCCCATCCAGCAGCAGTAACGGCTGCAACTGGGCTTCGATGGCATTGCCGACATCAGTGATCGTTACGCCCGCATCGCGGTGGGCGCCGCCCAAGGGTTCGGGGATGATCTGATCGATCACACCGAGCTTTTCCAAATCTTGCGCGGTGATGCGCAGGGCTTCCGCCGCGTCCTGGGCATTGTCGGCACTGCGCCACAGGATCGACGCGCAGCCTTCCGGGCTGATGACCGAATAGACTGAGTGTTCCAGCATGTTCACGCGGTTGCCGGTCGCAATCGCAATCGCCCCGCCGGACCCGCCTTCGCCGATGATCGTCGCGACAATCGGCACCGGCGCCGCTAAGCACGCCTCAATCGCCACGGCAATCGCTTCGGCTTGGCCGCGCGCTTCGGCTTCAATCCCCGGGAAAGCCCCCGCCGTATCGACCAGGGTGATCACCGGCAGGTTGAACCGCCCGGCGAGCTCCAGCAGGCGCACCGCCTTGCGGTAGCCTTCCGGCTTCGGCATGCCGAAATTATGCTTAAGCCGGGTCGCCATATCGTGACCCTTTTCCTGGGCCAGCACGACGCAGCTTTGCCCGCGAAACCGCCCGAGGCCGCCGATGATCGCCGCATCCTCGCCGAAGCTACGGTCGCCCGCCAGCGGGGTGAAATCGTCGATCAGCGCGGCGATATAATCGACGCCATGCGGGCGCTGCGGATGGCGCGCCACCTGCACCTTCTGCCAGGCGGTCAGCTTGGCATAGGTCTGGCGCAGCAGCTTATCCACTTTGAGTTCCAGCCGTCCGACTTCTTCGGCGATATTCACCGTGTCGTCGCTGGTCAGATGCCGCAGTTCTTCGATCTTGGCTTCAAGATCGGCAATTGGCTTCTCGAAATCGAGAAAAGTCCGCATTGACGAGTATTCCCCGAGCTTTTCAGGCGGGCGGACCCTGCCTGCGTTCGACCCGCTTGTCAATCATCGCGGGCCGCAGTGCTAAGACCAACACGACAGCCGTCTTTCCATATCCCGATCTCGGGGGCGCTGCCAAGCCAGTGTTTCGGCTTAATTCCCGCCCTCGGCCCAGCGGATGAACCGGCCCAAGTGCAAGAAGCGAGAGAAGGTAACAGAAATATCGGTGCGGGACAGCCGGGCTAAACCCTCGGGTGTGTCGCTTTGCTCTAAAATCGCCCGCAGGCGTGGCAGATCGAGCATGGCCTGCGCCGTTGCCGACCGTTCCACCGCCTCTAAATCCGCCTGCAATTGGTCGCGGCGCCGGGCGAAATCGGCGCGAAACTCAGGGAACTGCGCCCCGGTCCGCCGCTCGGCGCATTGGACGGCGGGCAAATAGGGCGCCGCCACCCGCCGCGCCAGCCAGCGCGTAACCCCTTTGCGCAAGAACTGATCGACCGGCAGCGCCAGACAGAAATCGATGAAACGCGGATCATTCATCGGGTGGCGCATTTCGACCCCCGTATAGTCGCGCAGGGCGCTGAACTGGTCGGAAATCGCCTGTCTGACGTCGAACAACCCGGCGCGGACGGCGCGGGAACTGCCGGGATAGCGGAAGTCCGACGTATAACCCCGCGCCGCAATGCGCCCATCGATCCCTGCCTCGGCCGCGAACTCAGGGCGCAGCGGCGCGAAATCCAGCCAGGGCTGCCCCGTGCCGCCCCGGCGCCGGTGCCGCCAGCGCGCCCAGGCTTCGGGCAACATTTGCCGCCCGCTATTGAGCCAGAGCGCTTCGAGACCAAAAGACCGCGCATCGCGCCACAGCGGCCACACGCGCCCGGCGCGCAGATGATCGCCAATCCCCTCCAGCCCGTCCCAGGAGAGGCTGAGATTGCCCGACAGACCGGTCAGCACCACCCGTCCCCCGGCGGCTTTGACGGCGGCATAGGTCGGCTGCAACCAGCCGATGTTATGACCAGGTCGCAGCGGCATGCCGGTCAGGGTAAAGAAACGCTCGTCGTCCAACACCCGGTCTGCGGGATCGGTGGAAACGGGTAGGGCAACCAGCCCCGGGGCATGCCGGTGTAGGGCAGCGACGGCATCGGCTTCACTCGCATAAGCGTTAGCCGCGACGGTCAAGGGATCGCCGGGGGTCGGTAGGGCCGTCACCGTTCCCAAATGAGCCGGGGCGATGACTTGGGCGGCCAGAACCGCCACCAGGGCTGAATCGAGCCCCCCAGTAACGTCTGCGGCTAAGGGGCCGCTGGCGCGCGTGCGCGGGGCAATCACCGTCTTCAACAGATCGGTCGCCGCTGCCACATAGGCATCGTCCGTCTTCAGGCGCATGCGCCGGGTCGGGTCGGCGCGCCAACCGATGTGGGTTTGATCCCCCGAGGCGGTAAACGCAATCGTCTCGCCCGCCGGAACGCGCTGGATGGCCTGCCAGGCCGTCCGCCGGTCATTCAGCTTGGTTTCGACCGCCCAATCGGCCAGCCGTTCCAGGTTCAAATCGCGCGGGATCGCCGGTTGCGCCAAAAGATCCCGGAGGCTGGACGCCGCGAAGAACCCGTGCCGCCCCCGGTGCCAAAACACCGCCCGCTTGCCCAAGGCATCGCGGCCCAGCAGCAGGCGGCGCGTCGCCGCATCCCAAAAGCCGAAGGCGAAGTCGCCGATCATGCGCGCCGTAGCCGCCACATCCCAGCGGATCAGCGCGGCCAACATTAGGGCGCTATCGGCTTCGCCGCGCGGATCGATGCCCAAGGCGTCGGCCAGATCGGCGCGATTATCCAGCCGTCCGTCGCAAACCAGGGTAAAGCGCCCCGCCGCCGCCTGACGCGGTTGCACGTCCCACGCATCTTCCGGCGTTATGCGGCGCTGGCGATGGTGAAAGATCGCCGTTTCGGTCTCGACCGAACCCAGCGACTGAAGATCGGGCAGCGCCAGCCCGGGTCGTAAGCTGGGCGCAGTGCCGCCCTCAAAATCGACGGCAAGAGCGAAACAACTCATGATACCCGGCGCGTTTCAGGCAAAGGGGGGCGTTGCGGGGCAACCGAGACCTGCGACGCCGATGGCTCCTGACGCGCGCCCAGGGAGCCGATTATTCGAGGATCACGATTTCCCCGTCGTGGTGATCCCATCGTTAAAGACGGACCCCTTCCCCCGCGTGATGTCAGCAATCGTCAGGGGCTCAACCGTGGGAACAATCCAGCGTTTTAGGACGGTCGACGGTGATACATCGGGCGTGAACTCTGGCGGCTCGGCATCCATGCTAAAGGCTCCCCTGCGCGTATCGTCATACTATAAGCAGGATACGCGAGGTGTGAAAGCACGATCAGCGTGCCGGGTCCGAAGGGGCGCGCGGCACACTAGGACGAAGTTCGCGTTGTCGCGCCTTCGGTGATCGTCGTGCCCTTCGCCTGGGTCACCTGGCCAATCGTCACGATCTCGATCCTGGGCGTCTGCCACAGCCCGCGCCCCTTGGGGGCTGCGCCTGCCTGCTCCGCGATGTCTGGAAGCGAGTGGACGCCCTGCACGTCGGATTTCATCGTCTGTCCCTTATCAAGCCCGCATAAGAAAGCACTGCGCTCTGGTCCCAGAAAGGGACAGGCCAAAAGGACCGGCCCGATCCCTATGAAATCAGCGTTGAAGGACCATCCGTTGCGCTGCCGCCTTTTATTAAGGTTATCTGGGCAATCTCCAGAATGTCAATTTCTGGTTTTTGCCAAGTCCGCAGCGGTTTATCGATCTCTCCTGTCTCATTAGGGGAGATATTTTCGGTTTTTTCCACCATTTTACGCCTCGTCGTAAATTTTGCATTTGATTGAATTTATATTAGGTATTTCATATGAATAATAAAATATCAGTTTGCGCAGTGACTGAATGATCTCACGCCTAGGCCGACGCGCCGAAAAACGCACCTCTTGCAGTTAAGAATCGTTTGCATTCGCAAAGTGATCCCGCTAGGCTCCCTGGGTCTTTTGCGAGAGGTGCCGCCATGTCTAACCTTGCCCCCGCCCCATCCTCGGCCCCATCCGCCCGGCCGGTTCCGGGCGATTTGCCGATGCTGAATAGCCGCGATCTGTTTACGACCCAGCGTGAAGTGCTGATCCAACATGGCACCGAGCATTACCGCCTGCGCCTGACCTCCACGAATAAGCTGATCCTGACCAAGTAACCCCTACGCGGGCGTCCCTCCCCCCGCGTTTTGCCCCGCCAGCCGCGACTGCCAGCATCGGGCCTTCCTATTGATCCCTGATGGTGGTGAGTTTCCATGCCGATCCTCGATCGCTCGCGGCTGCGGGCGTTATCCTTTTCCGTTGCCCTGCCCGCCCTGCTGCTGCCGGGCCTCGCGGGCGCCCAGACCGCCCCGGTCACGCAGCTCGACGCCGTATCGATCACCGGCACCCGGTCGGAAAAACCGATTGGCGAGGAAACCGGCACCGTCACCGTCATTCAGGAAAAGGACTTGCAACGCCGCAGCGTTCACCGTCCGCAGGATGCCGTGCGCTACGAGCCGGGGGTGAATGTCGGCAATCAGCCGACCCGTGCCGGTCAAGGCGCCTACACTATTCGCGGCATCGGCGGTAACCGCGTCCGCGTGCAGGTGGATGGCGTGAAACTGCCCGATTATCCGGCGTCCAACCCCGCCTATACCCGTGACACGGTGGATTTCGACAGTTTGAAGCGGCTTGAAATCCTGCGCGGCCCTGGCTCTGCCCTCTACGGATCGGATGCGTTGGGCGGTGTCGTCTCCTACGTCACCAAAGACCCGAGCGACTATCTGAACGAGGTTGGTCGCGACTGGTACGTTGGCGGCCGGGCCAATTACGACAGTGCCGATAAGAGTTTCGGCGAGGGTGCCACTGCCGCCGGGCGCGTCGGCGCGGTCGAAGGGCTGCTAAACTACACCCGCCGCGACGGGCATGAGGTAAAGAACAAGGGCGCGCTGAAGGCCAATCCGCAGGATTATTCCAGCGATAATCTGCTAGGGAAACTTCAGGTCGGCCCGAAGGACAACCGCTTTCGCCTGACCGGCGAATATCTTCAGCGCGAGACCGATACGAATGTGGTGACCGACCGCAGCGCCACGGTTCTCGACTCGAAGGGCGAAGATCTCACCCGCCGCTTCCGCATTAGCCTCGATCATACCTACGCCCGCCCGCTGGGCTTCATCGACCAGATCGACTGGAAAGCCTATTACACCCGCGCCAGCCGCGAAGAGGTGACCAAGCAGCAGCGCCTGACCTCCGGCGTTCCGGCCTATCGCTTCTCCGATCTCGACTTTACCCAGGATATTTACGGCGGCGAGGTACAGGCCAAATCCTCCGCCACCTGGTTCGGCATGAAGCATGCCTTCACCTATGGCGTTTCCTTGGACGAAACCAAGACCGAACGGCCCCGCAATCGCTACGAGCGCAACCTGCGCACCGGGGCGGTCACGCAAAGCTTCTCTGGTGGGCCGGGCGTGCCGCCGGAACTCTTCCCGAACAAGACCTTCCCGGATACGAAAACCGTGCAGGCCGGGGCCTATGTCCAGGATGAAATCACGACCGGCGCCTGGACCATCCTGCCCGCCGTGCGCTTCGACTATTACAAGCTTACCCCGTCGCCGGATCAGGCCTACGCCAACACGAATTATCAGAACTTCGTCGTGCGCGAGTTTTCGGATACCGCCGTGTCGCCAAAGCTGGGGGCGACCTATAAGATTGACGACCGCTTTACCCTGTTCGGCCAATATGCCCACGGCTTCCGCGCCCCACCCTATGACGATGCCAATATCGGCTTCACCAATGGCCCGTCGCGCTACGAAATCCTGCCCAACGCCAACCTGAAGCCCGAAGAAAGCGACGGGGTGGAAGCCGGGTTGCGCGGCAAGTTCAAGGACGGCAGCAGCTTTGCCGTCTCCGGCTTCTACAATGCCTATACCGACTTCATCGAAAGCACGATGATCGGCACCCGCCAAGGGATTACGCAGTATCAATCGCGCAATGTCTCGAAAGCCACCATCTGGGGCTTTGAAGCGCGCGGCGAATACCGCTTCCTGCCCGATTGGGGCCTAATTGGCAGCCTTGCCTATGCCCACGGCACCAACGACGATACCGACCGTCCGTTGGATAATGTCGCGCCACTGATCCTGCGCGCCGGGCTGACCTATGATCACCCGACGCAGAATTGGGGCGCCAGCGTTACGGCCACCCATTATGCGGAAAAGAGCCGGGTCAGCGATCCCAGCTACTTCAAGGTTCCATCGGCGACCACGCTCGACCTCGCGGGTTATTGGGATGTCAGCGAGCAGATCGGCTTTACCGCGGGTGTGTATAATCTGTTCGATAAGAAATATTACAACTATCTCGACGTGTCCGGCTTCCAGTCGAACCGCGCCGATATGGAACGCTACACCCAGCCGGGCCGCACCTTCATGGTCGGTCTGACCGCCCGCTGGTAGTCCAATGACCGGGTTGCGGATCGAAGAGCCGAAGCGCGGCGGGGGCTTTGCCCTGTCGCTGCTGGCGCATGGCGCGGTGATCGCGGGCTTTGCCGCCTTCGCCGCCCCGCGCCCCGGTTTGCCGCAGCCCGAGATTCAACCGATCGCCCTGGTGATGGTTCCGGCGCCGGTCGAGGCGCCTACGCCTCGAGCACCAGCGATGGAACCGGTTCAGGCCGCCCCGGCCCCGGCAGAACCGGTCGCGGAAGCCCCCGAGCCACCGTCCCTTGCCGCGCTGGCCCCACCCGTGGCAGAGGCTTTACCGCTGCCCGAACCGCCCCCGCCGGTTAAGGCCGAACCCGCTAAAATCGACCCGAAACCAGTCCCCAAGCCTGCCCCGCGCCCGGCTCCAAAACCCGCCGTTGCCAAAGCCCCAGCACCGATTGCACCCTCCCCGGTTGCCGTCAGCCCCCTTCCGGCCGTGCCCGAGACGAATGCCCCCGCCGTCGCCAGTCCGCCCCCCGCCGCCCCCGTGCCGGAAATTGCGGCAGGACCGCCGCTGATCACCGAACCGCGCTTCCGCGAACCGCCCACCAAGCCCGCCTATCCCCCGCGCGCCGCCGCGCTCGACCAACAGGGGGAAGCCTTGGTCCGCGTTCTCGTGACACCCGAGGGCGAGCAGGAGGAGGTGCAGCTATGGCGCAGTTCGGGCTTCGACCTGCTGGACCGCGCGGCCCTCGCCGCCGTCCGCCGCTGGCGCTTTGAACCCTATCGCCGCAACGGCACAGCCCAGGCCGCCTGGGTGCAGGTGCCCGTTCGCTTCACGTTGAATTGACCCCCCAAAGGAACCCGCCATGACGAGCATTCAATCCCCCGCCGCCAGCCCCACCGCGCGCCTTTCCGGGTTCGAGGATTTGGCGGCCCGCCATCGCGCCCTTTTGGCCGACGAGCCGAACCTGCGCCGCCGCAACGCTGCCGAACGCTTGGGTGTGTCGGAACTTGATCTGCTGCTCGCGGGCGGTGATGGCGCCGTCAGTCAGCGCCTCCGCCCGGAGTTCAAGGACATCCTGGCGCGGGTGCCAACCCTTGGCCCGGTGATGGTGCTGACGCGCAACGATAGCATCGTCCACGAAAAGACCGGCCCCTATAACGCCCCGTCCTTCGATGGGATGGTCGGGCTGGTGTTGGGCGAAGCGATCGACCTGCGCATCTTCCTATGGCACTGGGCGCATGCCGTCGCCGCGACCGAAACCAGCCCGCGCGGCGCCCGCCGGTCGCTGCATTTCTTCGATAAGGCGGGCGGCGCCCTGCATAAAATCTATCTGGTGGAAGGCAGCGATCCGGGTGCTTTCGACGCGCTGACTGCCGCCTTCCTGCTGCACGATCCTGCCCCGCTGGCGTTGGAAGCCTTGGCCCCGGCGAAAGTGCCTTTGCCCGATAGTGACATTGACCAAGCTGGGTTCATCGCGGGCTGGGATGCCTTGCAAGATACCCACGAGTTCCACGGGCTGCTGACCAAGTTCAAGCTGGCCCGCCAGCAGGCGCTGCGCCTTGCCGGGGAAGCCCGTGCCCGCCCGGTGGCCCCGACGGCCCTGCGCACCGTGCTAACCGCCGCCGCCGAGGCCGAAACGCCGATCATGGTCTTCGTCGGCAATCCGGGGATCATCCAAATCCATACCGGCCCCGTGAAAAAGCTGTTGGAAATGGGGCCGTGGTTCAACGTCATGGACCCCGATTTCAACCTGCATATTTTCGAGCCGACGATTACCCACGCCTGGGTCGTCTATAAGCCCACCGCCGATGGGGTTGTGACCTCGCTGGAACTGTTCGACGCGCAAGAAACCCTCGTCGCGTCGTTGTTCGGTAAGCGCAAGCCCGGTCAGGCGGAAGACTCCGCTTGGCGCGCGCTGGTCGCCGCCCTGCCGACCTTGGGCGCCCAATGAGACGCGCGCTTTTTCCGCTGCTGATGGCGCTCCTCGCGCTGCCGGTGCAGGCGGCAGACCCCCGCTTGGTTGCAGCGGGCGGGACGGCCACGGAAATCATCTATGCCTTGGGCGCCGAAAAGGGGTTGGTCGGGGTCGATACCACCAGCCTGTATCCGCGCGAGGCGATGAAACTGCCGAATATCGGCTATGTGCGGGCGTTATCCGCAGAAGGCATTCTGGCGCTCACCCCCACCCTGGTCATCGCCGCCGCCGAAGCCGGACCGCCGCCGATCTTGGGCCAGATCGCCGCCGCCGGGATTCCGATCCTGCCGCTCGCCGATGGGTTCAGCGAGGCCGCCGTGCTAGCGCGCATCGGGCAAATCGGGGCGGCGCTGGGGAAGACGGAGGAAGCAGGGAAGCTGCAAGCCGCCGTCCGCCGCGATCTGGCTACCGCCCGCGCCGCCGTGGCCCCACTACCGGACAAGCCGAAAGTTCTCTTCGTGCTCTCCGCCCAACGCGGGCTTGTCGCCGCCGGGGACGATACCGCCGCCGCCGTGATGATCGAGCTTGCGGGCGGACGGAACGCCGTCAGCGGCTATACCGGCTATAAACCGGTGACGCCGGAAGCCGCCTTCGCCGCCGCCCCGGACATTATCCTGACCGGTAGCCATGTGATCGACGCGCTGGGCGGCGTTGACGTGCTGCGCCATCATCCCGACCTGATCGGCACCCCGGCGGCGCGCGAGGGGCGGATTATCGTCCGCGACGCCATGTTCATGCTCGGGTTCGGACCGCGCCTCGGGGCCGCCGTGCTCGATCTGGCGCAAGCCCTCCACCCCGGTGTCACCCTGCCGACCCTCGCAGCGAAACCATGAGCGACGCGAGCCTACTCCTGCCGATGAGCCTTAGCCCCCTGCGCCGCCCCTTGGTTCTGGCAGGGCTTGGCGCCCTCGTCCTGCTGCTCGCGGTTCTCTCGCTCGGCATTGGCGCGGTGAAACTTTCCCCCGCGCAAGTGCTGACAGCACTGATTGATCCGGCTGCGGACCCGAGCGCGGCGCTGGTGCTGAAGGCTATCCGCCTGCCGCGCCTGCTGCTGGCGGCCCTGGTCGGGGCCTGTTTAGCCGGGGCGGGGGCGGCGATGCAGGGGCTGTTTCGCAATCCTTTGGCCGATCCGGGATTGATCGGCGTCTCCAGCGGCGCCGCCCTGGCCGCCGTCGCGGCGATCGTCTTCGGCGGACGGGTGCCCTATCTAGCGGGACCGGCGCTGGTGCCGTTCGCGGCCTTCGTCGGCAGCGGACTTGCCACCGGGGCGACCCTGCTGCTCGCGCAGCACTTGCAGCGCGGCGTCGGGCGCGCCTCGGGCGTTGCGGGGCTGCTACTGGCGGGACTTGCCATCACAACGATCACGATGGCCGGAGTCGGTTTCATGACCTATCTGTCCGACGACCGCCAGATGCGCGACATTAGCTATTGGACCCTGGGGTCGATGGCGAACGGCGGCTGGCGCGGTGTCTCCTGGGTCTTTCCCGCCGCGCTGATCGCCCTCGGCGGATTACTATTCCATGCCCGCAGCCTGGATGCCCTGGCCCTGGGGGAGCGGGAGGCCGCGCACCTTGGCGTGCCGGTCGCCCGGCTGCGGTTGATCCTGGTGATCCTCGCCGCCCTTGGCGTCGGCGCCGCGACGGCCTTCTGCGGTGTCATCGGCTTTCTCGGGCTGCTCGGCCCGCATCTCGCCCGGCTGCTGCTCGGCGCCGGACACCGCTTCGTGCTGCCGGGGGCCATGCTGCTCGGCGCGGCCCTCCTAATGCTGGCCGACATCGGCGCCCGCACCCTCGCCGCCCCCGCCGAACTGCCGGTCGGGCTGCTGACTAACCTCATCGGCGGCAGCTTCTTCCTGTGGATGCTGGCGCGGCAAAGCAAAGGCGGGGCGCTATGATCCGCGCGGAAAGCCTGAGCCTAACCCTTGGCGGTAAATCGATCCTGCGGGATGTCAGCTTCGCCCTCGCCCCCAGCAGCGTGACCGTGATCCTCGGGGCGAACGGCGCGGGGAAATCATCGCTGCTCGGGCTGCTCGCCGGGGATCGGCCCGCCAGCGCCGGCAGCCTCTCCTGGTTCGGGCGGCCCATTGGCGCATGGACGGCCCGCGATCTCGCCCGCCACCGCGCCGTCGTCCCGCAGGCGAGCCAACTGGCCTTTCCCTTCACCGTTGCCGAGGTAGTGGCCCTCGGGCGCTTGCCCCATGCCGACCCGCGCCGCGATGCCGAAGCCCTCGCCGCCGTCAGGCACCGTCTGTCGCTGGAAACCTTGTGGTCGCGCAGTTTCGCCAGCCTTTCGGGCGGCGAGCAACAGCGGGTGCAGTTCGCCCGCGCCCTCGCGCAACTCTGGCATCCGCCGGGCGACGCCCCGCCGCGTGCTCTGCTACTGGATGAACCAACGGCGGCACTCGATCTGAAGCATCAGGTGCTGATTTTGGAAGAAGCCCGTTCCTTGGCCCAGCGCGACGGGGTGACCGTGGTGGCGATTTTGCACGATCTGACCCTCGCCGCCCGCATCGCCGACCGGGCCTTGCTGCTGCATCGCGGCGCCTTGCTGCGTGCCGGGCCGATTGAAAGCGTGCTGGAAGCCGACCCGCTCTCTACCGCTTACGAAACCCCCGTCAGCGTCCTCCGGCATCCTGATAGCGGACGCCTGCTGGTTTCGGCAGCGTGATCTTGCCGCAATCCAGGCACAGGATTAAGTAAAGCAAGCTGCGACTGCGGCTTTAGGGAGAAAGATCATGATCGGCTTCGTCGGGCGCGGCGCCTTGGTGCTATCCCTGATCGGGCTCACGGCCTGCACGCCGCCCCAGCCGCGCTTTCGTGCCCTCGAGGCGGCATTGCTGGGGAAAGACGGGCGGCAGGGCGAGCGGTTTACCCTGTCCGCCAGCTATTATCCCGGCGATGGGGCGGTGCAACTCTCCGGCATTCTGCCCGGCGGCGAGAAGTTTACGGGCAATCTGATCCAAGAAAGCCGAACAGTCTATACGCGGCCACCGGTGTATCGCCCGCCGGTCCTTTGGCGTGGGCGCGTCTATTATCCCGACGATGATTACTATGATTACGGCCCACGCACCGAATATAGCTCACGCGGGCAGGCGATGCTGCTGGGCAGTCAGGCGCGCACGCTGAACTGCCAGTTCACCTTTGCCGATGCGGGGTCGGGCGTCTTTGGCGGCGGGTTCGGCGAATGCAGCCTGTCGGACGGGCAAAAGGTCACTCTGACCTTCTGACACCCCTAAAATTTCACCGACCTGAGCAATACAGCGGTTGCATATTTCGATACGATATAGAATATGGAGATATGAGTGATCGTGCTTCTTCCCGTCCCTCTGGCTTTACCGACTCGAGCCTGCGCTGCCAAACGGTTCGCGTCGGCGCCCGGCGAACGTCGGTGCGCCTGGAGCCCGAGATGTGGGACGCGCTGGAGACGATTACCCGCCTCAGCGGGCTGACCCTGCCGAAAATCCTCAGTGATGTGGATTTGTATCGGCAACAATCCTCGCTGACCTCGGCCGTGCGCGTGTTCCTTCTCCACTTCTACCGCGCCGCCGCACAGCATCCGGGTGAAGCGCCCAAAGCTTGGGTGGAGATTGCAATCCACGGCGGCAAGCGGGCCGCCACCCGGCGACAGGCTTAACCGGCCTTCTTCTCCTTCGCCCAGATCAGCCCGCCGACGATCAAAACGCCGCCGAGCAGATGTTCCTGGGTGATCGGCTCGCTATAGATCGCCCAGCCGACGATCCCGGTAAAAATCAACGACAGGTGACTGCCCATCGCCGCAAAGGCGGCGGGGAGCCGTTGCAGGGCATAGGCAAAGGTCAGTTGCGCGACGCCGCCGAAGACGGCCAGCCCCAGCACGGGCCAGAGTGACCGCCAATCGCTGATCGCCGTCGCCTCCCCGGAGATCAGAGTGACGGCGAAGAGCAGCGGAATGGCAATCAGATTGGTCCAGAAGGTCGCCGTCGTGCTGCCAAGCTCCACCGTCACCCGGCTGGTAACGACGGTATAGCCCGCGTACACGAAAGCGGCGCAGAGCGTCAGGATCGCCCCGACATAGGCCTCCGCCGCCTGGGCCGCGCCGCCCGCCGCTTGGGGGCGCAGGGCAACGATGGCGCCGCCGATCAGGGTGAGCGCCAGCCCGGTGGTCAGGCGCCGCGTTGGCTTTTCCCCCAGCAGCGGCCAGGCGAGCAGGGCGACAATCGCAGGATAGATATTGATGATCAGCGTCGCGCTCATCAGGCTGGTGCGGATAATCGCCGCGTACCAAAGCGCAAGGTCTGCCGCGTAAAATAGCCCCGCCAGCCCCATCCAGGTCCATAGGGCGCGCGGCGGTAGGCTGCGAATGCGCCAGCCGGTCAACAGCAGCGAGAACACAAGCCGCCACCCGGCGGTCGCGGCCGGGCCGAGCATGGTGGCGCGGTTGAAGATCAGGCCAACCGCCCCCAGCGCCGGACCGGCGACGAGCGCGGCGAAAGCATCAAGGGAGGCAGTCTTTTGGGTCGGCAGCGGCACGGCCATCGGGGGCGTCTCTTTCCCCGGTTGGTTCCGTCACCGGGTTAGCGTCAGCAAGGCAATAATTGCACCTGTTATGATTATCGTGCCCGACGCTTCACGGAACCCGAATTTTTCACGCAGCAGCAATGTGGAGGCGAGGACCGTGAACACCAGTTCCGCCTGCCCGAGCGCCCGCACATAAGCCGCTTTCTGCAAAGTGAAGGCCAAGAACCAGCAGGCCGATCCAAGGGCGGAGAGCACGGCGACCGGCACCGCCGCCCGCCACGTCTGGAAGACCTTAGAGATCATCCCCGGCTCGCGCAGCAGCAGCCAGCCCCCCAGCATCAAGGTTTGCGTGCAGGTTGCCGCCGACAAAGTGACGAGCGCCGCGAGGACCGGCAGCGGCGACGCCAGCGCCAAGGAGGCATCGCGAAAAAACATCGCCGACCAGCCGAAGAAAAAACCGGACAGCAGCCCATAAGCGCCGCCCCGGCCCAGCAGATCGCGCAGGTTCAGGCTCTTGAGGGTCAGCAGTGCAACGCCGCCGAAGCCCGCAAGAATGGCCAGCGCCCCGCCCCAGCCCACGTGTTCGCCGAAGAACAGCGCCGCAATCACAGCGGCTTGCAGGGCTTCGGTCTTCGACAGGGCGGTGCCAACGGCAAAACTATCGCGCGTGATCGCCAGTAGCAGGGCAGAGGTTGCGAGAATTTGCGCAAGGCCGCCCAGGATCACCGAAACCCAAAAGTCGCCGGGCATCGCTGGCAACGGCTGGCCACTAACGGCGACAACGGCGGCCAATCCTGCCAGCGCCAGCGGCGCGCCATAGATGTAGCGCACAAAATTCGCGCCATTGGTGCTAAGACGGCCCTTCAGACCGCGCTGCTGGAAGGTGCGCACACATTGGAAAAACGCGGCGGCGAGCGTGACGATGATCCACATGCCGCCAGCATGGCCCCCAACGCAGGGCCGGTCACGCGCGGTTTTGGCGAGGGGCGGTGGAGTTTTCCTCAACCGCGCCCAAGCACCCCTTAGTTCGCGGGCGGCAGGAAGCTGCCCGGTGCCGGGGCGACCTGCTTGTGTTGGCCGCGCTGGATTTCCCATACGGCGAGGCCCCGTTCGGAACTGCCGTCCATATTCAAGCGAAACAGCCCTTCGACCCCGGCAAAACCATTTGGATTGGTCAGGGTTGAGTCTGAGAAGTTCGGCCCACCCGTCAGCTTGCCGATCACCGCCGTCAGGGCGACAGCATCATAGGCCAGCGAGGCAATCCGGTTCGGCGTTGCGCCGAAGGCAGCCTTGAATTTCTCTTCAAACGGCCCGCGCGCGGCGGGATCGGGCGCCGCATACCAGCCACCGACCAAGCCCGGTTCGGCCCCCAGCGTCGTATCGTCCCAGGCGGGCGGGCCGACGAGGCGAACGTCCTTCACATCGATGTCATAATAGGGGATCCACGGCCCCATCTGCTTCAGGCGTGCCCCGGCTTCGGCCAGGACCAACACTTGATAGGATGGCGGCGGGGTGGGTTGTGCGCGGCGGCGATCGTATTCTGCCGTGCGGCGCACGATGCCTTGGAAATCGGTAGCCGCCGCCGGATAGGTATCGGCGCGCACCACCGTACTTCCCAGTTGCGGCACGGCTTTTTCAAGCGCGGCAAGCGTTTGACGGCCAATCGCCGAGTCCGGCACCAAGGCCGCATAGCGCGTCGCGCCCTTTTCGTGCGTGATCGCCAGCACCCGTTGCAGCGCCTGCACTGGCGATAGGCCGAGCGTATACACCCCCGTTTGGGCGACGCTACGGTCGTTGGAGAAGCTAATGACCGACAGGCCCGCCGCTTTGGCGATCGGCGCCACCTCGCTCACCTGATTGGAGAACAGCGGCCCGAGAATGATATGCGCACCTGCCGCCACGGCGGCATTCGCGGCGGCGGTTGCCCCGTCTTTTTCCGTATCGAAGGGCAGCAGCTTAAAGCCTTCCGACGCATGGTCGAAGACGGCGATCTGCGCCGCTTCCAGCAAATTTTGGCCCACCGCCTGCGCCCGGCCCGACAGCGGCACCAGCAGCGCCACGCGGATCGCCGGTTTCGGCGCCGGGGCGGACAGCCCAGGCGTCGGCACCGCCCCGACCGGCGCGGAGGGGATCGCATTGCCCGGCGCGGGACCGCCACTCGGCGGTAGCGGCGCCGTTTCAACCGGCGCGGGCGGGGTGGGGCGGGTGTTCCAGGCCGGTTTCGCCGGTTCCTGCGCCGTGACCGGCGGCTTGGCTTGCGGCGCTGGCTCCGTTACGGTCGGACGGCTGCCGGGCATTTGCCCACAGGCCGCGACCAGAAGCCCCAATGCCAGGATCGCCGAGCGCGTGACAGCCGACATCGAAAACCCTTCCCCTCGCCGGAACAAAAACCGCCTTGACCCTACCGGGGAGGCCCCGACAAATCCAGCCCAATCAGAGGGTTCGGAGACCGTGGGGAGTGGTTTGTCGCCGGGCCTCTACCTTGTCGCGACCCCGATTGGCAATGCCGAGGACATCACTTTGCGCGCGTTGACGGTGCTAAAGCGCGCCGCCGTGATCGCCTGCGAGGATACGCGCGTTACCGGCCCGCTCATGAAGCGCTATGGCATCAAAACGCCGCTGGTGGCCTATCACGACCATAACGGCGCCGTGATGCGCCCAAAACTGCTGGCCCGCGTGCGCGCGGGGGAGGCCGTCGCCCTCGTCTCCGACGCCGGAATGCCGCTGATTTCCGATCCCGGGTATAAGCTGGTGCGGGACGCGCAGGCCGAAGGGCTGGCGATCACCAGCGCCCCCGGCGCCTCGGCGGTTCTGACGGCCCTGCAACTCTCTGGCCTGCCATCCGACCGCTTCCTCTTCGCGGGCTTCCCCGATCATAAAAGCGGCGCGCGGCAAACGCTGTTCCGTTCCCTTGCCACCGTCCCGGCAACGCTGATCTTCTTTGAAGGACCGTCGCGCGTTGCCGATAGTTTGGCCGACATGGCCGCCGTTTTCGGTCCGCGTGAAGCCGCCCTGGTGCGTGAGATTACCAAACTCTACGAGGAAGTGCGTCGTGCCCCCCTGCCCGACCTCGCCCGCCATTTCGCCGAGGCCGGTCCGCCGCGCGGTGAAATCGTCATTGTCGTTGCCCCGCCGGGGGAGGAGGCCGCCACCGCCGAGGCTGATCTCGATACGATGCTACGCGAGGCGCTTGCCAGCCATTCGGTGCGCGACGCCGCCGATCTAGTCGCCACCGCCACCGGCCAGCCGCGCCGGGCGGTCTATAGCCGGGCGCTGGAGATCGCCAAGGAAAAATAGGAGTACTGTCCAGATTTTTCCGCCCCCATGTCACAAACAGCGGGGGCGGCGGCGTCATAGGCGCGTCACCCCTTCATCGGAAAGGAAGCCGATCATGACGCCCCAACGCCTGAACCCCTATCACGCCAACCCAAAGGCCTATGAGGCCCTGATTGCGTTGGAAACCTACCTTAAGACCTGCGGGCTAGAGTATTCTCTGATCGAATTGATCAAAACCCGCGCCTCGCAGATCAACGGCTGCGCCTTCTGCCTGCATATGCACACGACCGACGCCCGCAAGGCCGGGGAGAGCGAGCTGCGCTTGCATTTGCTGGCCGCGTGGCGCGAATCGAGCCTCTATACCCCGCGCGAGCGTGCCGCCCTGGGGTGGACCGAGGCGCTGACCCTGCTGTCGCAGACCGGCGCGCCAGAGGCGGAGTATGCGGCTTTTCAGGCCGAGTTCACCCCGGCGGAGCAGGTGGATGTGACGGCGCTGATCGGCATGATCAACCTGTGGAACCGGCTGGCCGTCGGCTTCCGCCTCGCCCATCCTAAAGCTGCCTAAGTATGAGCACTGCCCGTGCCGCCGCCCAATTCGAAGCGCATCGCCCGTTTCTAAAACGGCTGGCGGCGCGGCTACTTGGCTCCCGCGCCGATGCCGACGATGTTGTGCAAGACGCCTACCTGCGCTGGCACCGCGTGGCGGCGGCGCAAACAGTGGAAACGCCGCGCGCCTATCTGGTACGGATCGTCACCCGCCTGTGCCTCGACCGCATGCGCGCGCTGCGGCGCCAGCGCCTCGCCTATGACGGCCCCTGGCTGCCGGAGCCGGAGTTGGAGCCGGAGCAGGATTTGACGCTAACCCTGCTGCTCGCCCTCGAACGCCTCTCGCCATTGGAACGGGCGGCCTTCTTGTTGCACGATGTCTTCGGAACGCCCTTCGCCGATCTGGCCGTAATCCTAAAACGCAGCGAGGCGGCCTGCCGCCAATTGGCCGCCCGCGCCCGCGCCCATATCCAAGCTGCCCAACCCCGCTATCCCGTCGATGCCCGCGAGGCAGAGGCGATAACGGAGGCGTTTTTCAAAGCCAGTCACCTCGGTGATATGGCCGCACTCACCCAATTGCTCGCCGCCGATGCCGTGCTGCTGGCCGATGGCGGCGGCGTGCGCTTGGCCGTGCGCAATCCGATCCTGGGGCGCGACAAGGTTGCCCGCTTCTTTGCCGGGCTGGCCCGTAAGCGCGGCCCCTCGGCGCCCAACCGTCCCCACCTCGGCCCGATCAACGGGCTGCCCGGCTATGTAACCTTGGAAAGCGACGGGCTTCCGCAAAGCACCGCCTTTAAAATCGAGAATGGCCAGATCGCCGCCATTTACATTGTCCGCAACCCGCATAAGCTGCGGATGATGAAATTTCTTCCCCTGTCCCGATGAGTACCCGCCAAGAGCGCGGCCAGACCGCCTATCGCCGGGGGCGCTTTGGCGAGGGCGTGGCCGTGCTGTGGCTGGGGCTGAAGGGCTATCGGCTGCTGGGGCGCAATCTGCGCACGCCGTTCGGGGAAATCGACCTGCTGGCGCGGCGCGGACGCTGGTTGATTGCCGTCGAAGTCAAGGCGCGCGGCGATATGGCGACGGCGCGGGCCGCCATTCATCCCAGCCAGCGCGACCGGTTGCTCAGGGCGTTAGCGTGGCTGGTGTCGCGCCGTCCCGATTTCAAGGACTTGCAACCGCGCTGCGACGCGCTTTTGATAGCGCCCGGACAGTGGCCCCGGCATGTGCTGAACGCCTTCGGGGATGAATAAGGAAAGATACCGCGATGACCCTGACGGTTGCCCTGCAAATGGACCCTATCCACAGCATCGACGTTCAGGGCGACAGTACCCTGATGCTCGGGCTGGAGGCGCAACGGCGGGGGCATAAGCTCTATCACTACCTGCCGCAGAACCTATCGCTGAAGAATGGCGCCGTGGTCGCCACCGGCCACGGGCTGACCCTGCGACACGAGGCAGGCAATCACTTCGATCTGGGGGCGGAGGAGGAATTCAACCTCGCCGACCTCGACGTGATCCTGCTGCGCCAAGACCCACCCTTCGATCTCGCCTATCTGACGACGACCTGGCTGCTGGAAAAAATCCACCCGAGCACGCTGGTCGTCAACGATCCGTCCTGGGTGCGGGCGATGCCGGAGAAAATCTTCGTCACCGAATTCCCTGACCTGATGCCGCCGACGCTGATCACCTCCGACCCCAAGCAGGCCGTAGCCTTCCGGGAGGAGCATAAGGACATTATCGTGAAGCCGCTCTACGGCAACGGCGGCGCGGGGGTCTTCCACCTGCGCCCGGACGATGAAAACCTATCGGCGCTGATCGAACTCTATCAAAAACTGGGGCGCGAGCCGTTCATGGTGCAACGCTACCTGCCGGAGGTTCGGGCGGGCGATAAGCGCATCATTCTGATCGACGGCCACCCGGCGGGCGCCGTGCTGCGCGTTCCCGCCGATGGCGAGGCGCGCGCCAATATGCACGTGGGCGGCCGCGCGGTGAAAACCGATCTTTCACCGCGCGACCTTGAAATCTGCGCCCGCATCGGCCCGACCCTGCGGGAGCGCGGGCAGATTTTCGTTGGGATCGATGTGATCGGCGACTATCTGACCGAAATCAACGTCACCTCCCCCACCGGCATCCAGCAAATCAATCGCCTCAACGGCGTGCATCTGGAACGGGACATTTGGGACGCGATTGAGCGGCGGCTTTAGCCGCTATCAAGCGGCGTGGATGGTCGGAATGCTCGAAACATCCACGTCCCGCTCGGCATGCCACGCATCGTAGGCTGCCTGCATGCGTAGCCAGACCGCCGCACCGTCGCCGAAGAGCTTGCCTAATCGGGCGGCAACGTTCGGCGAAACAGGCTTCCGTTCCGCCAGAATATCGTAAAGCTGCTGCCGGGAAATACCGAGCAAACGGGCGATCTCCGCCTTGCTACGCCCGGTTGCCGGGATGATATCCTCCAACAGCGCACCGGGATGGGATGGGCAGCGGACAGGCGGCGGGGAAAGCGTGTCGGTCATGGCCGTCTCCTCAGTGATATTGTTCGAGATCGACTTGGGCCGCATCATCCCCGTCGAACTCGAAGGTCACGCACCAAGGCCCATTCACATGCACGGTATAGCGCTTGGGGGTGAAGCCGAGCAGCGCATGGAAATTGAAACCCGGTAGGTTCATTTCTTCCGGCTGCCGCGCCATCGCGAGACGGTCCAGCCTAACCAAGAGCCGTTTGTGCAGCGCCGCGTCTATCTTCGCCGACTTCCCGGTTTCAAACAGAGCCGCCAGGGGCTTGCTGCGGAAGGACTTGATCATCAGTCACTGTAAGCGATTTGCTGACACACCGCAATCCTGGATGCGTCAGGCAACCCCCCTACGCCATAATCCCGCTTGACGCCGCACCAATCCCCCGGCTGCAATGCCGGGGCAGATTTAGTCAGGAAAGCTCCCGTTTTGCAGGATCGAAACGGGAACGGAACGGGATGGAAGCGATTATGACCTCGACGCAGACGGTTACCGGCCAGGGCGCCCACAGCCTGAACGCCCCCGATATCACAGTGAAGGCGCGCGACGTCTTCGGCATCGATATCGATATGGACGTACCGGCCTTTTCCGTCGGCTCGGCCTATGTTCCCGATATCGATCCCAGCTATAAGTTCGACCCTGATACAACGCTGGCCATTCTGGCGGGCTTTGCCTTTAACCGCCGCGTCATGATCCAGGGGTATCACGGTACCGGGAAATCCACCCATATCGAACAGGTGGCGGCGCGCCTCAATTGGCCGTGTATCCGCGTCAACCTCGATAGCCATATCAGTCGCATCGACCTGATTGGCAAGGACGCGATTGTGCTGGAAGACGGCAAGCAGGTCACCGCCTTCCGCGAGGGGATTCTGCCCTGGGCGCTACAGGCGCCGGTCGCCATTGTGTTCGACGAATATGACGCGGGGCGCCCGGATGTGATGTTCGTCATTCAGCGCGTGCTGGAAGTCGAAGGCAAGCTGACCCTGCTGGATCAGAATAAGGTTATCCGCCCGCACCCGTTCTTCCGCCTATTCGCGACGGCCAATACCATCGGCCTTGGCGATACCACCGGCCTCTATCACGGCACGCAGCAGATCAACCAGGGCCAGATGGACCGCTGGAACATCGTCTGCACACTCAACTATCTGCCGGCGGATACCGAAACTGCCATCGTGCTGGCGAAGCTGCCGGACTATCAGACCGACGCGGGCAAGAAGACCGTCGAAGCGATGGTCGCCCTGGCCGATCTCACGCGTGCGGGCTTTATCGCCGGGGATATTTCCACCGTCATGTCGCCACGCACCGTCATTACCTGGGCAGAGAACGCCCGGATTTTCGGTAATGATGTCGGCTTTGCCTTCCGCCTCAGCTTCCTCAATAAGTGCGACGAAGCCGAACGCCCGCTGATTCTGGAATATTATCAGCGCTGCTTTGGCCGCGATCTCGCGGGCCGGATCGTCGAAACCAAGGTTGCGCGCGCCACGGGCCGCGTGGCCTAAGCCTGACGGGGTTTGAGTGCTGGCATGGCCGATGCGGAAACGCCGTTAGAGCAGTTTAAACGCGCCACCACGGCGGCGGTGCGCGCCATCGCCGAAAATGGCGAAGTGGAAGTTGGGTTCGGGGCGGAAGCCGCCGGGGTCGTCGGCAAGCGCGCGCGCCTGCCCGCCCCCTCGCGCGCGCTACCGCCGGAAGAAGTGGCGCGCCTGCGCGGGGAGGCGGATGCCGTCGCCCTGCGCCTGCGGTATCACGACGCCGGAACCCATCTCAAGCGCCAGCCAATCACCCCGACCGGGCGCGCGATCTTCGAAGCGCTGGAACAAGCGCGCTGCGAGGCGTTGGGCGCCAACCGCATGGCGGGGGTCGCCCAGAATCTCACCGGCGTGCTGGAGCATAAATACCGCCGCCTCGGTTTCGACCGGGTGACCGAACCAACCGAGGCCACCCTACCGGAAGCCGTGCGCATGCTGGCGCGCGAGGCGATGACCGGCGCGCCGCCGCCCGCCGCCATCGCGCCGCTGATCGACCAGTGGCGGGATAAGATCGCCGACCGCATTGGCGCCGATCTGACCGATCTGCGCGACACAATGGCCGACCAGGACGCCTTCGCCCGCACCGTCCGGCAATTATTGGCCGATCTCGACGTCGAGGCGCAGGAAGCCCCCGACCCGCAGGAACCGAGCGAAGAGGATGGGTCCGACGAGGGCGACGACCAGCCCGGATCCGAACAGATCCAGGGCGAGGCTGGGGAAAACGACAGCGAGGACGAACAGGATAGCAAGGCCGAAAAGCGCCCCGATCCACGCCCGGGCATGGAGTCGGACTCCGATACCGATAGCGACGACCGCGACGAGGAATTCGGCGAAGGCGAGGAAGAAACCGGCGATAGCCCACCGCCGCAGGGCGAGCGCCCGCTGTCGAAAGAGAAAGATACCTCGGCCTATCGCGCTTATACGCAGCAGTTCGACGAAGAAGTGACGGCGGACGATCTCTGTGACGCGGAGGAACTGACCCGCCTGCGCGTAATGCTGGACCAACAGTTGCAATCCTTGCAGGGCGTCATCTCCCGCCTCGCCAACCGGCTGCAACGGCGCCTGCTGGCCAAGCAAACGCGCAGTTGGAACTTCGATCTGGAAGAAGGGATTCTGGATGCCGGGCGCTTGGCGCGCGTTATCGCCAATCCCACGCAGCCGCTGTCCTACAAGCAGGAAAAAGATACGGATTTCCGCGATACGGTGGTGACGCTGCTGATCGATAATTCCGGCTCTATGCGCGGGCGTCCGATCACGATTGCCGCGATGAGCGCCGATATTCTGGCGCGTACGCTGGAGCGCTGCAACGTGAAGGTCGAAATCCTCGGCTTCACCACGCGCGCCTGGAAGGGCGGTCAGTCGCGCGAACGCTGGATCACCGACGGTAAACCCGCCACGCCGGGGCGCCTCAATGATCTGCGGCATATCGTGTATAAGGCTGCCGATGCGCCGTGGCGGCGGGTGCGCAAGTCGCTCGGCCTCATGCTGCGTGAAGGTCTGTTGAAGGAAAATATCGACGGCGAGGCGCTGGATTGGGCGCATAACCGGCTGTTGGGGCGGCCCGAACAACGCCGCATTCTGATGGTGATTTCCGACGGGGCGCCGGTCGATGATTCGACACTCTCGGTCAACCCGGGCAATTACTTGGAAAACCACCTGCGCAGTGTGATCCAGAAAATCGAAACCCGTTCGCCGGTGGAGTTGATCGCCATCGGGATTGGCCATGACGTGACCCGTTATTACAGCCGGGCCGTCACCATCGTTGACGCTGAACAATTGGGCGGGACAATGATGGATAAATTGGCCGAACTATTCGATGAAGCGCCTAAAATTCCGGGAAAACGCGGAATACGTCGCAGTGCAGCATAAAGAGTATGGCTCTTTTGTGGTCTTTTGCCAAAGCGTTCATCATTTGGCAAAAAGACCCTGCTTTGATCAATTTGGGCCGTGCGTCGGAGAAACTTCCTGCGTATAGTGGCTTTGATAGTTTGACCTGAAGTTAGGCAATGAGCGACCTCGACGCACAGGCTCTTGCGAGCGAATTGGCCGACCTCCGCGAGCAACTGGAGTTGATCCAGTCTGAAGTTGCGGCGATCCGGCACCCGCGTTCGACGGAAGACCGTATCTCTAATGCGGTTTCGGAACTGCGCGCTATCGTTCACGCCACGGAAACTGCGACCAACGGCATTCTCGCTGTTGCCGAGGCTATCGACTCCGCCGCCGAATCGATCCCCCGCGCCGCCAGCGAGGGCGGGGTGGATATGGCGGTCGAACAAATCCATTCGCTCGTCGCCAGCCTGTTTACCGAATGCGCCTTCCAGGACATTACCGGCCAGCGCGTGTCGAAAGTGGTGACGACGCTAGAATTCGTTGAACAGCGCATTGGGACGATCATTCAAGTGCTGGGTGATGGGTTCGACGGTCTGACCCCGCCGACCCACGGCCCTGCTGGTGGTGATGACGGGCTGCTGCACGGCCCCGCCCGCGGCGGCGGGGGCGTCAGCCAGGCCGATATCGATAGTCTGTTCGGTTAAACCTCCCTCAAGGTCGCGACCAGCCGGTCGATATCCACATCGGTCGTTGGCAGATGGACCGAGGCGCGCAGCAGCGCCGCTTTGCCAAGATGGGCGAAGAAATAAGGCGCATAGGCCGCCAGATTGGCCGCGACATTAATCCCCTGCGCCTGCAAGGCTTTTTGCACCGTCTGCGGGTCGCGCCCCGCGATCTCGAAGGCAACCAGCGGCGTGATCGCCGGACTGGCCCCCGCGCCAGGGCGGATCAACTGCACCCCTGGCACCTGCCGAAGCGCGGCCTCGAGCCGGGTCGCCCGGGCCAACAGTTCGGCCCCAAGGGCTTCAACCCCGAAAGCTAACACCTGATCCAACGCCGCGCCGAAGCCGAGCCGGGTGGCATAGGAATATTCCGCCGTCTCCCACCGCAACGCATCGCTTTGGCGCACGGCATAATCGTCGGGCGGCGGCGGGATCAGCGCCGCTTGGGCGCGCGCCGAGAGACCGAGCAAGGCCACCCCGCGCGGGCCGCGCAGATATTTCCGCCCGCTCGCCGTTAGAATGTCGATGCCGTGCGCCGCCATCGCGACGGGGCGCCAGCCGACCGATTGGCTGGCATCGACCGCCAGCAAAGCCCCTGTCGTCCTTGCCAGATCGGCGATTGCCGCAATCGGCTGTATCGCCGTGCCGCTGACCGATACCTCCGTGACGGAGATCAGCCGCACCCGCCCGTCCAACATTCTGCGCATGGCGTCAAGATCGGTCGTATGGTTGGGTAGCATCGGCACGGGCACAACGCTTGCCCCTGCGCGCTGGGCGACCGCTGTGAGGGCCGATAGGGTTCCGCCCCATTCCGATGGCGCGCAGAGAATCCGGTCACCGGGCTGTAAGCGCAACCCAGCGGCAACCAGCGCCATCGCGCGGCCCTGGCCTTCGGTGAGCGCCACGGTGCCGGGGCCGGTGCCGAGTAGCCGTTCGGCGGCGCGGTGAATCTCCGCCAATCGGGGCGCGACGGCGATCGCGGCTTCAACCGGGCCAATCGCCGCTTCAAGATCGTAATGCGCCGCCATCGCCTGCCGGGTTTCCGGCGTGATCGGCGCGGCGGCGGAATAGTTGAAATGTAGACGCGGCGTCATCGGGCGATCTCGAAGGTCGCATCCACCTCCACCATCACGCCGCGCGGCAAGGCTGCCACGCCGACCGAGGTGCGGGCGTGCCGCCCCGGTTCGCCGAAGACGTTCAGCATCAGATCGGACGCGCCGTTCATCACCTGGCTTTGCTGAGTGAACTCCGGCGTGCAGGCGATGAAGCCATTGAGCTTAAGGCATTGCTTCACCCGGCCCCAGTCACCGCCGAGCGCCGCTTCGACCTGCGCCAGAATGTTGAGCGCGCAGAGTTGCGCCGCCGCTTGCCCCTGCTCGACGGTCGCGCTCTCCCCCAGGCGCCCAAAGAATTGCGCGTCTCCGGCAATTTGCGGAATTTGCCCGGCGATATAGAGCGTGCCGCTCGGGCTCAGGACGAAGGGCGCATAGGCGCCGCCGGGGCCGGAGGCCTGGGGAAGCTGAAGGCCAAGGGCGGCGAGACGATCACGGACCATGCGGGTTCTCCCAAAAAAAGACGGCCCAGCCTGCCGCAGTTTCTGGGAGGACGCGACTCAAGTTCCTTCCGGGTTAACATGAGTGTCACTCATACTAGCCGCGTGCAGCCACGACCGAACGGCGGCAATCGCCGCGTCCCCCGCCCGCGCCGGGTCGATCACCGCCCAATGGCCGAAGACGCCGGACAAAGCGGGATAGGGCAGGCGCACCAAATCCCCCCGCGCCAGCAGCGGCCCGACCAGGGCCAACCGCCCCAAGGCAATCCCCAGCCCGTCGCGGGCGGCCTGCAGGGTGATATTGTAATCGCCAAGCCGCTGTTGATGCGGAAAACTCTCTAACGCGAGGCCTTGCGCCGCCAACCACTCCCGCCATTCCCAGATATCACTGGGGTGCAACAACCGATGCTGGGGTAGGTCGGCCAAGGCGGGCGCCGCATAGCCCGGCGCGGCAACAGGGACCAGCGTTTCCGGCAAGAAACACTCGGCCAGCCCCCCCGGCCAACCGCCTTTGCCGTACCGAATGGCAAGATCGGTCTGGCCTGCAAGCGGATCGATCAGCCGCACATCGGGGGTCAGGACAAGCTGCACCCCCGGATGCGCCGCTTCAAAGGCGGGCAGGCGCGGCATCAACCAAAGGGCGGCGAAAGAGGCGAGAAGCGTGACCCGAACGGGATGGCGCAGGCTCTGCGCCTCACGCCGCGCGGTGCGAGTCGCGGCGATTAATCCCGCGAAGGCCTGGCGCACGGCGGCGTGATAGGCCGCGCCTGTGGGGGTCAGGGTCAGCGGGCGGGTGCGGTCGAACAGGCTGGCGCCCAGCTCGGCTTCCAGCGCCTGCACGTGGCGGCTGATCGCGCCCTGGGTAACATGAAGTTCCGCCGCCGCCGCCGAAAAATTCAAATGCCGCCCCGCCGCTTCGAAAGCGCGCAGGGCGGCAAGATTGGGCAGCGGGCGGGGGCTGTGGCCCCCACCCAAAGGCTTAACGTTCGACTGTAAGCGCGACACCCATGCCACCGCCGATGCAGAGGGTGGCGAGGCCGCGCTTGGCGTCGCGCTTCTGCATTTCATACAGCAGCGTGGTCAGCACGCGCGCGCCCGAAGCACCGATGGGATGCCCGAGGGCGATGGCCCCGCCGTTGACATTGACCTTGCTGGTATCCCAACCAAGGTCTTTATTCACGGCCAACGCTTGGGCGGCGAAGGCTTCGTTGGCTTCGATCAGATCGAGGCTGTCGATCGCCCACCCGGCTTTGGCCAGGGCGGCACGGCTGGCCGGGATCGGCCCAGTGCCCATGATCGCCGGATCAACGCCCGCCGTGGCCCAGGAAACGATGCGAGCGAGCGGGGTAATGCCGCGCTTGGCGGCATCTTCCGCGCTCATCAACACCAGGGCTGCGGCACCATCGTTGATGCCGGAGGCGTTCCCGGCGGTCACCGTGCCCTCTTTATTGAAAGCCGGGCGCAGCTTGGCGAGGGTTTCGAGCGTCGTGCCATGCTTCGGATATTCATCGGCATCGACGACCACATCACCCTTGCGGCCCGAAATGGTCACCGGGGCGATTTCGTCGGCAAAGCGGCCCGCCTTCTGCGCGGCTTCGGCCTTATTTTGTGAGGCGGCGGCAAACGCATCCTGCTCGTCGCGGCTAAGCTGCCAGCGCTGGGCGATATTTTCGGCGGTCACGCCCATGTGATAGCCGTGGAAAGCATCCAGCAGCCCATCGCGCAGCATCGTATCCTGCATTTCCGCCGCGCCCATCTTGGTGCCGGAGCGCAGATAGAGCGTGTGCGGGGCCAAGCTCATGCTTTCCTGACCGCCCGCGACGATGATGCTGGCATCGCCATTGCGGATGGCCTGGAAGCCGAGGGCAACGGCGCGCAGGCCCGACCCGCAAAGCTGGTTGATGGCGAAAGCGGTCTTTTCCTGCGGGATACCGGCGGCCATCGCGGCCTGACGGGCGGCGTTCTGGCCGGTCCCGGCGGTCAGAACTTGACCGAGAATGGCTTCATCGACCTCCGCGCCGTCAACCTTAGCGCGCGACAGGGCGGCTTTGATGGCGACTTCGCCGAGCTTATGGGCGGGCACGCCCGACAGCGCCCCATTGAACGACCCAATGGGCGTGCGGGCGGCGGCGGCGATAACGACTTCGGTCATGGTGACTCTCCCTCTCCTGCGGCTTTAGCCGATTGTGGGCAGAGCTTACGGTGCCGCGCGGAACGGGTAAACTATTTCCCCATCAGAAAGGCGCGGATCGGCTCCCACACCTGCGCAGGGGCGCGGCCACCGACCATCATGCCGATATGACCGAGCGGAACCATATGCATCGCCGCCCCTGGGACCGCCTCCACCAAAGCGCGGGCGCTCGCGGGGGGGACGATGCGGTCGCCTTCGGGGATCAACGCCAGCGTCGGCACGGTCACTGCCTCCGCCCGCACCGCCCGGCCCGCAATGCGCCAGCGCCCGAGCGGCGGGGCATTGTCGCGATACCAGCCCGACAAGCACTCGCGCGCCACCGGCGCCGCCAGCGGCACCCCATCGTTCAGCCAATCTTCCAGCGCAACGAAAGCCCGTGCCGCTGCACTGTCTGGGGCCAACCGGGAAAAGGCTTCGAACTTGCGCGCAATCTGCAACGGGTCGAGCGCGGCGAACAATGTTTGAATAACATCGATGGGCAGGCCGTTCTGCCGGTCAATCACCTGCAGCAGGCTCGGCAGCCCCGCCGCCAACCGCCGCGCCTGGGCGGCATCGCTGTGGAAATCCCAGGGCGTCGCCAGCAGCAGCAGATGCGAGACCAGCGTCGGATGCCGTTGCGCCGCCGCCAGCGCCAGCAGCCCGCCCATGCAATAGCCGAGCAACCCCACCGCCCCACCCGACCGCGCCGAGGCCAGGGCCAGCGCGTCGAACAGCGGCCCTTCGATATAATCCGTCAGGGTGAAATCGGCGGCCTCGCCGACCGGCGCACCCCAATCCAGCAGTAGGGGCCGCACGCCTTGGCCCGCTAGCCACCGCAGAAAACTGCGCTCATGGGTCAGGTCGAGAATATAGGCGCGGTTGATGAGGGAGGGAACGCAGAGCAGCACCGGCCCCTCCGCCGCGCCGGGGGCGCCGTAGTCGAGCAACCGGACATCGCCCCACCGGGCAATCACCGGCGGATCGGGCAAATCGCGGCGATAATCATGGCCCTGATAACGCTGCACCCCGATCAGGAACGCCGAGAGCCGCCGCCGCCCCGCCTGCTCCACCGCTTGCACGAAGGCAAGCGGGTCAAGTGCCTCAGACGCGCCCGCGCCGGGGGTAAGCCCGCCCAGGGGATTTGGGAAGGGGACCAAGGGGGGCGGGGCTGGGGGCAGTAGACCCTTCAAGATCGGCCAACCGTTGCTCCACAGCAGCGAGGCGGGCAGCGAGCTTAAGTAGAAGTTCCAGCAGCTCAGGAGATGCAGCGGCAGCGGGCGCGGCCCCAAACGGGACGGCGGAACAGGCAGGGGCGCGGCCATGATCGGGTTCCGAAGCCGAGGAAGAGGGGGCGGAGGGGGGCACGGGCGGCGGGGTTATCCCCCACAGCGCCCAGAGTTTCCCCATCGATTCCGCCGTCGCCGGATCGCTGACCCAGGCCGCAACCTGCCCTTGCCACAGATCGAGGAACTGTTCGGCGAGTTGGGTTAGGTCGGGCGGCGGCCCAGGCGGAGTCCGGTTAGACATGGCCAGAGTATACCGCACCGCAACGGTGCCGTCGCCCTCCGTGACGCACCAGGCCTTAATCCCCCGTGACGATCCGTTCAATCAATTGGCGTACCGTCGGCACGAACCCATTGGCATAGAACGGATCTTGCGCAAACCGATAAGCATTATGCCCGGCAAACATCAACTGATGGTCGATATCGTCGGAATGGCTGATTTCCTGCAAGGTCTTTTGAATGCAGAAGCTGCGCGGATCGGGCGATTTGCCGGTCGTCCCTTCCTCGTTCTGCGCCCAGTTGGAGAAATTGCAGTGGGACAGGCAGCCCATGCAATCCACCTGATCCTTGCGGATTTCAAGGCTTTCCGCCGGGGTCACGAAGACCAGCGTGCTTTCGGGCGTGCGCAACCCTTCCGTATAGCCCGCCGCCATCCATTGTTCGGCATGGGCCTTATCGGTGGCGGTCACGAAGACGGAGCGGCCGCGCGCACCGACCTTCAACTCCGTATCATGTTCGCCATGCGGGTGCGGCGTATAGGCGATCTGCCGGGCGGAACGGCCCTTGAGATTCTCAAGGAAGGCATTCTGCACGGCGGACGAATAGAAACCGGTCGGGGAGAAGCGGTTGAGATAAACGTCGCCCGGCTTTAGGTCTAACAGGCGCTTGCGCCACGCGTCGGAAATCGGGCTTTCCTGGGTCAGCAGCGGGCGCGTGCCGAACTGAAAACCGACCGGCCCAAGATCGGGGTTATCGATAAACTCCTGCCATTCGCGCAGGAACCAGACGCCGCCCGCCATAATGATCGGCGTTTGATGCAGGCCGAATTCCCGCATCACCTTGCGCAGCTCGATCAAGCGCGGCAACGGGTCTTCCGGCTTATTCGGATCTTCGGAGTTCGAGAGACCGTTATGACCGCCCGCCAACCACGGGTCTTCATAGACCACCGCGCCCAAAAGATCGGGGAAACGGTGATAGGCGCGCTTCCACAGCGCCCGGAAGGCGCGGGCCGAGGAGACGATGGGATAATAGTAAACGCCGTACTGGGCGCAGATTTCGGCAACCTTATAGGGCATGCCCGCGCCGCAGGTAACGCCGTGAATGAGGCCCTTCGAGCCTTCGAGCACGCCGTTGAGGATGATCTCCGACGCGGCCATTTCCCACAGGATGTTCATATGCACCCGGCCCTGACCGCCCGCCGTTTCATGGGCGATGCGGGCCTGGGCGATGCCGCCTTGGATCGAATAGCCGATCAGTTCCTCGTGCCGTTCGCGGCGGGTCTTACCGTGGTAGACCATGGGGATAACCTTGCCGTCCGCATCATATTGGTCGGCATTCACCCCAGAAAACGTCCCAATCCCCCCGGCAGCCGCCCAGGCGCCAGAGCTTTGACCGTTCGATACGGCGATCCCCTTACCGCCTTCCACCAGCGGCAGAACTTCCCGTCCCGACATTACGATCGGATTCAACGCTTTCACCCGGCCCCTCCATCCCTTCATCCGGTTTCGGCGCACGGGCCGAACCCCAGTCGGTCAAGCACCCGGGTCGAACGCCCGAGTGTCATGCTTGGTTCATGCTGCCCTTCCTATCGGGTTTTTCGCTCCGTTACTAGGCCGAAGGCTGGGTTGACGAGAACGACAGCAGCAGGTTGGGTAATTTCCTTGCAGTGCCGACGCGCCTCGGCTTTGCTCTTGCCCATAGTTTTTCTCCTAGACGTGGAAGGACGCGGGCGATGGCCTTGACCCTGTTCATCGGCAACAAGAATTACTCTTCCTGGTCGTTGCGCCCGTGGCTGGCACTGAAGCTGGCGCGGCTTCCCTTCGAAGAGGTGCTGATCCCGCTGTATCAGACCACATCTAAGCAAGATATTTTACGCCACTCGCCGACCGGCAAGGTGCCCGCGCTAAAATTAGACGATGGCACGGTGATTTTCGAAAGCCTGGCCATCTGCGAATGGGTCGCCGAGCAAGCGCCCGACCTTTGGCCCGCCGACCCAACGGCCCGCGCCGTCGCCCGCGCCGTTTCCTGCGAAATGCACGCGGGCTTTGTCGGTCTGCGCTCGGCCCTGCCGATGAACATTCGCCGCGCAGCCCCGCCGCGCAACCTGACCCCGGCGGCGCAGGAAGATATCAATCGCGTCACCGCCCTATGGCGCGACTGCCGCAAGCGCTTCGGCGCAGGCGGACCGTTCCTCTTCGGCGCCCCGAGCATCGCGGATGCCATGTTCGCCCCAGTGGTGACGCGCTTCGCCAGCTATCTGGTCGATGTCGATGAAGATAGCCGCGCCTATATGGCCGCCGTCTTCGCCCTGCCCGCCATGCAGGAATGGGTTGAAGCGGGTAAGCGCGAACCGTGGATCATCGAGGATAGCGAAGCGGCGTAGGGTTAATCCCGAGCGGGCGGAAATCCCCACACCAACGCCTTTCCTAAGCCACCGCCTCCAGCTTTTTGAGTTGGAGGCGGAGGTTAAGACGGGCAGTTTCGGCGGCCAGATCGGCCAGCGACGGCGGCAAATCCCAAAGTTTTTCCCGCTGCACCCAACGGACGATATCCAAGAGACGCCATAAGGGGGGCGCGGTGGACACCAGCGGCAGCGGGAAGGCGCCCCGTTTCTCGCCACTTCCCGAGGCGTATTTCTGCATATTCTGGCGGCTACATCCGAAAAGCGCCGCCATATCGGAAAGATTGACGAGATCGGGACCGGCTTCGGTCAAGACCGCTGACGGCAGTGCCGACACGACATCCCGTTCCGCCGAGGTTAGCGCCGCACTTGCCGTCTCCGCCGCACGGGTGAAATCGAACGCCAGACAGCCGGGGCGCCCAAAGCCGATCATCGCATCGTCGCAACCAGCTTCGAAGAAAGCATCGGTTAAGGCGTCGGTCAGCAGGGTTCCGACCGGGACGGCGAAACTTAGCGTAAACTGAAACTCATTCATGCGTCCCTCCCGGGTCGTAATGACGGCAATGGTTGACGTGATGGCGAATCTTTCGCGCCTCATGTTCTGGTACACGCGGTGTGGACCAAACCGAGAATTGACAGAAACGATACCCCTGGCAGGTCGGATCGTTCAGCGGGCACAGCAGTCGCCCGAACGCATGGCCCTCGCTCGGTACAAAGCGCCAGCCCGCTGCCTCGGCGAAGGCTATCGCCGCCTCGATATGCTTGTTCGGATGGGTCTTGCGCAGGCTCATACCTGCTTTAGGAGAGCCTCAAGCCGATTGGTTGTCAAGCGTCAACCGCTACAACATCGTCCGTAACTGCGCCACCAACGGCACATCGGCGGGCGGCATCGGGTAATCGTGCAGGCGCTGCGGGCGGACCCAAGCTAGGGCTTGGCCTTCCTTGCCCTGCGGTTCCCCGTCCCACACGCGGCAGAGGTAGAGCGGCATCATCAGGTGAAACTGCGGGTAGGTATGGGAAGCAAACGCAAAGGGCGCGAGGCAGGAAGGGCGGACGGTCACCCCCAATTCCTCCTGAAGCTCGCGCACCAGCGCCGCTTCCGGCGTTTCGCCGGGGCTGACCTTACCGCCAGGAAACTCCCACAGCCCGGCCAAGGCTTTGCCTTCCGGGCGCTGGGCCAGCAGAATGCGACCATCGCCGTCGATCAGCGCCGCCGCCACAACGAACAGGGTTTTCGGCACCGGCTGCGCCGCCAGGAAATCGGCGCGCGCGATCCGGCGCCCCAGGGCTGGGCGGCATTGGTCTTCGACTGGAATGCCGTCGGTCGCACACGGCTCGAACCCCAGTTTTGCCAAAACACCGAAGGAGGCCGCGTTCCCCGGAATCACCAAGGCATAGGCCGAGACGCGATCAAGATCGGTAAAGGCGAAATGCAGCACCCGGCGCACGGCTTCCGTCGCCAGCCCCTGGCCCCAGGACGCGCGGCCCAGCCAGTAGCCGAGAATCACGCCCTTCTCCGCCCCCGCCATGAGGGTGAGGGAAACGCCGCCGAGAAACGCATCGGTTTCCCGGTCGGCAATCGCATAGGTCACCGCCTCGCCACGCTCCCGCTCAGCCCGGCTATTGGTCAGCCAATATTCGGCGTGATGGGGCTTATAGGGATGCGGGATCGCAGCGGTGCGCGCGGCAATCTCCGCATCATCGGCCAACGCGGTGATGCGCGCCAAATCCCCCGGCCGCAGGGGCCGCAGGCGCAAACGCTCGGTCTCGAGGATCGGCTGCGGCAGCAGCGGGTTAGCTCCGATAGCTGCCATTGATGTCGATATAGCCGTGGGTCAGATCGCAGGTCCAAACGCGGGCGGTGCCGGTCCCAAGGCCGAGATCGACCTTCAGGTGAACCTCTGTGCCCTTCATATGGGCGGCAATCGGGGTTTCGTCATAGCCTTCGACGCGCTGACCATCCTTCGCCACAATATACCCACCAAACCAGATGGCGAGCTTATCGCGGTCCGCCGGTTGCCCCGCCTTACCCACGGCCATAACAACGCGGCCCCAATTAGCGTCTTCCCCGGCAATCGCCGTCTTGACCAGCGGCGAATTGGCAATGGCGAGCGCGACGACTTTGGCCGAGGCATCCGACACCGCACCCGCCACATCGACGGTCACGAACTTCTGCGCCCCCTCGCCGTCGCGGGCGAGCTGCTGCGCCAGATCGGTACAGACCGCGTCGAGCGCCGCCCGGAACCCTGCCGCGCGCGGGTCGCTTGCCGTGGTGATCGGCGCGTTCCCAGCTTGGCCGGTCGCACACAGGACGACCGTATCGGAGGTGGAGGTATCGCTATCCACCGTAATGCAGTTGAAGCTGGCATCGGACGCCGGGGACAGCAACGCCTGCAAAGCCTCGGCGCTGATCGCGGCATCGGTGAATAGGAAGCCCAGCATGGTCGCCATATCCGGCGCAATCATGCCCGAGCCTTTGCAAATCCCGTTGATCCGCACAGTCACGCCGTCGATTTCCGCCGTCGCCGTCGCGGCTTTCGGGAAGGTATCGGTGGTCATAATGGCTTCCGCCGCCGCCTGCCACGCATCTGCCGTCAGGCTCTCGGCAATCGCGGGCAAACCATCGGTGATCTTATGATCGGGCAGCGGTTCGCCGATCACCCCCGTCGAGGCGATGAAGACTTCGGACGGTTTGCAGCCGAGCAGCGCCGCCGCAGCCGTCGCCGTGCGTTCGACCGACGCCCAGCCCGCCTTCCCCGTGAAGGCATTGGAATTGCCGGAATTCACGACGATGGCGCGCGCCGTCCCGCCCTTTTGCGCCTCGCGGCACCAATCCACCGGGGCGGAGCGGGTGAGCGACTTGGTATAGACCCCGGCGACGGTGGCTCCCGGCGCCAGCTCTGCCAAGAACACATCGGTTCGGCCTTGGTAGCGCACCCCGACCGCGCCGGAGGCGAGGCGGACCCCGGCAATCGGCGGCAGCACGGGGAAAGAGGCGGGGGCGAGCGGGGAGACGGTCTTTGCCATCGGTCGGGGCCTTTTGTGCGCGGGATTACTGAGCGGCGGGCAGCGGCTTGCCGTCGATATCGAACTTTTCGATCTTGGCGCCCTTGCGCAGGTCATCGACGATCTTGGTGATCATTTCCTGCGACATTTCCGACGTCAGTTGTTCCTTCATATCGGCCAAGCTGGGGGCTGCCGTTTCGCGGCGCTGTTCCAGCTTAATCACGTGCCAGCCGAACTGGCTCTTCACGGGGGCCTGGGTAAACTCCCCAGCCTTTAGCGCAAAGGCGGCCTCGGAGAATTCCGGCACCATGTCTTCCTTAGTGAAGAAGCCGAGATCGCCGCCTTCCTTGGCGCTGCCATCGGTCGATTTTGCCTTGGCAATCGTCGCGAAATCGCCGCCCTTCTTCAATTCGGCGATAATATCCTTCGCAGCGGCTTCGCTGGCGACCAGGATATGACGGGCGCGGACTTCTTCCTGCGGCGGATTGGCCTTCAGGAACTGGTCGTAGCGGTCCTTCAGCGCCTTATCATCGACCTTCGCCGCCACCGCGCGGTTCAGATAGACTTCCTGCACGACACGATCTTCGTAATCGGCCAAGCGGCGCTTCACTTCCGCATCCTCGTTCAGCTTTTGGCCGCGGGCGGCGTTGGTGATCAGCTTGCCATCGATCAGCCGGTCAAGGATCAAGGGATAAACCGTCTGCAACGGCATCTGCTGCACCTGCGGCGGCAGCCCGTCGAGCGAGCGCACAAGGTCCGACCGCTTCACATCGATTGCCCCGACGCGGGCGATCACCGGATCTTCTTTCGGCGCGGGCTGCTTCAGAAGCTCGCCGATAGTCTGGGCCGACGCGGGGGCCGAGGCGAAGGCCGCCGCCGACAGCATCAAACCGGCGAAAAACGGAGTGCGGAAAGAAGCGAAGCGCATGGTCCATTGATCCTTTGGATCGACAAGGGGCTGGCCGGATAAACGGCGTCATCCGGCATACTGCACAAGGGATTGCGGCAAACAAGAGGCAAAACAGGGACGCCCCCGGCAACTTCTGCTATGCTGGTCGGTATGAATGCGCCGCTGCCGGGTCTTGCCGCCGTCCTGCCGCCCCATCGGGGCAAAACGGCCCCTCAGGAATCCTTCCCGGTTGCCTTGCGCTGGCTGGCCGGGGGGCATCGGGCGGCGATCCTGCGCTTTTACGGCTATGTCCGCGCTGCCGACGATTGGGCCGATATGCCTGATCCAGGAATGAGCGTCGCGGATCGTTTGGCCGGGCTGCACCGGCTGGCGACCGCCGCCGAACGGGATCTTACGGCGATCCCCGCCGCGCTGGCGGCCTTTAAGGCGCTGCTGCCCGCTTTCGAGGCGGATGCGCGCGGCGATTTGCCGACCGACCTGGCAACCGCCCTCGCGACGTGCCGCGCGTCGTCAGTGCCCGTTGGGCGATTTCTGCTCGATCTGCATGGCGAATCGCCGCTGACCTATCCGGCAGCAGACGCGCTGTGCCTGAGCCTGCAACTGCTCAATCATCTCGACGACGCACCCGCCGACCGGGCGCGCTGGGGCCGGGCCTATTTGCCGACGGCGGCGCTGCCAGCAATCCACGCCGCGCTGCCGAGGCTATTGGCTGAAGCGGCGCCGCTCCCGCAACTCCTGCGCGCACCGGGCCTGCGGCGGCAGGCGGCGGCGACGGTGATGGCGGCCCAACGGCAGGCGGCAGCGCTGGCCGACGGGCGGCCCTTCGGCCTCCGCGACCGGCTGGCCTGTGCCCGCGCCGCCCTGGTCCCCGCCCGACCGCCGCGCCCGCGCCTCAGCGGCTCGTTCCGGCTGGCCTTGCCCCTCCTACCGGCAGAAGCCCGCGCCGCCATTGCCGGGGTCTATGCCTATGCCCGCGCCTGGGATGCGTTGGCCGACGAGGCGGGCGATCTTGCCGCCCTGCACGCCTGGCACGACCGGCTGACGGGGCTGGCCGAGGGGCGATTTCCCGCCGATTTACCGCCAGATTTCCTCGCGCTGCTCACCCGCTACCGTTTGCCGCGGCCGCCCTTTCTCGCGCTACTGGACGGGCTGATCTCCGACCTCACCGCGCCGCCACAGGCGCCGGACCGCGCGGCATTGCTGCTCTATTGCGACCGGGTGGCGGGGGCGGTCGGCACGCTGATTCTCGCCGCCCTGGGGATCGAGGACGACGCCCTGGCCCGTAGCGCCGGGCGCGCACTGCAACTGACCAATATTCTACGCGATCTTGATGCCGATGCGGCGACGGGCCGGGTCTATCTGACGCGCGCCGACCTACCCACCCTCGTGCCGGAGGTTGAGGCGCTCTATGCCGATTGCACCGCTCGGCTGGCAGCACGCCGCTTCCGGGGGCGCTGGGGGGTTGCGGTGATGATCGGCCTTTATCGTCGCCTGTTCCGCCGCCTTCAAGCCCAGGCCTTTGCCCCCGGGGGGCGGCTAACCGGGGCGGATCGGCTGGCGGTTCTGCTGCGCGCGGGGCGAGGCTGATGGCGCGCACAACGGTCATCGTCGGCGCCGGGGTCGCGGGACTGGCCGCCGCCGTGATGGCCGTCAGCAAGGGCGATAAGGTTATTATCCTCGAAGCCGCGCCACACCCTGGCGGGCGCTGCCGCGCGTGGCCGCTGGCGGGCGAAGACCTACCGTTGGTCGATCTCGGCACGCACTTGATCCTGCGCGGCAACCGCGCCCTACACGCCTATCTGGACCGGATCGGCGCCAAAGACGGGTTTATCGCCCCCGGACCAACCCCCGGCGCGCTCACGCTGATCGGCGGCACGGACCGCCTAACCCTGCCGCTCGGCCCCGGTCTGCTGCTAAAGCCGCCCGCCCCCCTGACCCGCCGGGCTTTGCTGGCCGCCCATCGGCTGATGCGCGGCGGCAGGGTCGGCGACCGGCTCGACCTCGACAGCCCAACCGGGCGCTGGCTGTGGCACCCGCTGGTGCGAGCCGCCCTGAATATCGACCCCGCCGAGGGCGATGCGCGGCTGCTAAGCGCCGTGCTGCGCCAGGGCCTGCTGCGCGGCACGGCCGCCGCCTGCCCGCTTGTACCGCGCGACAGCCTCGACACCGCCTTAATCCGCCCGGCAATCGCCTATCTGACCGCGCGGGGGGCTATACTGCGGACCACAACCCCCCTGCGCCGCCTCGACCGAACGGACGATCGAATCACGGCGCTGCACGTCGGCAATGGCGATACCATCCCCATTACCCCGATGAGCCGGATTGTTTTGGCCGTGCCGCCGCAGGCCGCGCACCGGCTGTTGCCCGATCTGGACGTGCCGACCGAAAGCCGCGCCATTCTGAACCTCCATGCCACGCTTCCCGTTCCGCCAGCGGGCGACGCGCCGGAGTTGCTGGGGCTCATCGATGGGACGGGGGAATGGTTTTTACGGCGCGGGGCACGGGTGGCGGTCACCCTTTCTGCCGCCGACCGGCTGCGCGATACCCCCGCCACGGAAATTGAGGCCGCCATAAAGGCCGACCTCTTGCGGCTCTACGGCTGCGCGCCCGATCAGGTGCGGCTGATTTGGGAAAAGCGCGCAACCTTCGCCGCAACCCCCGCACAAAACGCCCGTCGCCCCGGCCCGAACGTCCCGGGGCTGCTCAACCTGCGCCTTGCCGGGGATTGGACCGCGACCGGCCTGCCCGCGACCCTTGAAGGGGCGATCCGCTCCGGCCTGCGCGCCGTGGAGAGTTTTGGGCGGCGCTAGGCAGGCCCTGAAGCTCAAACCCTTCCTGGTCCGAGTTCGTACCGTGTCCCTATTGTCATTGTTCCTGGGCCGCCGCGCCCGGGCGGCGCGCGCCTTTCCCTACCGCATTTATCTCGCCCCAACCCCGCCCGCACGACGGCCGCGCGACCGTGTCCCAGGCCGTAGCGGACGGGCGCGGCTTCATTCTGTCCGAAACCTAAATCCCTGCGGCAGCAAGCAGGGCTTTCGTATACTCGGCCTGGGGCTGACGGAGCACGAGCTCCGCCGGGCCGCTTTCGACGATCCTGCCATCCTTGAGCACCATCACCCGATGGCTGAGGGCGCGCACGACCGCGAGATCGTGGCTGATAAACAGGTAAGCAAGCCCCCGCTCTGCCTGAAGCTGGCGCAGCAGGTCGATCAACTGGCCCTGCAGGGACCGGTCGAGCGCGCTGGTCGGCTCGTCCAAGATTAGCACTTGCGGGCGCAGGATCAGCGCGCGGGCCAGGGCGATGCGCTGGCGTTGCCCGCCGGAAAATTCATGCGGGTAGCGGTCGGCCATCGCCGGATCGAGGCCAACGTCGCGCAGGGCGTCTGCCACCGCCGCCACCGGGTCGCGGCCATCGGGGTGCACCGTCAGCCCTTCGCCGATAATCTCCCCAACCGAGAGGCGCGGCGAGAGCGAGCCGAATGGGTCTTGAAACACCACCTGCATCTGCCGCCGCGCCGTCCGCAGGGCCGGGCGAGAGAGGCGATCGAGGTTCTGCCCGAGCAGGCTGACCTGCCCGCCCCCCGCCAGAAGACGCAGCAGCCGAAGCCCTAGGGTGGATTTCCCCGACCCACTCTCGCCGACGACCCCCAGGGTTTCCCCGGCGCGCAGCGTGACGGAAATCTCGTTGAGCGCCAGAAACCCCGGCTTGGCCCCGCCCCACCAATGCCGCCCGCCGAAGCGTACCGACAAGGCCTCGCCGCGCAGCACCTCGGGCGCGCTGTTGGGCACCGGCGCCGGGCGGCCCGAAGGTTCGGCGGCCAGCAGTTCTTTCGTATAATCAGCGTGCGGGCGGGTCAGCACCTCCGCCGCATTGCCATATTCTACACACTCGCCATAACGCAGCACGGCAATGCGGTCGGCCATGCGGCGCACCACGCCGAAATCATGGGTGATGAACAGAATGCCAAGGCCGCGTTCGGCCTGAAGCCGCTTGAGCAGGGTCAGGATTTGCGCTTGCAGCGTCACGTCGAGCGCGGTTGTTGGCTCGTCGGCGATCAGCAGATCGGGATCGCAGGCCAGTGCCGCCGCGATCATCACCCGCTGCCGCTGTCCGCCGGAAAGCTGATGCGGGAAAGCGTCGATCCGCTCTTCGGCGCGGTCGATACCAACCTCGGCCAATAGGGCCAGCACCTTGGCGCGGGCGGCGGCGTTCGACAGGCCCCGGTGCAGGCGCAGGGTTTCGCCGATCTGATCGCCGACCCGATGCAGCGGGTTCAGCGCCGTCATCGGTTCCTGGAAAATCATGCCGATGCGATTGCCGCGCAGGGCGCGCAACTCCGCCTCGGGCCGCTGGGTCAGATCGTCCCCCGCAAAGCGGATCGCGCCGGAAATGCCGGTCCCCTTCGGCAGCAACCCCGGAATAGCGAGGGCGGAGGCCGATTTGCCGGAACCGCTCTCCCCCACCAACACCAGGGTTTCCCCCCGGTCGAGCCGAAAGCTGAGGCCCTTCACCGCCGCAACCGGCGTGCCGCCGAGCGGGTTGAAGGTAATGCTGAGGCTCTGAACCTCCAGCAGCGGCGCGCTCATCGCAGCCCCCGGCGCGGGTCGAAAGCGTCGCGCACCGCTTCGCCGATAAAGACCAGCAGCGTCATCAGCGCCGCCAGCGTCACGAAGGCGGTAATCCCCAGCCAGGGCGCGTGCAGATTATTCTTCCCCTGCGCCAGCATTTCCCCCAAGGACGGCGAGCCGGGCGGCAGACCGAAGCCTAGGAAATCGAGACTGGTCAGCACGCCGATGGCGCTATTCAGCAGAAACGGCAGAAAGGTAATCGTCGCCACCATCGCATTCGGCAGCACATGGCGGCGCAGGATCGCCCCATCGCCCACCCCCAGGGCGCGGGCGGCGCGGACGTAATCGAAGTTGCGTGTGCGCAGAACCTCCGCCCGCACCACGCCGACCAGGGCGATCCAACTGAACAGCACCATCGTCCCCAGCAGCCACCAGAAGCCCGGCTGCACCAGACTGGACAGAAGGATGAGGAGGTAGAGCACCGGCAGGCCGCTCCAAACCTCAATGAAGCGCTGGGCCAGCAGATCGACCATGCCGCCGTAATAGCCCTGCGCGGCCCCCGCCGCGATGCCGATCACCGCCGACAGGCTGGCGAGGATGAGACCGAACAGCAGCGACACCCGCATGCCATAGATCAGCCGCGCCAGCACATCGCGCGCCTTATCGTCGGTGCCAAGCCAATGGGCCGCATCGGGCGGCGTCGGCGCCGGGCTAGGAAGGTTCTTCACCACCGTATCGTAGCGATAGGGGATCAGCGGCCAGACCATCCAGCCTTTCGCCTGGATCAGCGCCTGCACTTCCGGGTCGCGGTAGTCCGCCTCAGTCGGGAAATCGCCGCCGAAGGTGGTTTCCGGGTAGACCGTGAAGACCGGTAGATAGAAGCCGCCGTCATAGCGCACCAGCAACGGCTTATCGTTGGCGATCAGATCGGCGCCGAGGGTGAGGCAAAAGACCACCAGAAAAATCCAGAAGGACCAGAAGCCCCGGCGATTGCTGCAAAAGGCGGTTAGGCGACGGCGGGTTAACGGGCGCATCTCACCCCTCCCGCCGGTTAAAGTCGATGCGCGGATCGACCCAGGTAAAGACGATATCGCCGAGCAATTGCAGCAGCAGCCCGATCAGCGTGAACACATAGAGCGTGCCGAACATCACCGGATAATCGCGGCTGGTCGTCGCCTCGAACCCCAGCAGCCCCAGCCCATCGAGCGAGAAAATCACTTCGATCAGCAGGGAGGAGGTGAAGAGCGTCGCAATGAAGGCTGCCGGAAACCCGGCAATCACCAGCAGCATGGCGTTGCGGAAGACATGGCCGTAGAGCACCTGCCGTTCCCCCAGCCCCTTGGCACGGGCGGTCAGCACATAAGCTTTGCCGATTTCGTCGATAAAACTGTTCTTGGTCAGCAGCGTCAGGCTCGCGAAGCCGCCGATCAGCATGGCGGTGAGCGGCAAGGCGAGGTGCCAGAAGTAATCGGCGATCTTACCCATCAGACTCAGGCTCTCCCACCCATCGGACGTCAGCCCGCGCAGGGGGAAGATCGACAGGAAAGAGCCGCCTGCAAACAGCACGATCAGCAGCACCGCGAACAGGAAAGCGGGCACGGCATAGCCAACGATCACCGCCACACTGGTCGCCACGTCGAACCGGCTGCCGTCCCGCATCGCCTTGGCAATACCGAGGGGGATGGAGACGCCATAGGTCAGCAGCAGGGTCCACAGCCCAAGCGACAGGGACACCGGCAGTTTTTCCGCCACCAGATCGACAACGCTGCGGTCGCGGAAGAAACTCTTGCCGAAATCGAAGCGCAAGTAATTGCCGATCATCGTCACGAACCGTTCGACCGGCGGTTTATCGAACCCATAGAGGGCATTAATCTCCGCCAACAGTTCCGGCGTGATATTGGTGCCGCGCTTTTGCGGGTCGGAATTTAGGGTTTCCGAGCCGCCGCCGCCCAGCCGGTCCATATCGCCGCCGCCGCGCCCCTGGAAGGCGGCAATCGTCCGTTCCACCGGGCCGCCAGGGGCGGCTTGAATGACGATGAAATTGACCAGCAGAATCCCGAACAGCGTCGGGATCATCAGCGCAAGGCGGCGAAGGATATAGCCCAGCATCCGCCGGTCAGGCCGCCAAGGCCGGAGTTTCGGTCATGCGCAGGGCGGCTTCCACCACCTCCGGTCCCGCGCCGGGGCGATGGGCCACTTCCGACAAATAGCGCCGCCACGCCCGCCCGCCCGGCTGCCCACGATAGAGCGTGAGCATATGGCGGGTGATCGCTTTCAGCGGCACGCCTTCGGCAAGACGCCGCTCGATATAGGGCAGCATAGCCTGTACCACCGCTGCCCGGCTTTCGGGGCCGGGGCCGCCGCCATAGAAACGGGCGTCGGCTTCGGCAAAAATCCACGGGTCTTCATAGGCCGCTCGCCCGATCATCACCCCATCGAGATGCGGCAAATGCTCCGTCGCCGCATCAAGGCTACGAATGCCGCCGTTCAAAGTTAGGTCGAGATCGGGGAATCGGTCTTTCAGCGCATGCACCAACTCGTAGCGCAGTGGCGGGATTTCGCGGTTTTCCTTCGGGCTGAGGCCCTTCAACCACGCCTTACGCGCGTGAACGATAAAACGCTTGCAGCCCGCATCGCGCACGGTCTCGACAAAGCGGAAGACGGTTTCCGCCTCGTCCATCTCATCAATCGCCAGCCGGTGCTTGACCGTCACCGGCAGCGGCACGGCGCGGGCCATCGCCTCGACGCAGCGGGCGACCAGATCGGGTTCCGCCATCAGGCAGGCGCCGAACTTCCCCGATTGCACCCGGTCGGACGGGCAGCCGACGTTGAGGTTGATTTCGTCATAGCCCCAGTCGGCGCCAAGCTTCGCCGCCTCCGCCAATTCTTGCGGATCGGCCCCGCCGAGTTGCAGGGCGATCGAATGTTCCGCCGGATCGAAATCCAAATGCCGCGCCTTATCGCCATACTTCAGCGCCGCGCTGGTGATCATTTCCGTATAGAGGCGCGAGCGCTTGGTGATCAGGCGCAGAAAGAAGCGGAAATGCCGGTCGGTCCAGTCGATCATCGGCGCCACGCTCAAGAGCGCGCGGGAGTCGGGAATGGCAAGGGGCGTTACAGTCGTCATGCTTCCTGTATGCCACGAGCGTTAACGGATTGGGAAGAGGATGCCCATAGGAACGCTTCGCGTTAGTATCGCGATGTGGTAGGGTTTTGGCTTGTGATCAAGAGCTTTGCGGATAAGACCACCCTCGCCATCGCTTTGGGCCAACGTCCCCGGCGGATTGCCGAACCTTTGTATGAGGCTGTCCGCGATAAGCTGACGCTGATCGAAAGTGTGGATGCCGTTGAAGACTTGCGCCTGCCGCCCTCCAATCGCTTAGAGAAACTGATTGGGGATCGCGCGGGACAATGGAGCATTCGGGTTAACCGGCAGTGGCGGCTTTGTTTTGATTGGCAGGATGGCGCCGCCTGGAATGTCGAACTTGTCGATTATCACTGAGGGAGGGACGCCGTGGCTTATACCTATGAAGATGCCAAGCATCTCGATTTCAGCGAAATTGTCGATCCCGATACTCCCATCGACGCGCCTATTCACCCCGGCCGTATCCTGCAGAACGAATTCCTGACCCCGCTGGGGATGAGCCAGTACCGCCTAGCCAAATCCATCGGCGTTCCGCAGCGGCGGATTGGCGAGATCATCGCCAAGAAGCGACGGATGACGGCCGATACAGCCCTGCGGCTGGAGAAATTCTTCGGGCTGCGGGCCAGTTTCTGGCTTGGTTTGCAGGAGCGGTACGATTTAGCGCTGACCGAACGCGCCCTTGCCCCCGTGCTGGCCACCATCACGCCGCTGCGGCGCGACCCGCTGGCGGCTGAGTAGCTACTCCCCCGCCACCAACCGGGCGAGATCGACCGCCGTTTTCGCACCCATCTTCTCGAAAACCCGCGCCCGGTGGACTTCGACCGTCCGCATGCTGATGCCCAACCGGTCGGCGATGACCTTATTCATCAGCCCTTCCAGGATGAGATCCATCACCTGCCGCTCGCGGGCCGAGAGGGAGGCAAGGCGGGAGGCGCGGTCGGCCTTGCTGGCCAAACGGGCATAGGCTTCCGCTTCCGCCGCCAGCGCTTCGAGTAAACGATCCACCAGATCATTGTCGTTGAAGGGTTTTTCGACAAAATCCCGCGCACCGCGCTTTAGTGCCGCGACCGCCATCGGCACATCGGCGTGCCCCGTCAGAAAGATCACCGGCAGGGTGCAGCCCTGCGCCAGAAGCCGGTCGAACAGCTCCATCCCGCTCATGCCGCCCATGCGGATATCCAGCAGCAGGCAGCCGCGCAGATCGGCGCGCCAAGCGGCGAGGAAGGTTTCCGCCGATTCCCAGGTGCGCGCCGCGACACCCCGCGATTCCAGCAGCCAGGACAGGGCGTCGCGAATCGCCTCATCGTCGTCAATGATGTGAACGCAGCTCATGCTCGTCCTCGGTTGCACGCGGAATGGTGAAGCTAAAAACCCCGCCGCCGTCCGCCGCCGTCTCGTACCACAGCCGCCCGTGATGAAACTCGATCAGCGAGCGGCAAATGTTCAACCCCATCCCCATACCATCGGGCTTGGTGCTGAAAAAGGCATTGAACAGATTTTCCTGTTGGGCGGCAGGGATGCCCGGTCCGCTATCCTGCACCCGCACTTCCACCCGGTCGGCTTGGGCCGTCGCGGTGACGGACAATACCCGCCGCCCGCGCGGCACGGCGGTCATCGCTTCGATGGCATTGCGGGCGAGGTTGACGATGACCTGTTCGATCAAAATGCGGTCAGCGCGGATCGGCGGTAGATCGTCAGGCAGATCGGTATGCAGAATGACCCCCAGCTTGCGGGCGTCGGGCGCCAGAAAGCTCAAGGCATCTTGCGCGATCTCCGGCAGGGTACAGGCGGTGAGGCGCGGTTCGCGCTTGCGGACGAAATCGTGAATCCGGCGGATAATCGCCCCGGCCCGCCGCGCTTGCAGGCTGAGTTTGGTCAGCGCCTTTTCAAGCTCTGGGTCACCGCCCGCCGCTTGTAGCCGGTTCAGGCTGCCCGTGGCGTAGGAGGTAATCGCCGATAGCGGTTGGTTCAGTTCATGGGCGAGGGTCGAGGCCATTTCCCCCATCGTCACGAGGCGGGAGGTTTGTTGCAGCTTTTCCTGCTGCTGGCGTTGCCCTTCTTCGGCCCGCTTGCGGTCGGTGATATCGACGAAGGACCCCATCCAGCCGGTATGCTTGCCGTCGGCGTCGATCAGGGGCGCCTCGTAGATCAGCGCATCGAATTTCTCGCCGTCGCGGCGCTGAAACCTTAGCTCGAACCCCGAGGGATAGGGCGTGCCGACCAGCACGGCGTCATGTACCTCCCGCGTGCGGTCGTAATCCTCCGGCACCCAATAGGGCATTGGCGGTTCCTGGCCGATCAACTCGTCGGGCGAATAACCGGTCATGGCGCAGAAAGCGGGATTGACGTAGGTGATCCGGCCCGCCAGATCGCGGGCGCGCATGCCGACGGTCAACGAATCTTCCATCGCCTTACGGAAAGCATGCTCGGCGCGCAGGGCTTGTTCGGCGCGCTTGCGCCCGCGCATCTGCCGCCGCGCCGTCAGTAGGCTGGCCCCGGCGACCAGGGCGAGAATGGAGATGGCGGCGACGATGCCTGCCTGCGCCTCCCACGGGCCGGAACGGTAGAGCGTGACCAGCAACGTCACCCCCTGCCCCGGCGGGTCGAGCGGCATGCGATGGGTCGGCAGTTCGCGCGTCGGGATCAGCGGATCGGGCAGAACCTCGGGCTTGGCCGCCAATTGGGCGTTATTGGCATCGAGCAAAACCAACCGGTAACGCTCGGTAAACCACCAGGGCACATGCTGGCTAATCAGCGCTTGCAGGGATATATCGACAACCAGCGCCCCGCTATAGCGCCCATCGCGAAAAATCGGCGTTACCAGCGGCAGATGCGGCGCATCACGGGCGCCCCGACCCGCCGCCAAGGACACGAGGCCGTAGGCGGGCCGCCCGAGTGCCCTAACCTCGTTCAGCGGCAGTTGGGCCGGATCATGCTCGGCCAAGGAGGGCAACGGCGGCAGCGCGGCGCGCAAAGCACCATCGGCTTCCAGCCAGCGCAAGCGGGTAAACTCCGGGTTGCCCGCCATCATCTGCCGCGCCTTGCCCTCAAAGCCGAGCGGCCCCAGCATGCCGCGCCCTAGATCTTCAGCCAGCAGGCGCAGTTTTTCTTCGTCGGACCCAAGCTGGAACCGCAGCGTCTGTTCGGCCCACAGCGTATCCATGATCAGCGTATGGCGTTCATTCTCGCGCTCATGGGCCTGATACAGCCAGAGCAGCACGCCCATGAGCAGGGCGATCAGCGCCAGGGAAATCGTGGGCAGCGCCAGAATCAAATCCCGGCGCGGGATGCTGAGCCGCATTATCCTCCTCCCGCCACGCCTGTTGGCGGCGCTTGCGGATGTCCACAATAGAGCGAAAGCGCCGGAGCGTCATAGTAAATAGACACAAGAAAAGCGCTGACCTAAACAGTGCCCAAAGAAATCCAGGGGAGAGAAACATGAAGTTCCGTCAGACGGCGCTTGCGCTGTCGGCTGTGCTGGCGGTCGCCAGCCTGTCGCAGACCGCTCGGGCGCAAACCGATAAGCCGATCATTATCAATTTCAGCCATGTCGTGGCCGACGATACGCCGAAGGGCAAGGCCGCCCTGCGCTTTAAAGAATTGGCGGAGCGCAGCACGCAAAACCGCGTCCACGTCGAAATCTACCCCAACAGCACTCTCTATAAGGATAAGGAAGAGCTGGAGGCGCTTCAGCTTGGCGCCGTGCAAATGCTCGCGCCGTCGCTGGCCAAATTCGCCCCGCTCGGGGTTGGCGAGTTCGAAGTGTTCGATATTCCCTACATGTTTCCCAGCAAAGCCGCCCTGCGCAAGATCACCGATGGTAAAATCGGGGCGGAACTTTTGGCAAAACTAGAGCCGAAGGGCATCAAGGGCCTCGCCTATTGGGACAATGGTTTTAAGCTGATGAGCGCAACCAAGCCGTTGATCCAGCCGGAGGATATGAAGGGGCTGAAAATGCGCATTCAAGCCTCCCGCGTGCTGGATGCCCAGATGCGGGCCTTGGGGGCGTTTCCGCAGGTGTTGGCCTTTTCCGATGTCTTCCAAGCCCTGCAAACCGGCGTGGTCGATGGCACGGAAAACCCGCCGTCGAACATGGTCACGCAGAATATGCACGCGGTGCAGCCCTATGCGACGCTGACCAATCACGGCTATCTCGGCTATGCCGTGATCGTGAATAAGCGCTTCTGGGACAGTCTACCATCCGACCTGCGCAGTGCACTCGATGGGGCGCTGAAAGAAGCCACGCGCTACGGTAACGATATCGCCCAGAAGGAAAACGACACTGCCATCGCCACGATGGCGGCCAGCGGCAAGACCCAGTTCCACACCCAAACGCCGGAGGAGCGCAAGGCGTGGCGCACCGCCCTGGCCCCAGTCGCGCAATCGATGGAAGCGCGCGTCGGCAAGGGGCTGATCGACGCCATCCGCCGCGAGACCGAAAGCCTGCCATCGGATTGATTTTCTTCTTTGGCATTGTCCCGGATCATTTCCCCCGTCGGGGATTTGCTCTAGCTTCCTCACAAAACCGACCGAGGAGCCGCCTCCTCGTAGGGCAAACCGAGGAGGGGACCTCATGACCATCGAGAAAGCCGCGTTCGACTGGGCCGATCCGTTTGATCTCAATAGCCAATTGACAGCGGAAGAGCGCCAAGTGCGCGAAACGGCGGCGGCCTATGCCCAGGATAAGCTGGCGCCGCGCGTGCTGAACGCCTTCCGCAACGAAGCGACCGACCCAGCGATCTTCCGCGAAATGGGCGAGCTTGGCTTGCTGGGGCCGACGCTGCCGCCGGAGTATGGCTGTGCCGGCCTCGGCTATGTCGCCTATGGTTTGGTCGCGCGGGAAGTGGAGCGGATCGACAGCGGCTATCGGTCGATGATGTCGGTCCAATCCTCGCTGGTCATGCTGCCGATCTATGAGTTTGGCAGCGAGGCGCAGCGGCAGAAGTATTTGCCGAAACTGGCGTCCGGCGACTGGATCGGCTGCTTCGGCCTGACCGAACCCGACCACGGGTCGGACCCCGGCAGTATGGCCACCCGCGCAAGATCGGTGCCGGGCGGCTATCGGCTGACTGGGTCGAAGACGTGGATCACCAATTCCCCCATCGCCGATGTCTTCGTGGTCTGGGCTAAAACCGACGACGGCGTGATCCGGGGCTTTGTGCTGGAGCGCGGGACGGAGGGGCTTAGCACCCCCACCTTGCACGGCAAGGTCGGCCTGCGCGCCTCCATCACCGGGCAGATCGTGCTGGACGAGGCTTTCGTGCCGGAAGACGCGATCTTGCCGAACGTGAAGGGCCTGAAAGGGCCGTTCACCTGCCTGAATTCGGCGCGCTTCGGCATTGCCTGGGGCGCCCTGGGGGCGGCGGAAGCCTGTTTTAGCACCGCACGCCAATATGTGCTCGACCGCAAACAATTCGGGCGCCCGCTGGCGGCCAATCAGCTTATCCAGAAGAAGCTGGCCGATATGCTGACCGATATTAGCCTGGGCCTGCAAGGCTGCCTGCGGCTGGGGCGGATGAAGGAGGAAGGGGCGCCGCCGGTAGAGCTAACCTCGATCCTGAAGCGCAATTCCTGCGGCAAGGCGTTGGACATCGCCCGCACCGCCCGCGATATGCTGGGCGGGAACGGGATTTCCGACGAATTCGGCGTCGCCCGCCATCTGGTTAATCTTGAGGTGGTGAATACCTACGAAGGCACCCACGATATCCACGCCCTGATTCTGGGCCGGGCGATCACTGGGCTGCAAGCCTTTAGCTAAATGAAGGACCGGGGCAGCGTGCCGCCCCGGCTTTCATAGCGCCGCGATCACCTGGATTTCTACCCGATACTCCGGCTTCGCCATCCGCGCTTCCACACAGGCGCGCGCTGGGGCGCAGCCGGGGGGCAGCCACGCATCCCACACGGCGTTCATCTCGGCATAATCGGCCATATGGGCGAGGTAGACCGTGGCGGTGAGCAGTTTCGATTTATCGGACCCCGCCGCCGCCAGCACCTGATCGATCGCGGCGAGTACTTCTTGCGTCTGTACCGTCGCCGATCCGCTGAGGGTTTCCGGCACCTGCCCCGCCAGATAGACGGTGCCATTGTGAACCGTAGCATCGCTATAGCGGGTTTCGGGATGAATGCGGCGAATCTCGGTCATCACAGGTCTCAAGTCAGCGGGATGTGTTGAACGGCCAAGGCGCGTAGCGCGTCCGGCTCCAGCGGCGCCACCGAGGCAACGGCCCAAAGGTCGAAGAACGGCCCGGGGCGCGAGCGGCTGGCGACCGACGCGAAGCCCGCCGCCTGCAAGGTGCCCACCAGCACTTTTTCGGTAAAACCGCAGCGATGCGCCATATAGAGGTTGCCCGCCGCCATCGCCGGACGGTGTCCGTAGAGAATATCCAGCGGCGCGATCCCCCCGGCGGGCGAGTCGTAAGCCGGTTCCAGCAGCTTATCCTCGGCAATCAGTGCGCAGACGCTTTTCAGGTCGGGGCAGGTGATAACGGCAAACCCATCCTCCGCCAACACCCGGCGAAACTCCGCCAGCGCCACCGGCACTTCATGGGGGTAGAGATGTTCGATGTTATGGCTGGAAAACAGCGCGTTCATCGACCCGCTCGGCACCGCCGCCATATCGGTCATCGTCCCTAAAATATCGGGCTGGACGTTGACGTCGATATCGAACCGCACCTCCTCCCACGCGGGCTGATTGAACCCTGGGGTGGTGCGATCCTTACGCTTCTGGCCGCAGCCGACATGGATAAATTTAGGCACGCGCGTCTCCCTCTTACCTGCCGAGAGCTAACCCGGAGTGCCGCGAAAGATCAAGCCCGCCGCAGATCGGCGGGGCGCGAAGACCGGGGGAGGGGTGTTGAGTCCGCATAGAGGGTTTCGGGAGCGATATCGATATTGCCGGGCCAGACCACTGTGCCGTAATCGACGGTTGCTTTTTCAAAATGCGCTGGGGAGGCAATGCGGTCCCAGGGGGACATTTGAAGAAGGGGCTTCATGTCGAACTGGCGCTGCTCGCCGTTGGCATAGTCCAACCGCAACAGGAAATCCGGCAAAACGGAAACGTGAACGACATCCATCACCAAGCCTCCTATTGCAAGGGCGGAATACGGAAGGGTTCTTGCCCCTCTACGGCGAGAGCCCAGTCGATCATAAGCTCTTCTTCATGAAGCGCAATCCAGGCCAACAGAAGTTTGGTTTGCTTCGGGGGTAAGGTCCCCTGAAGGAATTGACCGTCCGGGATACTGACAACCGCTTCGCTGCCCTGATATCGCACATGGATATGGGGCAGATTATGTTGCCGATTATCGCGGTAGAACATCAAGATAAGCATTCCATAAAACATACTGATCGTCGGCATGATCCCCCCTTTTCCGCGCCGAGACAGACGAGCACAGCCCGCCACCCCCATAAAGAAACCGCCCCAGGGTTTCCCCTGGGGCGGCTCTTTAGGCGTTAATCCTTTGGCCCGAAGGCCGGGGGATTAGGCGATCACAAGGTTACCGCTGACGATGTTGAAGGCGCCAGCAGCGATATTCTGACCAACCAAGGTGATCTGGATATCGCCGACGCTGTAGATGTTGTTACCGTCAACGTCGAACAGAAGAGTGGTGTTCGCACCGGCGGTGACAATCACCTGACGTGCAACGCTTGCACCCGTCGCACCAATACCGACAACGTCCAGGTTGAAGTCGAACACGTCGCCCGAAGCAAGATCAGCCGTCGTTGCAGCGAAATTCAGCGACGTCGTGGCCGTTGCAGTGTTGGTAGCCTTGAACGTGAAGATACCAGTACCATTTGCGGCGATATCGGTGATCGTCGCGTTGCCTGCACCAAAGTCGATGGTAAGGTTGTTATTACCGCCGTTAGTGATGCTGGTCGCCAACGTGTCATTGCCCGAACCGAGGGTAACAGTGGTGGCACCGTTAGCCGTGGTCAGACCAGAGATATCCACAGTCATGTTTGCGGTAATCGTGCTAGCATTGACCGTATTAGCAGTCGCCGAGAAGTTACCGTTGATCAGGGTAAGAGTACCAGACGTATACCCGGTAACGTTGATGGTTTCGAAGTTGGAGACCATCGCAGCAGTCAGCGCAGTGTTAGCTGCCATGCTGGTGATGTTCAGGGTATCCGTACCGGTCCCAGCATTGAAGCCACCACCCGTACCAGCGAGCAACTGAGCAGCCGTACCGCTAATCGTATCGGCATCGGTACCACCGGTAACGGCGGTCGTGCCAGTCGACAGCGTGACACTGTTAGCGAAGTTACCCAGCACGTAATTTTCGACAGTGCCCGACGTGGTGAACGACGCGGCATCCGAGATAGTTACAGTGTTGGCACCCGAACCATTAATGGCGACAAAACCACCATGTTGGGCAGAGGTCATCGTCGTGTTACCGGTCAGATCGAGCAGCTCAACGTTCTGGATGGTACCAGCATTGAGCGTCGAACCACCGCTAACAGTCAGGGTATCAGTACCAGCACCACCTTCGATGGTCGAGGCCGCAACCAAGTTAACGCCCCCCGTGAGGGTGATTGCGTCATTACCAGCACCGGCGTCAACGGCATCGTTGGTCGTACCAGTGATGGTAATAGTATCATTACCAGCGGTGCCGGTAACTTCGAAGGACGCTGCGGCCGCACCAGTGGCAAACGCTGCCGAGCTGAGCAGACCCGCGCGGCCAGTTGCATCGGTCTTCAGGACCAAGTCACGCTGAGCAGTCGTGGCGGTAGCACCATCAACGACATAATTGATCGTAACGCCAGCGGCGGTCAGCGACGACACGTCGATACCACGCCCCGTGATGCTGGTCGCCAACCCATTACGGGTAGCATTCAGCAGACCCGAGATGTCGATGGTAACAGTATCGCCAGCATTCAGAGCCGTACCATCAGCGGCACCAACAGTACCGATCTGGAACACGGTGTCATCGATCGAGGTCGACGTGCTGTTCGACGCCTGGGTGTTGTTCAACAGGAAATCGCTGGTCAGTTCGATATTGAACTGCGAGGCACCCGTGACGTTCTCAACCAGGATCAGACCTTCAAGGCCCTTGACGTTGGCAAGATCGGTACGATCCAGAACCGCCGAATTCACGACAGTCAGGGTATCGTAACGGCCAGCAGTACCAGCATTGGTGCCAGCATCAATGATGGTAGCGGCGTTGATCGTCGCATTGTTACCGACGATGCGATCCGAACCCGAACCACCGACGATGCTAATGCCCTGACCGGCATTCAGCTGGGTGATGTTGATCGTGTTCGTGCTGGCATCTTCCTGCGAACCGGTGCCCGCCGCATTGGCCGAGTTGGTGGTCGAGGTCTGCACGATACGGTCGGTACGGACCGTGAAGGTGCCTGCATCGGCGGCAGCAACAACCGCCGAGGAGAGAGTGACGGTATTGGTCGCGCCACGCAGATCAAGAACGTCAACACCGGTGGTGTTGGCAAACTCGGTCGTGCTGAGCGTGTAGGTACCCGAACCGTTCAAGCCGAGCTGCAGCGCATCGGAACCTGCACCGCCGGTAACGGTATCGCCCGAACCGTAGGTGCTGTTGGTCACACCCGAAGCCGTCGTGATGAAAGCGAACGTATCGGCACCGGCACCGCCCGTAGCGCTGACATTACCAAGTTCGAATTCAACGTAGTCGTCACCCGAACCACCCTTGAAGGTAACATTGTCACCGGTTGTCTTAGTGGTGTTTTGGGTAAAGCGAATGTCTACAGCGCCGGTAGCTGCCGAAGCATCAACTTCGGTAACACTGGAAGCAACCGAGATCAGGTTCGAGGCCGTGCTACCTGCGGTGATACCACCGTCAACACCCGCAGTGCGGTCCGTCAAACCGGTGGAGCCGATAACGCCAGCCTTCTTACCGAATTCCTGAGCACCATTGATAACAACGGTCTTCAGCGAGCTGGAGGCGCTATTATTTGCGCTGACACCGCTGGTCAGATCGACCGTGCCGCCCGTCGCATTGTTCAGCGTGTTCGCAGTCGTCCCATCGGAGGTGATGGTGAACTTCTCCATCCCGGAGGCAATGTTCATGACGCCATTGACGCCGCCGCCAGCACCAGCCGAAACATTCTTCAGAACGATAGCTTGGTTATCAGCGGTGCCCTGAATGGAGGCCTGACGGTAGGTCGCGGCGATCGTACCAGCGGCAGAACCGGCTTCGTTTTCCCACGACAGAGTCGGGGTAACGGTGCCCGTTGCGGTCGGGACGATGTTGTTAACCGTCAGGGTTTCGCCAGTCGTGATCTGATCGTAGACAACTTTGTTCACGCCAGTGACTTCGTACGAACCGGCGTTAACATTGTAATCAAAGGTGGCCGCAGCAAGATTCGAACCGATTTGCAGCGTTTCGATATTCTTAATCGTTGCACCGCCCTGGTAGGCGCCGCCACCGGTCATGTTTACGACCAGGGCATCTTCACCCTTGCCGCCATCGAGAACGTCAGACGAATTCAGCGTGGTCTGATCTTGCGCACCGACAGCTGCACCAGCAACACCACGGATGATGTCAGCAGCGTCCGAACCAGTGATACTGTCCTGAGCGGTGGTCAGGGTAACGGTCTGGCCCGTCGAGCTGCTGGTGCCCGAGCGGCCTTCAGCGGCGCCGTACAGAACGTAATGCGAGACGGCGGTCTTTTCGGTGAAACCGGCGGCCTTCACGTCAGCATTTGCGGCGAGGTACTTGGCACCGTCGAACGAAGCCAGCGCAGCGCTCGGCACGCGGCCTTCGGTGCCACCATTCTTAATATAATGGTCGTAAGCGCTGGCGAACGTGCCCGCAGCAACGGCCTGCAGCACATCCTGATTCTGCGCCAGATAGTACTTCGAGTCGAAGAAGGCGTTCGGATTACGGCCTTCCTTGGCGCCAAACTTCGTGAAGTGCTCTTCAGCAGTCTTGAAAACGCCCTGCGAGATCGCGAGCAGAACGTCCGGGTACTGCTGGACATAATAAGTCGAATTAAAACCGGCAATAGCCATTGGAATGACCTCCTAAATGATCCGCGTGCTTGCCACGCCGACACCAACCATCCGCCCCCGCAGGGGCGGGAAGCAACCTGTGGGTGCCGGGCAAGGGGCTTTCGAACCGCCCTTTGCCGAGCAACCACCGCGAACCATCTGACGGAAAGCCCATCACACAATCCGCTGCGACTTTTGCCCTCATCATACACAGAAGGCAATGGATGGATGACAAATGACAAGCCGTCCTATTGGCTTCTCAAACAACATCCAACCGGCCCAAAATCGCGTAAGACGATTTTAAACCGTAGCGTAACTACCATACGAACACCCCCATCGCAAGGGGGGATGCCGTTTTTTTTAGTTAATAGAAGCTATTGGCGTCCAACCTTAAGAGAGTCAAAACCCGGAAGCGCCGAGTCGACATCATCGAACAGACATTCGTATGTCATCGGGTCATAATGGCGCATCAAAACCCGCACGAAGGGTTTTAGCTCAACCCCCAGCGCGCCCGCCCAGGCGGCGTAGCGATCTGGCGGAATCCGGCCCCGGCCCGATTCGACCTGCGAGATAAAGGTGTAATAGTCAATTCCCAGCGCCACCGCGAGCTGACGCTGGGAAAGACCCCGGGCCTCCCGCAAAGTTTGCAGCCAGACGCCGACGCGCTTGCGCAGCTCTGCGGTTTCTGGCGACCTACCTTGTTGGGGATGGCTATACATGACGCACCATTGGGTTGGAGTACGCCCCTGCGGTTGATCGCGGCCGTTTCTGGCCCCGCCCCAGGGGGTATGTAAGTTGATGTATAGCCCGGTTTGGGCGGAGCGTCAAGCGGTTGATCGCACCGCCGTCCCCGGGCGTGTCCGGCAACGGCGGTGCGACTGATCAGCGTTCCGTCAAGGCCCGGAAGATATGATCCGTCAAGGGCTGGACCATATATTCAAGGGCCGAGCGCGGCGCGACCTTGACCATCGCATCGACCGGCAACCCGGCTTGCAGCTTTAGATCGCCCAGCTTCTCTTCCTGGCCGGGCACGACTTCGAGCTTGACCATGAAGTAGGGGGCGCCCGAGCGTTCGTCGATCAACCGATCCGGCGTTGCCGTAATCACCTTGGCATCGATCACCGGCGTATGGCGGGCATTCAGCGTGCTGAACCGCAGTTCCGCCGCCTGACCGAGATGAATGGCTTCGATATCGTTCGGCGTCACCTGGGCTTCGACGATCAGACGATCATCGACCGGCACGATTTCCATCAACGCCTGGCCGGGCTGAATGACCCCGCCGACGGTGGAGAACTTCATATTTTGGACGACGCCGGACTGCGGCGCGATCACATCGAGGCGCGTTAAAACATCCTGCGCGGCAACCACCCGCTGACGCAGATCGGCAATCTGGTTCTGCGTGTCGCGCAATTGCGCCAGCACGTCTTCGGTAAATTTCTGCCGAAGCTGGGCTGTCTGCAGTTTGGTTTCGCCGATGGCCATTTCTGACCGCGCCATCGACTGGATGTCGTTGCCGCGATCCCCTTTAATCCGGGCGAGGTCGCGTTCCATTTCCAGCAGGCGCGATTTGGGGAAGAAGCCCTTCTTTTCGAGATCGCGCAGACCGACAAGCTGGCCTTCGTAAAGCTGAATCTGCTCGAGCTTGCTTTGCTCCAGCACCCGGAAACCCTGGATCTGCGCCCGAAGCTGTTCGATGCGCTGCTCGTTGATCGCCATTTGATTGTCGAGCGACAGGCGCCGTTCGACAAACTGACGGCGCTGCACATCCATCAACTGCTTAACCTGCGGTTCGGCGGCGCGGCTCAGCAGCTCCTGCGGGAAGGCGATCTCTTTCGCGCGGTCGCGCTCGGCGACCAGACGCGCATCGAGCGCCATCGCGGCGTCAAGCTGGCCTTGAGCAAGCGTGAGGTTCGCCTGGGCCCGGGTTGGGTCGAGCCGGATGACCGGCTGGCCTTCCGTGACCGCCTGACCGTCGCGCACCAAAAGGTCCTTAATGATCCCGCCTTCGAGATGCTGAACCGTCTTGCGCTTGCTTTCGACGACCAAGGTGCCGTGTGCCACAACGGCAGCATCGAGCGGCGCTAAGGATGCCCAAACCCCGAAGACGCCAACCCCCAGCACAATCGCCGCCAGACCGAACCGCATGGGTTTGCGGTAGTTGATCGGCGTTGTATGGTCGGCAACCTCCTGAAACTCGACCCCTTGCAACGTGACGACGGGATTATTGCGATCCGTCGGCACCGGCTCCCCCGACGCAGGGCGAGGGGCTAGCGTTCCGTTGCTCATGTCGTTTTCCTTTCCTGACCGTCCGTAGCGGCCGGACCATTGCCCGGTGCGGGCGGCGTCCCAGCCGCCGCTGCGGGTTGCAGGGGGGTCACCGTCGGCGGCGCCGCCGGACGGGGTTGCTGTTGGGCTTGCGGTTGCGGCGGGGGGACCGGCCGGGTCAATTGGCTGATCACCTGATCGCGCGGCCCAAACTGCGCCACCTGACCTTCCGTTAGCAGCATGATCTTATCGACACCGGTGAGGATATTCATGCGGTGAGAAATCACCACGACCGTGGTTTTTTCCTGGCGCATCTGGTGGATGGCGCGCATCAGCGCCTCTTCGCCGGTACTGTCGAGGTTCGAGTTCGGCTCGTCGAGCAGCACAAAGGCGGGGCGCCCGTAGAGGGCACGGGCCAACCCGATCCGCTGACGCTGACCACCGGACAGCACATGGCCACCATCCCCAATGATCGTATCGTAGCCATTGGGGAACCCGAGGATCATCTCGTGCACACCCGCTTTTTGGGCCGCCTCGATGACGGCGAGCGAGTCAACCGTGCCAAAGCGGGCGATATTTTCGGCAATCGTCCCGTCGAATAGCGCCACATCCTGCGGCAGATACCCGAGATGCGGCCCCACTTCTTCACGCGACCATTGATGGATATCCACCCCGTCCAAGCGCACCGCCCCAGCAACGACCGGCCAAATCCCGATCAGAACCCGCGCTAAGGTCGATTTCCCGGCAGCACTCGGGCCGATAACGCCCAGCACTTCACCCGGCTCGAGCGCGAAAGAGACACCCTTCAAGATGGCAACCTGCGTCCCCGGCTGCATCGCAACCGCGCGTTCCACCGTCAAGCGGCCTTCCGGGCGCGGCAGCGGCATGCTGTTGTGATCTTGCGGCGCCGCGCTAAGCATATCGTTGAGTCGACCATAGGCGGCGCGGGCATTCACCAGGAATTTCCACTGGCCGATCACCATTTCCACCGGCTGCAGCGCGCGGCCAAGGATGATGGAACAGGCGATAATCATCCCGCCGGTGATCAGATTTTCGATCGACAAATAGGCCCCCAACCCCAGCACCATCACCTGCACGAAGATGCGGGTGAACTTGCTGAGACCGACGATCACCCCGGCGCGATCACTAGCCAAGGCTTGCAGTTCCAGCATTCGGCCATGCTTGCGCGACCAGCGCGCAGCAATCCCCGGCATCATGCCCATCGCCTGAAGGGCCTCGGCACTTCGCATGCTGTTTTGGGCATACTGGCTGGCCGCCATCGACATTTTCCCGGCGTCTTGAAGTGTCTTCCGGGTCGAAATTTCGTTCAAGACTGCCAGGAAAACGAGAATGAGCATCGATACGACGCTGAGAACGCCGAGCCAGGGATGAATGAGAAAGGCGATGACCAAAAAGATCGGAGCCCACGGTGCATCGCAGAAGGAGATAAAACCGGACCCCGTGAGAAATTCCCGGACCGTATTGAGATCCCCGAGCGCCTGGGCGCCACCGCTCGGGCGGCTTCCGGGAGTAAAGACAGCGCGAAAAACCTTATGGCTTAACTGTCGGTCCAAATGGGCCCCGACACGAACCAGCACGCGAGAGCGAACCAGCTCGAGCAGTGCCATCATCAGCAGCATGGCACCGGCGATAATCGTGAGGAACACCAGCGTCGATTCGCTGCGGCTGACCAGCACCCGGTCGTAAACCTGCAACATGTACAGCGGTTGCACGAACATGAGCAGATTGATGACGAAGCTGAACCCCGCCGTGGCCCAAAAAGCCCCGCGGCAGGTACGCAACGCGCGCTTCAGCGCGCTGACCTTCGCCGTATCGTTTTTACCTTGAGACACCTAGGCGCACTCCTTCTCGCCTTGCCTGCAACGACGAGCGACGCCCCTGCAATAGGCAGCGCGGCAGACCGTTAACAAGTTACTGTATATTGTGCGGCGCGTAAGACTTAATCGACAAAGCGAATGGGGTCAACCTGACATGGCGAACAGCCGTGCGCAAGCAGAACCCTTTCGGTCACCTGTTGAATAAGGCAGGCGTATAGATGGGAAAAACTGCCCTTAATACAAGGCTTTGCCTGAGTAATTGCCCGCATGGCGCCTGCGCGAAAACGCGGGTTTATCTGCGGGTCTTTGCCGCGACCGCACGAACGAGCTCGATTTGAGCCGGAAGACACACGGTGTTAAGATCATATTTTTCAATGATCTTGCGCCGCGCCGCTTGGCGCATTGGCCGATAGAAATCGGGCCGCGCCAATCCATCCAGAACGGCGGCGGCCAAGGCTTGCGGATCGAAAAAATCAACGAGCACGCCGGTCTGACCGTCTTCGACCACTTCCATCACTGGGGCCGTGCGCGAACCGATGATCAGGCATTCGCAAGCCATCGCCTCCATCAGCGACCAGGAAAGAACGAACGGGTAGGTGAGATAGACGTGAACCGCCGAGAGTTGCAGCAGGCCGATAAAGGTATTGTAAGGAAGATTGCCGAGAAAATGCACCCGGTTCCGGTCAATCCGATCCGCAACCTCGTTTAAGAAGCGTTGCTTCCACGAGGGGCCGCCCGGCGGCGGCGGCGCGCCATAGCTGACCCCATCGCCGCCAACGATCAGCACATGCGCCGTCGGGTGCTTTTCCAGAATCTCCGGCAGCGCCCGCATGAAAATATGGTAACCGCGATAGGGTTCGAGGTTGCGATTGACGAAGGTGATCACCGGATCGCCCGCCTTAAGGGCGATCCCCTTCTCCTGAAGCGTAAGACGAATCTCCGGGTTCGCCCTGATAGTGTGCGTATCGACGCCATCATGGATCACGGTCATGCGCGGCCACTCGCGCTCCGGGTAGGTTTGCTTTTGCCACTCGGTCGGCGATAGGCCCCAATCCATTTGATGCAAGGCCCACAGCGGCGCGGGCTGCTTGCTGACGATGCGAATGTAATTATCGAGACTCGGGTTGCTGAATTCGGGATCGAACTCGGTATCCCCACCCCGGCTGTGGTAAAAAAACTCAAGGAAGTGCAGTTGCCGGGCGTTCGGCCAAACCTCACCCAGCAAGAGGGTCTCCCCCCACCCGGGATGGCCGATGATCACATCGGGCGTAAACCCGTCTTTTTGCATCGCCTGTGCCATGCGCGCAGCAGAGGTTGCCCGCAGCATCTTGGCTTCAAAATCGCTGACAGAAGGGGGAAGATTCGGGGTCGACCCATGCGACGGCGCATGCGCAAAAGCCGCGATGCCCGGAAACTGCTTGCCCGCCTGCATCGACAGCGCCGCGACGGAAACACCGCTCATAGAAGCCAGGGCCGGTGCCAGCGCTTTAAACTGGCCCGGGAAATTCTGATGAACGAACAAAAGTTTCATAAGATGGTCAACCGCCCCGCCCAATGGGGCGGCAGCCCTTAGATGCTGTCAACCGACGCGACACCGGCGACCATTTGCGACGGTTGGAACACGCCCAACAGCACAACCCGCGTCGTTTCGTTGAATTGAATGATGATATCGCCCGCCGTAGTGAAGATCACATCCGGCTGCTTTACCAGCAACGTCGGATCGTTGATCACCAAAAGATCGACACCAAAATCGAAATTCTTGATCCGGGTATCCCCCGTTTCGACCAGCACATTTTCTTGCGCAGTGGTCAAGACGATATTTTTGACGGCCGGAACCACCACCGCAGGACCACCTAGCGTTATCACGCCCGATTGGTCAACAACCTCAGCCTGATCCAGTTGCGTTGCAACCACATCGATCAATCGCAGATCCACGTTATTTTGATGGAACTGGAGGGCGCCGCCTTCAAGAGTGATATCTAGGCTGGTTGCCGCCGTCACGGTCGTCGGCGCAACAGCCGTCGCGGGCTTCGCCCCGGCTGTCGCTGCAGGGGCGTTTGCAACCGGCGTTGACGTCACCACCGGAACGATTTCTGGTAGGGAAACATGATCCTGGCCCGACGATAGTAGTGCGGGCGCACCAACCGAGCTATCAGCCTGTAGAACGAGCAAGGGAGCTGCTGGCGCCATAAGGGCATTCGACACGCCCCCGGTCGGTACAGTTTGACTGTTCCAACCGACCGCATCCGCCCCCAGCAAGGGTGTAATCGTATCGGAATAGCTATGATTTTCGGGTTGTGATGGTGCCGTCGTTCCCTGAGAGGCCGTCAGAATACCAAGATCATCTGACCCCGCAGCATCCACTACGGCAACATCAGCCACTAGCTTATGCGCTTCCGGCGCGATTTTCAAATCGGGTCCAGCGTCGAGGCCCAGCCCATCCTCGGACGAAAAAACGTCCGCCTGCGCCTGAGAGATCGCGGCCGCCAGCATAACCAGGGCCATCGAATGTTGGAGCGTATCGCCGGCGACCATCTTGCGCGACGACGGCAAATCCATCCCACCATCGCCCCGATCCTTCGCCTTGCTGTAGAGCAAGGTCATGGCCCGGTCGATCCAGTCGGCTTTGGCCTTGGCCGCTGCATCACCTGCCGCCTCGGCCTTCGCCGCAGTTTTTTCGACCGGGGTCGCCGCTTGACTTTCCTCAGTCGCTAGGAAGGAAGCCGCAACAAAAGCGACAAGCAGCATAAACGGATGCAGCACCACGGACCGATCCGTCTGCGACGTCTGCTGACGTTCCATCGTCTGCACGGGCTGCAACTGGCGCACGACATCATGGAGATTGACGCCGCTGACCACGCCACCGGACGATAGGCCATGCACTACGATCTCGCCATTGATGCGGGCGAAATGGGCAATCACATCTTCCGACTGGACGCTGTAGAAAACGAACCAGGGATCGCCCTCGTCCGATAGGCCCATATCGGTCTCGATCGTCATCCCTGATTGGCGCAACACATGCGCAACCCGAAACAGCTCGCCAAGCTCAGTCGTCGTCCAGGGCGGACCAACGCGAACCTGCGGGCGCGGCGTAAAGGGAATGATTTTGGCCAGACCGTTATAGTTCACGGATCAACGAGCCTCCATTGTCAGGGCCGTAAGCCTAACAGAGATTAGGAAGTCGAGACAACTCTCTGCCGAACGGATTTGTGACAGGTGGCGTATTTTTGCCACGCGCCTCAACCGATCAACGTTATATCGCCCCCGGCAATCGTTATGCCGCTGCCAGCGGTTACCCCGGTGAGCTTGATCACCACATCGTTGGTGGAGAGGCCTGCTGTACCGTCGCTAATGAACACGAAGGCATCACCGCCCTCCTGCCAAATCACGGTCGCATTCGCCGTACTATACGCATCGGCAACGGCCGCGATATGCTGCGCGAGGGTGGTATCGCCAGCATTGAAAGTGACGAGACCCTTCGCAGAGACTGAGGCAACTTCGCCCGCCACGTCTGGCGTCGTCTTGATGATCAGGTCTGCCGAAAAATCGAGGCGATTATCCGTCCCCGCCCGCCAATCGGTGATCGTATCGAACTTCGTGGCCGAAGCATCCTTCGTCGCCGAATTATTGAAGACGAAGACATTACTCCCCGCCCCGCCGGTAATCGTATCGAAGCCCTCACCACCCGTGATCGTATCGGAGTAACGGGTCGCGATAATCACATTATCGCTGGCGTTCCCGACAATTTTCGATCCGAAGCTCAAAACACCAGACAGGTCGATATTATTCGATGGATTGCCGCCGATGTCTGCTCCGCTGATCTTCTGGGTTCCCAAATCAGCTTCCACCAGGGCGGTCGCAACGCCCGTGGCGACGATCTGACCACCGGTATTGGTGATGGTGAAATTCGTCCCGGTGCTAAAGTTCAGCGTCGTCGTGTCGGAAATCCCGGCAAAATTATTACCGTCCTTATCCTTCACAAACCCGGCGTCCATTTTAACGTAATAAGAACCGTTCGCCGCGAGATCATCGGTCGGATTGATCGTTAGCTTCGTCGTCGCCACTTTGACCGCCGACGATTTGACCGTGAAAACCTCCACCAGCGTTCCATCGGCTTTATAAAGGTAGAGAGACCCGCTCGCCCCCAACGACACTTCCTTATTAAAGGTAATCGTCAGATCGGCCTTCGGGTCTGCACCGCTAGCATTGTCTGCCGGAACCGAGGACGCGATTTTCGGCGAATTTGCGCTGACGTAGTAGGCAGGAATGGTCTTACCCGTCGTATCCAGACCGACGGGAATATACAAAAGCGCCCCCGCCACGGGCGTGAAATCCGTCGGAATCGTCAACTTCGACACATCGACCCCCGAGTCCGAGGGCAGGGTAAACGTCCCGAGAAACGGCGCCATCTGTACAACGCGCGCATAGGCCGCTGAAAATTTTCCGGCGAAAATCGCATCGGTGAAGGTTTTATCGGCTTTAAAGGAGGCTAAGTTGATGCCATTGCCCAAGCTGCGCCCTTCAGCAATCCCGTAATTGACGAAATGGTCATAGGCGCTGATAAAACTACCGCGCGCGACCGCCGCCTGAACATCGGGATTGGCCGCTAGGTAAGACGTTTGCTCGAAGTAGGGGCTGGGTGTCCGCCCGATTACAGTGCCAGCGCGGGCAAAATGCTCGAACGGCGTAATTTCGTTGCGATACACGAGGACCGCAACATCGGGATTATGCTTCAAATAATAGTTCGTATCGAAGAACGCACTTGGATCACGCGCCTCCTTGATACCAAAATTGATAAAATGATCATAGGCGGTCATTTTTTTTGCACTGACAGACGTTGCCACGTCAGAATATTTCGACAAATAGAAATTTGCGTCGAAATAGCCGTTCGGATTGCGCTTTTCTGCCGCGCCAAACTTTTGGAAATGCTCTTCGGCCGTCGTCGCGCCCCGGGCAACTGCCGCCGCGACATCCTTATTCATGCGCAGGTAATACGCTTCATCGAAAAAGGGGATGGCCATTGTCACAAATCCCTCAGCAAGACCGAACCACCAGCCGCCCCTGTCATACAAAACACTTGCGGACTGGCCTATCTCGTGTCAGTAAGACAGGCACGTCTTAGTGTGTACTGCCCTGACACCTGCCGGTAAGGTAGTCGGTACGCCGTCCAATTGGAACGGGAAAAAAATGCCGCCCCTGGGGTTTTCCGCTTAATCCTATTGTTTTGTTAAGACTCACCCCCTATGATGAAAAAACCTGCTAAGCGACATTGCCTCTGTCCTATCAGGGCCGGTCATGCGATCTGACCGGAGGACCGCCTTAGATCCTGCTTGCAAACATGAATAACCCCCGGGTTGCGCCTCGGGGGTTATTTATTTCTGGGTCTGGATCAGGCGGGTTGGATCGTCAGTTGAATATCGCCCAAACCGTCAATGCCGCCCGTCACCACATCGCCCGGCACCAGCGGGCCAACCCCGGCAGGCGTACCGGTCATGATCAGATCGCCCGGCGCCAAGGTGACGGAGCGGGAGAGGAAGGCGATCACATCGGCCACCGGCCAGATCATATCCACGAGATCACCACTTTGCTTTTCAACGCCATTCACCGCCAGCCAAATCCGACCTTTGGCCCCTTGTGCCCCAGCGGCAACCGGCGTGATCGGCCCGACCGGCGCCGAGAGATCGAAACCCTTGGCGAGATCCCAGGGCCGCCCCGCCGCCTTGGCGACGCCTTGCAGGTCGCGACGGGTTAGATCGATGCCGACGCCATAGCCGTAGACATGATCCAGGGCCGTTTCTGCCGGAATAGCCGCCCCGCCGTGACCGATGGCGACCACAAGCTCGATTTCATGGTGCAGATTCCGGGTTTCCGGCGGATAGGGGATGCTTGCCCCGCTCTCGACGACTGCATCGGCGGGCTTGGAGAAGAAGAAGGGCGCTTCCCGCTCTGGGTTATGCCCCATCTCGCGGGCGTGCTCGGCGTAATTGCGGCCGACGCAGAAAATACGGCGCACCGGAAAACGCGCGGTTTCGCCAGTCACGGCCACCGAGGGCTGGGGCGCCGGGGGGAAAATATAGGCCGTCATGCTGTGCTCGCTTGTCAGTCAACTTGGGGAAAACATGGTCGGCAAGCCCCCGCGCTTTGGCAAGCCCCGCGCGCGCACCTCAGCCCAGCGGCGGCAGGCGGCGCGGCACGGGGGAGGCTTTGACGATGGCACTGCTGGTTTCCGCCCGCTCGCTTAGCCCCTCCAAAATCTCGTCGAGTTGCTCGATATCGCGCAGCACGATGCGCACGATGAAACAATCGTCGCCCGTCACCTTATCGCATTCGATCACATAGGGTTGCTCCTCCAGCGCGCGCTGAACCATGTGAAGCTGCCCCGGTAGCGGCTTGACGCGGACAATGGCTTGCAGCCGATACCCAAGGGCTTTTTGATCGAGATCGACCGTATAGCCCCGGATTACCCCGGCCCCCTCCAGCCGTTTCAGCCGGTCGGAAACGCTGGGCGCCGATAGGCCGACCTGCTTCGCCAAAGCGTTCAACGGCTGGCGGGCATCCGCCGCCAGGGCTTCGACCAGCGCCCGATCCACCGCATCAAGCGCGGAAACTATGAATGAAGGCATTTTTGCTTAATCTCCTTTCTATCAAAGGAACTAACGGATAATAGCCTATTTTCACCCATAGAGACCAGCCCCCGCCCCTGTCATTCTATCAATAGTTTTTACCTGAGGGGGTGTCTCATGGACCGCTTCGACCGTCGCGGCACCGGCGAAATGATCGCCGCGATGCTGATTTCCGGCACCATCGGCTGGCTGGTGCTGCTGTCGGATCAGCCGCCGCTGACCGTAGTGTTTTTCCGCTGCCTGATCGGCGCGCTCGTTCTGTCGCTGATGTTGCGCCGGGTGCCGCCCGCGGTCTGGACCCACGCGAGCCTGCTGCTGGCGCTGCTTGGCGGGTTGGCGCTGGTGGGGAATTGGCTGCTGCTGTTTGCCTCCTTCAGCCGCGCCTCCATCTCGATGGCGACCGCCGCTTATAATGTGCAGCCGTTTTTGCTGGTCGGACTGGCAGCCCTGGTGCGGCGCGAGCGCCTGCCGCTCTGGAAACTTCTGTGGCTGGTCACCGCCTTCGCCGGGCTGCTGCTGGTCGTGCAGGTGGAACCGGACGTTCTGATCGAACCCGGCGCCTATCTGTCCGGTATCGCGTTGGCCTTGGGCGCGGCGTTTCTCTATGCCGTTTTCAGCCTGATCACCAAGCAGTTGACCGGCATCCCGCCGCAGCACCTAGCGCGCGTGCAACTAGTCCTCGGCACGCTCGTTCTGGCGCCGCTGCTGGCCTGGGATAAGCTGCCGACGACGCCGCTGCCCTGGGGTTTGCTGATCACGCTCGGCGTCGTCCACACCGGCATTATGTACACATTGCTCTATAGCGCCTTACAGCGCCTGCCGACCAGCGCCACCGCCGCTTTATCCTTCATCTATCCCATCGCGGCGATCCTGGTGGATTATTGGGCCTTCGGCCAGAAGCTGCACCCCAGCCAGTTTTTGGGGGGCGGGCTGATCCTACTGGCGGTCGCTGGGGTTTCGTTCGGGTGGCGGCTCAAGCGCGCGGCCCCGCTTGAGGCCTAGGGAGAATTTGTTAATCTAACGGGTATGAAACCCGCCACTGCTCCGACTGCCCTGCGCGTGCAAGCGCTGCTCGGCCCCGCCTTCACCGTTTATGAGTTCGATCAGCCGACGCGCACGGCCCAGGAAGCCGCCGAGGCCCTGGGCTGCGCCGTCGCGGCGATTGCCAAATCGGTGATTTTCCGCGCCCCGACGTCCGACAGGTCGGTGCTAGTCGTCACCTCCGGTGCCAATCGGGTCGATGAAGCCAAGGTGACGGCCGTGATCGGCGAACCCATCGCCCGCGCCGACGCCGCCTTTGTGCGGGAGCATACGGGCTATGCCATCGGCGGCGTCTCGCCGGTCGGCCATGCCAAGCCGGGGTTGGTACTGATCGATGCAGATCTTATGGCGATGACTGAGTTTTGGGCTGCCGCCGGAACGCCGACCAGCATCTTCCGCCTTACCCCCGTCGATCTGACGGCGCTGACCGGCGGGACGGTGGCCGAGGTCAAGCAGACCGTTTAACCGGGGGCCGAAGCCCCCGGACTAAGGCTTACGGGCAGGGATAGGGGTGGATCTGATGCGCCGCCTCAATCTCTGCCAAGACCTCATCCGACAACGTCACGGCGGCGCTGGCGATGTTGGTTTCAAGCTGTTCCAGCGTGGTTGCGCCGATGATATTGCTGGTCACAAACGGGCGGCTATTGACATAGGCCAGCGCCAAATGGGCCGGATCAATGCCATGACGGCGGGCAATATCGACATAGAGTTTCGCCGCCGGTTCCGCCTGGGGGGTGAAATAGCGGGTAAACCGGTCGAACAGCGTCAGCCGTGCCCCGGCGGGGCGGGCGCCATCGAAATATTTCCCGGCCAGCACGCCCATCGCTAGCGGCGAATAGGCCAGCAGCCCAACGTCTTCCTGAATGGCCATTTCGGCAAGCCCGACCTCGAAGGACCGGTTCAGCAAGCTATAGGGGTTCTGGATCGAGACGACGCGCGGCAGGTTCAGCGTTTCTGCCGCACGCAGAAAGCGATGCACGCCCCACGGGGTTTCGTTCGACAGGCCAATCGCGCGGATTTTCCCAGCCGTCACCAAATCGGCCAGCGCCGCCAAGGTATCTTCAATCGGCACGGCGTCGGGCGACGGGGTATGCACATAGCCCAATTGCCCGAACATATTGGTCGCCCGATCCGGCCAGTGGATTTGATAGAGATCGACGTAATCGGTGTGCAGCCGCTTCAGGCTGGCGTCGATGGCGGCATTGATATTGGCGCGGTCGAGCTTGCGGTTTTCCCCACGCACATGGGGCATGGCCCGCCCGCCGCCCGCAACCTTGGTCGCCAGCACGATTTTATCACGCACGGCAGGCCGCTTCGCGAGCCAGGTGCCGATAAAGGCTTCCGTCCGCCCCTGGGTTTCGGCGCGCGGCGGCACCGGGTACATTTCCGCCGTATCGATGAAATTGATGCCCCGATCCAGGGCGAAGTCGAGCTGCGCGTGGGCTTCGGCTTCGGTATTCTGTTCGCCCCAGGTCATCGTGCCCAGGCAAATCAGGCTGACCTGCACATCGGTGCGGCCTAAGCGTCGGAGTTCCATAAACGCCTCGTTTTGAGAGCAAAACAATCAAGATGAAGCCAAAAGGCTTAGAACCGAGGGTAAAATACGTTCAATAACGGTGTTTACGCCGGTCTCGTTCGGGTGAATCCCGTCCGCTTGGTTAAGCTGAGGATTGGCGGCCACCCCGTCAAGAAAGAAGGGATAAAAAGCGACCTTGTGCCGCTCCGCGAGGCGCGGGAAGACCGCATCGAAACTCTGCGTATAGGCCGCGCCGAAGTTCGGCGGCGCGCGCATGCCGGTCAACAGCACTTTCACCCCGGCGTCTTTCAGCTTGGTGAGAATCGCGTCGAGGTTTTTCTCCATCTGCCCGGGATCGAGACCGCGCAGCCCATCGTTGGCGCCGAGTTCGACGATGGCGTGGGTCGGCTTATCGGCCAGCATCCAATCGATCCGGCCCAACCCGCCCGCGCTGGTATCGCCCGACACGCCGCCGTTGATCACCGTCGCGGCGATACCCTTGGCCCGCAAAGCGGCTTCCAGCTTAACCGTAAAGCCCTGGGCGGCGGGCAGGCCATAGCCTGCGGTTAAACTATCGCCGAGCGCGAGAATCTTCACCTCCGCCGCCTCTGCCTTGGGCAGCCCGGCGGCGAGCAGCGATAGGCCGAGCATCCCCATCAAGAAACCCCGCCGCGCCTGTTGTTTCGCCCAGGTTTTGCCCCATTTGTAGGGATCGTTACTGTTTTCCGATTTTACGCCGCGAGTGCTGCCGTCCATGATCCAACTCCGCAATGTTCAGGTGAAGCTGGCGAGCGCCGCCGGCGAGGTCAATATCCTGCGCGGGGTCAATCTCGCCATAACACCCGGCGAAAGCGTCGGCATCGTCGGCCCATCGGGCGCCGGGAAATCGACCTTGATGATGGTCGTCGGCGGGCTGGAACGGGCAACCAGCGGCGAGGTGGTCGTCGCCGGGGTTGAACTGGGCGGCCTCAGCGAAGACGATCTCGCCCTCTGGCGGCGCGAAACCGTGGGGATCGTCTTCCAAGCCTTCCGCCTGATCCCGACGATGACGGCGCTGGAGAATGTCGCCGTGCCGCTGGAACTGGCGGGCAAGCCAAAAGCCTTCGAGCGGGCAAAAGCCGCGCTGGAGCAGGTCGGCCTCGGCCACCGCCTGACCCATTACCCCGATCAGCTTTCCGGCGGGGAACAACAGCGCGTCGCCCTGGCGCGGGCCTTCGTCATCGAACCGAAGCTGCTGATCGCCGACGAGCCGACCGGCAATCTCGACGGCACCACCGGCACGGCGATCATGGATTTGCTGTTCAGCCTGCGCGACCGTTTCGGGACCACGTTGCTGCTGGTGACCCATGATCAAAGCCTCGCCCAGCGCTGCGACCGGGTGGTGCGGGTGCGCGATGGTCAGATTGATCTGGGAGCGGCGGCATGACCCCCGCCCTCAGGTTCGCCCTGCGCGAGATGCGTGGGGGCCTCGCTGGGTTTCGCATTTTCCTCGCCTGCCTCACTCTCGGGGTGGCGGTGATCGCTGCCGTCGGCAGCCTATCCGCCGCCATCGTCGGCGGGCTGGAGCGCGACGCGCGCAGTTTGCTCGGCGGCGATGTAACCCTGCGGCAGGTCCATCGTCCGGTTTCGGTGGAGCAACGAGATTGGTTGGCGGGCCAAAGCACGCGGCTGACCGAGACGATTGAAATGCGCGCAATGGCGGTGCGGCCCGATGGGGCGAAACGCTCGCTGGTGCAGTTGAAAGCGGCGGATGCCGTCTATCCCCTGTTCGGGACGATCGAAACCGCCCCGGCGGAACCAATGCCGGGGCTTCTGGCCGAGGCCGATGGGCTGCCGGGCGCGGTGATCGATCCGGCCTTGTTGGCCCGCCTCGGCCTTTCGGTCGGTGAGACGATCCAGATCGGCGAGGGGAAGTTCCGCATCGCCGCCGCCCTGAAAAGCGAACCCGACCGCGCCAGCGGCCCGCTCGACATCGGCCCGCGCGTGCTGATCGCCCTACCCGATATGGCGCGCACCCAATTGCTGCAACCGGGCAGCCTTGCGGAGTTTCACTATAAGCTTGAACTGAAACCGGGCACGACGGCGGAGGCGTTCCGCACGGCCTTAGCCGTCCGCTTCCCCGGCGAAGGCTGGCGCGTCCGCGACCCGTCGCAGGCGTCGCCCCAGGTGGAACGTTTCGTTGAACGGCTGGCGCTCTTCCTCACCCTCGTTGGGCTCACCGCCCTGCTGGTTGGCGGGGTGGGCGTCGGCAATGCCGTCCGCGCCTATCTTGACGGCAAAAGCGTGACGATTGCGACGCTGAAGGCCGTAGGGGCACCGTCTGGCTTCATTTTCCGGCTGTATCTGATGCTGATCGGTCTGATGGCGGGCGGCGGTACGCTGATCGGGGTGATCCTGGGCGCCGGGGCGCCCTGGCTGGCGGCGGGGGCCTTGGGCGATCTGCTACCGGTACCGCTAGCGGTTGGTCTCTATCCCGCCCCCTTGGCCCTGGCGGCAATCTTTGGTCTGCTGACCGCCCTGACCTTCAGCCTATGGCCGCTGGGGCGGGCGCAGCGGGTTTCGGCGGCCAGCCTGTTCCGCGATGCCGGATCGTCGCGCGGTCAGGCGCCCGGCCCGCGCATTCTGGCGGCGATGGGGCTGTCCGCCCTCCTCCTGGCCGCCTTGGCCATCGGCACGGCACAACAGCCGCTGCTGGCGGGCTGGTTCGTCGGCGGCGCTATCGTCAGCTTCGGCGTCTTCCGGGTGGCGGCGAGTGGTTTGAAGCGCCTTGCCCGCACGCTTGCCAGCGCGGCTTGGGCGGGGGGGCGCAGCCCGCGCCTGCGCCTCGCACTCGCCAATATCGACCGGCCCGGCGCGCCGACCGCCAGCGTCGTGCTGTCGCTCGGCCTGGGTCTTGCCGTACTGGTCACGGTGACGCTGATCGAAGGCAATCTGAACCGCCAAGTGGTGGAAAGATTGCCCGATCAAGCGCCGGCCTTCTTCTTCGTCGATATTCCGTCTACCCAAACCGCCGCGTTTGACGCGCTGGCCCTGTCGATCCCCGGCGCCAGCGACTTGCGGCGCGTCCCCTCCTTGCGCGGGCGGATCACCGCTATCAAGGGCGTGCCGGTTGAAAAAGCCTTCGTCGATCCCGAGGTTTCCTGGGCCGTCGATAGCGACCGGGGCCTAACCTATGCCGCGACGCCGCCGGAGGGTAGCAAAGTGGTGCAGGGTGACTGGTGGCCCGCCGACTATAAAGGCCCGGTGCTGGTCTCGCTCGATGCGCGCTTCCGCCAGGGGTTCGGGGTCGAGATCGGCGATGTCATTACGGTCAATGTGCTGGGGCGAAACCTTGACGCCAAGATCGCCAATTTCCGCCAAATCCAGTGGGAGAGTTTCAACCTCAACTTCGTGCTGATCTTCTCCCCCGGTCTCTTGGAGTCGGCACCGCATACCCATCTCGCCACCATTCATGTGCCCCCGGCGCAGGAAGAAGCGATGCTGCGGCAGGTGGGCGACGCTTTCCCCAATGTCTCTGCCGTGCGGGTGCGCGAGGCGTTGGATACGGTAACGGCGATTCTCGGCGCTATCGGGGCTGCCGCCCGCGCCGTGACGGGGCTGACCCTCGTGGTCGGAACGCTGGTTCTGGCGGGCGCCGTCATCGCCGGGCATCACCGGCGGGTCTATGACGCCATCGTGCTGAAAGTCCTCGGCGCCACGCGCCGCGACCTGCTGGGGGCCTATGCGCTGGAATATGGCGTGCTGGGCTTTGCCACCGCCGTCATCGCTATTCTGATCGGCACGCTGGCAAGCTGGGGCGTTGTGACCTTCCTGATGCGGGCCGATTGGGTTTTCCTGCCGCTACCGGTCGGCGCGATTACCCTGCTCAGCCTTGGCATTACCCTCGCGCTCGGCTTTGCTGGCACCTGGGTTGCCCTGGGGCAGAAGGCCGCGCCGCTGCTGCGGCAGGGTTAATCGGCTTCGGGCTCGCTCGGATCATGGCGCAGAATATCGCCCGGCTGGCACCCCAGCAGCGTGCAGAGCTTATCGAGCGTGCCGAAGCGCATGCCCTTCACATGGCCGTTCTTCAGCAGGGAGAAATTGGCCTCGGTGATGCCCAGCGCTTCGGCAACGTCTTTCGACTTCAGTTTGCGTTCGACCATCAACCGGTCGATGGTCACGCGGATCGCCACCGCTTAGACGATACCGCGCGCGTCATCGGCCAGCGCGACGATACTACGGGCAATCGCCGCCAGCGCCAGCACGGCAATACCGATCAGCGCGAAGCCAAGATCGTCGGAACTGAACGACAGGGTGGTCGCGCGCGGGATCGCGACGCTCTGCGACAGGTGATAGGTCACGAAGGCCGTCAGCCCCATGCCCGCCAGCGGGCGGCTGACGAGGGTAAGGACCAGCGCCCAGCCGATGCGGCGCAAGCGGCGCGGCAAGGCGGGCGAAAACCCCTGCCCCGCCGCCATCAGCCGGGCGATCTGCGCCGCCTCGACCAAGGCCCACAGGAAGGGCGCGGCGCTGATCAACAGGATCACGAACAGCAGTCCCCGCGCGGTCAAGGGCATCGCGGCCAAGGCCGTGCGCACCTCGGCGCTACCCGGCACCAGCGGCGCAATCTGCGGATGGTTCAGCAGGAACGTCGGCAACTCAAGGCTCACGAGGCCGACCAACACACACAGCAGCGCCACGCAGCCCCAAATCACCCAGCGCGCCCGACGCCCGACGCGCGCCATCACCGCCAGCCCTTCATCGACAGCACTCATCCCAGCCTCCCTGATTGGTATTTCTGTTTAACAGAAAAATATTATTGTTAAACAGAAATTTTTTCGACCCGGAAGCGATTGCCTAGTGCGTGGGCAATTGACCTTTCAAGCCCAGGCGGCGCATAGTGCGGGCAAGGCGCGGCCCGCGCATGCAAAAGCCCGGCCAACCCTTTCCCAGCGGCGCCTTGCGCCCCTCCTAGGCAGTTTACCGTGACCGATCTTTCGACCCTCGCCCCGACCGTTACCGCCGCCGAAACCAACCGCGCCGTCGCCCGGCGGGTGTTCGCACTGGCGCAAGAAGGGCTGCAGACCCTGATCGACGGATTGGCGGGGGCGGGGGGCGACCGGCTGGACGCGGCGGTCGATCTGCTGGAAGGCGCCGCCGGGCGCATCATCGTCACCGGTATGGGCAAGAGCGGCCATATCGGCCGCAAGATTGCGGCCACCCTCGCCTCGACCGGCACGCCTGCCTTTTTTGTACACCCGGGGGAAGCCAGCCACGGCGACCTTGGCATGATCACCCGCAGCGATGTGGTGTTGGCACTGTCCAACTCCGGCGAGACGCACGAGCTTTTGGACATTATCGCCTATAGCAAGCGCTTTTCGATCCCGCTGATCGCCATCACCCGGCAGGACGGTAGCACCTTGGGCGAGTCGGCGGATGTGGTCCTGCCACTCCCGAAAACGGCGGAAGCCTGTCCGAATGGTTTGGCCCCCACCACCTCCACCACGCTGGCACTGGCGATTGGCGACGCGCTGGCGGTGGCTTTGCTGGAACGGCGCAACTTCAGCGCCCATGATTTCAAGGTCTTTCACCCCGGCGGCGCGCTGGGGCAGAAAGTGCGCCGGGTGGCGGACCTGATGCACAGCGGCGAGGCGCTGCCGCTGGTAACACCCGAGACCAGCCTGCGCGCCGCCATTCTGGAAATGACCTCCAAACGCTTCGGCTGTACCGGGGTTGCCGGCGCCGATGGCCGCCTGCTGGGCATTGTTACCGATGGCGATTTGCGCCGCCATATCGAGAATATCGACCGGCCCGTTGCCGAGGTGATGACCCGCAACCCCGTCACCATCCGCCCCCAGGCCTTGGCGGCGGAAGCGGTGGCGATCCTGAACAGCAAATCGATCACCAGCCTGTTCGTTGTCGAAAGCGGCGTGGCGGTTGGGTTGCTGCATATTCACGACTGCCTGCGCGCCGGGGTGCATTGATGAGCGCGGCGGCGACCGTTCGGCGGGTTCAAACGCGCTCGCGCTGGGTCGCGGCGGCGCGGCTGCTGCTGCCTGCGGTCGCGTTAACGCTGCTGGCGGGCCTGCTGGCCTGGCCGACGCTGTTCCCCGATGAAAAGCGCTTCCGCTTATCGAAACTGCCGGTCTCGCGGGAAGAGGAAGCGACGGTGCGCATGCTCAACCCGCGCTTTGTCGGCACCGATGAAGGCGGGCGGCCCTATACGCTGACCGCGACGGAAGCGACGCAACTGGCTATCCCCGGCGCCGTCACTAAAGATTCGCAACTGCTGCTGACCCAGCCGAAAGCCGACCTGAGCGGCGATAAGGGCGATTGGGTTCAGCTTTCCGCCCATGAAGGGCGCTACGATAAAGATCATCGGATGCTGACCATGAGCGGCGCCGTGACGATGTTTCATGATAGCGGCTATGAAATGCATACTGAACAAGCGCAGGCCGATTTAGCCCGCAAGCGCGTCGCCGGAATTTTGCCCGTGACCGGCCAAGGGCCGCAGGGCGATCTAAGCGCCGAAGACGGGTTCGAAATTCTCGATAAGGGTCAGCGGGTGTTTTTGATTGGCAAATCACGGGTGGTGCTGCGCGATACGCGGGGCGCCTCGTGATGCGCTGGCCTATCGTTTCCATATTAGTCAGCGCGCTCCTCAGCGCTTCGGCCCTCGCCCAACTTCCGACGACCAGCGGCAGCGGCCCCGTTTCCATCGATGCGGAAAAGGGCATCGAATGGCGCCGGGACGAGAAAGTCTATATCGCCACCGGCGGCGCTCGGGTGCAGCGCGGCGGCCTGACCGTCACCGCCCAAACCCTGCGCGCCTATTATCGGGAAATGCCCGATGGGCAGACGCAGATCACCAAGGTCGAGGCCGATAAGGATGTGGTTATCGTCACGGCCAGCGAGCGGGTGGTCGGCGACAAGGGCACCTATGACCTTGACCGGCAATTGATGGTCGTGACCGGGAAAGCGCTGAAGCTGACAACGCCGACCCAGGTGATCACAGCGCGCGATAGTCTTGAGTATTGGGACGGGCGCAAAGTGGCCGTCGCGCGCGGCGATGCTGTAGCGGTGGAGGCCGACCGCCGCATTGCCGCCGACGTGCTAACCGCCCATCTGGCCCAAGACGCCAGCGGCAAAGCCAATCGAATTTCGAAAGTCGATGGGTTCGGCAATCTTCAAATCGCCACCCCCGCCGAAGCCGCCTCGGCGGACAAGGGTGTCTATGACATGGACCGGCAGATCGCGACCCTGCTGGGCGGGGTCAAAGTGACGCAGGGTAAAAACCAACTGAATGGCGATTATGCCGAAGTGAATATGAAAACCGGCGTTAGCCGTATCCTGCGCGGCCCCGCCGCCGGACGGGAAGGGGCGCCGGTGCGCGGGCTGCTGGTGCCGGGAGAGGCGCAAGCGCCGACCAATCGGGCAGGCGCCGCCGGGAAGGGGCCGTAATGGCAGGGACACATGATGATCGACGCTGGTGGCAAAAATTGACCGGACAAACCCCGCCGTCCCCCGAAACCCCTGCCGCAACGCCGCGTTTGGTGGCAACCGGTGGCAGCGGCCTTGCCGCCCATAGCCTAGGGAAACGCTATAAGAAACGCCCGGTAGTCCGCGACGTGTCGCTCTCGGTCGCGCGCGGCGAGGCGGTCGGGCTGCTGGGGCCAAATGGGGCCGGGAAGACCACCTGCTTCTATATGATCACGGGGCTGATTCGCGCCGATTCGGGGCGCATCACGCTCGATGGCCATGATATCACCACGCTTCCTATGTACCGCCGCGCGCGCCTCGGCGTCGGCTATCTGCCGCAGGAGGCCTCGATCTTCCGGGGCATGAGCGTGGAGCAGAATATCCGCGCCGTGCTGGAAGTGGTGGAAAGCGATCGCGATAAGCGCGAAGCGATGCTGGATGCGCTGCTGGCCGAATTTTCCATCGATCATCTGCGGCGCACGCCCGCCCTCGCCCTGTCGGGGGGGGAGCGGCGACGCACGGAAATCGCCCGCGCCCTCGCGTCCCAGCCCGATTTCGTGCTGCTCGACGAGCCCTTGGCCGGGATCGACCCCATCGCCGTTTCCGATATCCGTGATCTCGTAAAACATCTGAAAGATCGCGGCATCGGCGTGTTGATCACCGACCATAATGTGCGCGAGACGCTCGATATCGTGGATCGCGCCTATATTCTGCACGATGGCGTGGTGCTGATGCACGGCACCCCGCGCGAGATTGTGGCCCATCAAGACGTGCGCCGGGTCTATCTCGGCGACCGGTTTAGCCTTTAGGGTTCGCGGGCTTTATGGTGCTGGCGCCCCGTCTCGATCTACGGCAGTCGCAATCGCTGGTGATGACGCCGCAGTTGCAGCAGGCGATCAAGCTGCTGCAACTGTCGAATCTCGAACTCACCGCCTTTGTCGAAGCCGAATTGGAGCGGAACCCGCTGCTGGAGCGGGAAGATACCAGCGAAGCCGCCGCCCCGCCGGTGGAAGCGCCGCGCGATGCCGCCGAAGCCCTTACCGCCGACCTACCCGCCAGCAACGACAGCCCACTCGATACCGACTGGGCCGATACCGATAGCCTAACCCCCGGCCGCGTCACCGAAAGCGACGGGACCGACCTTGGCATGGTCGAAGCGGGCCTGAGCATGACCGGCGGCGGCAGCGGCTCGGGCAGCGGCGGGTCGTTCGACGATGATCTGCGCGGGCTGGAAGAAACCCTGAGCGAAACCCCGACCCTGCGCCAACATCTGATGGCGCAAGTCGGACTGACCTTTGCCCAATCGACCGACCGGATGATTGCCGCCGCCCTGGTCGAAAGCATCGACGACGCGGGCTATCTGCCCGAACCGCTCGAAACTTTTGCCGCGCAATTCGGCTGCGATCTGGCACGGATTGAAAGCGTGCTGGCGCAGGTGCAGCGCTTCGACCCGACCGGGGTCGGCGCCCGCTCGCTCGCCGAATGCCTTGCGCTGCAACTGGCGGAGAAAAACCGGCTGGATCCGGCGATGCAGGCGCTGCTGAACAACCTCCCCCTGCTCGCCCACCGCGACCTTGCCGGGCTGCAACGGGTTTGCGGCGTCGATGCCGCCGATATTGCCGATATGATCGGGGAAATCCGCGCCCTGAACCCCAAGCCGGGCCTAGCGTTCGAACGCAGCGCCGCCGATCCGGTGACGCCGGATATTCTCATGCAGGCGCTGCCAGACGGAACTTGGCACCTGGAACTCAACCCAGAAACCCTGCCGCGCGTGCTGGTCAATAACCGCTATCACACGCGCGTGCGCCGCCAATCGCTGAACAAAGCCGACCGCGACTATATTTCCGAACAGTTCCAAACGGCCAATTGGCTGGTAAAAGCCCTGCACCAGCGCGCCACCACGATCCTAAGGGTCGCCAGCGAGATCGTGCGCCAGCAGGATGGCTTCTTCCGCCACGGCATCACCCACCTGCGCCCGCTGATCCTGCGCGACATTGCCGAAGGGGTCAGCCTGCACGAAAGCACGGTCAGCCGCGTCACCACCGCCAAATATATCGCCACCCCGCGCGGGATGCTGGAGCTGAAATATTTCTTCACCTCCGCCATTCAATCGGCGGATGGGTCGGCGGCCCATTCGGCGGAAGCCGTGCGCTATCGCATCAAAGCCCTGATCGACGCCGAAAAGCCCGACGAGATCCTGTCGGACGACAAGATTGTGGAAATTTTAAGGGCCGACGGCGTCGATATCGCCCGCCGGACGGTGGCAAAATATCGGGAGGCCATGCGAATTCCCTCTTCCGTTCAGCGCCGTCGCGAAAAGGCTTTCGGAATTTAAAAAAACCTGTAACGCTATCTTCCAGACAAATAGGGAGATGCGCCGACAAGAGTTAGAACCGGCAACACTGTTGCATTTTAGCGACGGTTTAGGGGGTTAACTCGACGCGGGACCGAAAAAAGATCGGTGTCAACCGAGTAACGAGACGGCGACCATTGTCGCCGAACTGCCAGGACCGTTGCCTAGCCCAGTCTTATCACAGAAATAAGGGTAGGTTGCCATGCAGGTTACTGTTAAAGGCAAGCAAATGGATGTCGGCGATGCGCTGCGCACCCACATCACTGAAACCCTGACCAATGCTGTCAGCAAATATTTCGCCCGTCCCTTAGATGCGACCTTGGTCCTCACGCCCGACGCGCACCTGATCCGGGCTGATGTCACCGTCCATGTGGCGCGCAATCTGACCGTTCAAGCGAAAGCCAGCGCGACCGATCCGTATCGCGCCGCCGATGAAGCCATCGAACATGCCGAAAAGCGTATTCGTCGCTATAAGCGCCGCCTGAAGGAAGATCACCATCGCGGCGGCCCGCTGCCGGACGTCGAATCCGCACCCTCCTATGTGCTGGCGCCCGAACAGGAAGAGGCGCCCCCCAGCGCCCAGCCAATGGTTGTGGCCGAAATGCAGGTGGCGATCGAAACCCTGGCTGTCCCCGATGCGGTAATGCGGCTTGACCTTGGCGATCTGCCTGTGCTCATGTTCCGCCACGCAACCCATGGCGGGTTGAACGTGATTTATCGCCGGGCCGACGGCCATATCGGCTGGATCGATCCGCAGGGAAATAGTCAGACCGTGCGGGGCGAACCAAAGGGCGAACTGTCCGCCGCGCAATGATCGTCTTAACCGGCGGTCGGCACGGCCCCGCTGATCTTCGGCGGAAGGGTGCTGAAAAGGCACCCTTCCGCTGTTTTTGTGCGGGCGGACGGCGGCGCTAAAACGTGTCAGAGCAGGAACCGATGGATATTGCAGACCTCATCTCCCCGGACGCGGTAGTCGTCAATCTGCGGGCAGGAACCAAAAAGCAGGCCCTGCAAGAACTGGCCAAGCGCGCCGCCGATCTGATGGGGCCGGACGGCGCCGGGGAACGCGAAATTTTCGAAGTGCTGCTGGAACGCGAACGCTTGGGAACCACTGGTGTCGGCGCCGGGATCGCCATCCCGCACGGCAAGCTGCCTAGCCTGCCGCGCCTGCGCGGCCTGTTCGCTAAGCTCGATAAGCCCGTGGATTTCGAAGCCATCGACGAACAGCCGGTCGATTTGATTTTCCTGCTGCTCGCGCCGGAAGCTGCGGGGGCCGACCATCTGAAGGCGCTCGCCCGCGTGTCCCGCCTGCTGCGCGATAAGGGTACCTGCGAAAAGCTGCGCGGTGCCGAAACCGCCGATGCCCTCTACCTGATCCTGACCGCCCATTCGGCCAATAGCCACGCGGCTTAAGGCAGCTAGAGCTTTTTCTCGACACTCCCCAGCGCCGCCGCGAGGCGGCTTTTAGCGCTGCCCGGGCGCAAGGGGCGCGGTTGGCTGGCGTCCGGCGCCCAACCGGTCAGGAAAATCACCTCGAACTTCGCCTCCACCCGCCCATCGGGCGTGCCAAAGCGGTCGGCGTAATCCGCCGCAGCCCGCGCCAAGGTCGCCCGGCGCCACGGACGGCGGGGGCGGGCCGCGAGGGCATTTGCTTCCCCCATCTGGCGCAGGTCGCGCATCAGCGCCAGCGCATCGGGGTAGGACACCGTCAGCACGTCGCTATCGACCACCGGCAGGGCAAAGCCCGCGCGCTGCAACAGCCGCCCCGCATCGCGAATATCGACCGTCGGGGAGGCACGGGGCACCAAGGTTCCGGTTTCGGCGATTTCGGCTGCCGCAAGGCTGGCCTTCAATTCCTGCAAGGTCTCGCCGCCGAGGATCGCCGCCAGAAATAGCCCATCGGGCTTTAACGCGCGATTGGCCTGGATCAGAGCGCCGGGCAGGTCATTGACCCAATGCAAGGATAAGCAAGAGAGCACGAGATCGAGGCTATTATCAGCGAAGGGCAACCATTCCTCGTCCGCCACCAAGCGTGGCCCCGGCGCGCGGGCGATCATCGCGGGGGAGAGATCGGCGGTGATCAGTGTTTCGATCCCGCCACGCCCAGCGCAGAGCCGCGCCAAGGCCCCCGTATGGCCACCAAGATCGAGCGCGACCGGAAAGCGCCGCCGAATATCTTCCAGCCGGTCCAGCAACCGGTCGCCGATTTCCTGCACCAGAAAATCATGGCGCCCGTCGAAGCCCGCCGCCGCGCGGTCGCGGTTCCGGCGCAGGGCGCGGCGGTCGAAGATCATCGTCTCGGAATTTGTCTCAGGCATTCCCCCGTCCTTTCGGGTTAAGCCTGTAGCAGACCCCGCCATTCTCGCCTATACCCACAGGATGATGACACGGTTGCGCCTCCCAGCTCTCTTGCTCGGTCTGCTCGCGCTTGCGGGGTGTGCCGAGATGAATTTCAGTCTCGACGGTCGCCCGACGCCGCTCGCCTGCCCCGTCGAAGACAGCCCCGCCGCCCGCCGCCTGCGCCTCATCGCAACGGCGCAGGCCGAATGGCAAACCTTCGGCGGCGCCGTCATCGATTGGTCCAACGGGCGCAAGGAAATCTTGGCCGAAGGCATCAAGGAAACCGATGATCGGGTCGCCAGCGACCTGCGGCGCTATTGGCGCGCGGTGCCGACCGTCTTCGGGGAAAATGCCGCCGCCAGCGATGGCAAAGCTGCGGCCACCGATGCCCCCTTCTCCATCGCTTGGTCGGCCGCGTTCATCTCGTATCTCGCCTGCGCCGCCGGGGTTCCGGCAAGCGATTTACCGCGTGCCGAGGCCCATTTCACCTATCTTGATGCCGCCCTGATCGGCACGCCGGGCTTTGTCGCCCAACCGCCGGAAGAAGATACGCCGCAGCCCGGGGATTTGATCTGTGGCGACCGCTCGCCGCCGGAAAAACGGCTGGCGAGTTTGCTCGACCGGCGGGCTGAAATCGGCAGCCCGCGCCCCATGCACTGCGATATCGTCGTCGATGTTCGCCCGCGCCAACTGCGCGCCATCGGCGGTAATGTTAATGACACGATCAGCCTTAGCCTCTACCCGATCGACGCCGATGGCCGCTTGATCCGCCTGACCGATCCCGAGGCACTAAGCTGGCTCGCCGTGCTTCGCTCCACCTATCCCGCCGCCCCCGAAATGGTGTCGCAGAAATGATCTTCGCCAAAACCCCCGCCCCGCCCTATTGGGCCGTGATCTTCACCAATCAGCTAAGCGACGATACCGGCGGTTACGCCGCGATGGCCGACACCATCGAAGAGCTTGCATCCCGTCAACCCGGCTGCCTGGGGGCCGAATCGGTGCGCAACGCCGACGGCACCGGCATCACAGTTTCCTATTGGCAGACCGAGCAAGATATGGTGGCGTGGAAGTCTGTCGCCGCGCATGTCGTCGCCCAGCGGCTGGGGAAAGAACGCTGGTACAAAGGCTATGTCACCCGGGTTGCACAGGTGACGCGCGATTACGCGCATGGGTCAGCCTTAGAGGGTTGATCGGCACACTTGTGCCTTTTCCGCCACAGCCTGATAGAAATCTGAGGATGCGACATTCCGGACCAGAAGTTCCCTTCCCCATAACGTAAAGGTCATGGTACTTAGGAAAGAACAAAAAGAACTCTGGGAGGAAAGATAATGAAGCGTTTTCCGATCAGCCGTACTGCCGTGCTGCTGGCTTTTTCTGGCCTCGCCGTTGCCCCGGCAGCCCTTGCCGGGTCGTTCTATATCCAGGAACAAAGCGTTAGCAGCCTGGGCGCTGCCAATGCCGGTCAGAATGCCGTCGGCTTCGATGCGACGACGGTCTATACCAATCCCGCCGGCATGACGAACCTCACGCGCTCGCAGTTTTCCGCGGGCGGGAATCTGTTGCTGCTCAGCTCCAAGCTGAAGAACGACGGTTCCTATGCCCAACTGCCAACGGCCCTCGGCGGGGCGCGCGTGCCGGTCACCGGCAAGGATAATGAAGATAGTTTTGATCCGGCCATTGTGCCGAACCTCTATGGCGTCTGGGTCGTCAACGACGATGTTCGCCTGGGGATGGGGATCAATGCCCCCTTCGGCCTCGTGAATAAATACGATAATGGTTTCTTCGGTCGCTACGATTCGCAAAAGTCGAAGCTCGAAACCCTGAATATCAGCCTGACCGGCGCGTATAAGGTCTCGTCGAAATTCTCCATTGGCGGCGGTATCGACATTCAGCGGGCAGGAACCACACTGTCTACTGCGGTTCCGGCGGTCGCGGGCCTCTCGGGGTTGAGCGCGGCGCAAAGCCAAGCCTATCTTGCTTCCATCGGGGGCGTGGCCGGTCTCTATAACGTCAATACCGATAGCCTGTTCACCGTGAAGGCCGATGGCTGGGCCGTTGGCGCCAACCTGGGCCTGACCTGGAAGCCGGTAGACGAGTTGACCATCGGCTTGACCTACCGCAGCCGTATTAAGCATACGGTCGAAGGCGATCTGACGATTGCGCGCGGCGCCTCCATCTCCCGCTCTGGCCCGGCCGAAATCTCCGTCACCACGCCGGATATCGTCGGCCTTGGGGCAGCCTGGCAGGTCAATCCGAAGTGGACCCTGCTGGCCCAGGCGAATTATTTCCACTGGAGCAACTTCGATAAGATCGACGTGAAGTCGAACGGCACGACCTTCTCGGTCGAACAGCAAGACTATCGCAACAGCTACTCCGTTGCGCTGGGCGTGAACTACAAATGGTCCGATGCGCTGACCTTACGCGCCGGTACCCAGTTCGACCGTACCCCGACCGTCGATAAGCATCGCTCGACCCGCGTGCCGGATAACGACCGCGTGTGGCTGGCCTTGGGCGCGAGCTACGACCTGACCGATAATATCTCGGTCGATGCCGCCTATGCCCATGTTTTCGTCGATGATGTGAAGGTCGATGTGACGAAGAGCACCGGCGCCCGCGTCAAGGCGACGCTGACCGATGGGTCGGTCGATATTATGTCGGTTGCCCTGCGCTATAAGTTCTAACCTCTTCCTCCCCACCCTTGGGCACCCCTTCCGGTTCAGGCTGGAAGGGGTTTTTTGTGTTTACCGGACGGTAGGGCGGAATTGGCCGGGGGTGACACCCCGAAATTTCTTAAACGCGCGCGTTAAATGCGCCTGATCGGCAAAACCACAGTCTGCCGCCACTGCTGCGATCGGCACGCCGCGCCGTAACGCCGCCTCCGCCCGGTGCAGGCGGGCAAGCTTCTGGAAGGCGTGGGGCGGCAAGCCATAGGCGGCCCGGAAGGCGCGGATCAATTGAAAAGGGCCAAGCCCCGTATCGGTCGCTAGCTCCTCCAGGGAAACCGGGGTTGCCGGATCGTCACGCAAACGGTCTGCCGCGCGCTGGATGTGCCCTGGCGCCGCTGGTTCGTCCTGGCGCCGGGCCGGGACGCACGCGTGGCGCTGGACCAGCGCCGCAACACCGGAATAGAGCGCCACTTCGCGCGCCAAGCGGTCGTCTTGGGCCAGCGCCTCGAAAAGGGCCGAACATTGGGCCGCCAGCGCCGGATCCTGCATCACCGACACCGCAAAGCGCGGCAACCCATCCGAGGGGCGATACCCCTGCGCCGCCGCCGCGCGCTGCACGAACGCCGGATCGAGATAGAGCATCCGATAGGCCCAACCCTCTGCCACCGCCGCATAACCGTCGTGGACCTCGCCGGGATGCAGAACGGCCAGACTGCCGACGGTCGCGTAATGATGCTCCCGCCCGGAATGAAACGCCTCAACCCCGCCGGTAATAACGCCAAACACATAACGGTCATGGGTATGGGGCGCGAAACGATGGCGGCGGAAGCGCGCCATCAGCACTTCCGTATCCCCTTCCGGCACGCGCCAGAAGCGCGCGGCTTCCCCCGGGCCTAGTTGGCTTGCGAGACTATCGTGACCATCATGCGGCATGGGCGGCCAGCGGTTCGTACCAATCGCCGGTAAAGCCTGCCGAGGCGCGGGCATCGTCGTTGAACGGCGGCTTCAGCGGCCCCCGGAAATGCTGCCGCACCAACGCCTGCCACGCCGCGCGCGGCTCGCCAACGCCGCGCTGCGCCGCCAACCACAGGAACCAACGGTTGCCGATGGTAACATGGCCAATTTCATCGCGGTAAATCACTTCCAGTGCCGCAGCCGACGCCTCGTCTTCCACCTCGCGCAGCTTAGCGATCATCACCGGTGTAACGTCGAGGCCGCGCGCCTCCAGCACCATGGGCACGACGGCAAGGCGGGCGAGCGCGTCGCCAGCGGTTTCTTGCGCGGCTTGCCACAGACCGTCGTGGGCGGGCAGATCGCCATAGGCCGCGCCCAAGGCCGCCAGCCGCCCGGCCAGCAAGGCAAAATGCTCCGCCTCTTCCGCCGCGACCCGCAACCAATCGGCGGCGAAGCCTGGGGGAAAGTCTGGCGCGAAGCGGGCCAGAATATCCCAGGCGAGATCGATGGCATTCAACTCGATATGGGCGAGGGCGTGCAGCAGCGTCACCCGCCCGCGCACCCCGCGCGTCAGGCGGCGATGCGGCATCTTATTGGGTGGCAGAAGATCGGGTCTTTCGGGGCGGGCGGGCCGTTCCGGCACCATCGGCACGGCCCCAATCGGCAGCGCGCCGGCGGCCCATTCTGCCGCCGCCATCCGGGTCAAGCGGACCTTTTCCGCCGGATCGGCGGCCGTTAGAACGGCCAGCGCCGCCGCCGTTAGGCTGGCGAAAGGCGGCGCGGCGTCCATCAGGTGATCGAAAAGCGGGACAGCGCTTCGGCGAGATCATCGCCGAAATGGCTGCCCTTGCGGATAATGGCAGCGCGCGGCGGCAGCCCTTCCAGCGACGGATCGCCCCAACCGAAGCTGGTCAGCAGGGCAAAGGGAATATCCTGGGTGGTCGGCATCGACAGCACGGCACACGCGAGATCGATCCCGGTTAGCTCGTCCAGCATGGCGGAGGCAATGATCATGTCCGGCTTCAGGCGCACGGCCATTTCGAGGGCTTCGAAGCTCTTAGTGACATTAACGACGCGGTACCCGCAGGCCATCAACTCCCGCTCCACGATCCGCCCGGCGGACCGCTGCGGCGAGACCAGCAGAATAACGATATCGAGCAGTTTGATATCATTAACATCGAAGGTGCGCGCGGCAGGCATCTGCCGCACCACTTCGCGCAAGGACGGTGCCGGGGTTTCGTCTTCTTCCGTATCGAGGGTGACGCGCAGCAGGTCGGTGAAGGCCTGCAAACCATCCAACTCGCGGTCGCCGAGTTCGGTCACGCCATCCACGTAATCGGCCATCTGGTGCAAGATCACGTCGGCGGCCATCAGCCCGACCGAGCGCGCCCCGATGCGCAGATTATGGAAATGGCGGCGCATCGCCTGAATGGCTTCGCCCTGCTGAACCAGCCCCGACCGGACATTGCCGAGCATCACGTCGAGCTCGTTGGTAATGTCGCGCGCTTCGTCGATAAATTCGGCGCGGATATGCTGTTCCAGGGTTTCGTCGATGGCCATGTCGCTGCCTAACGCTCGGAGATTCTTAACGGCGCACACACTAGCGCAACCCTAAGCGCTTGGCGATACCCTGAGGCGCGAGTCCGGCTTGTCACGAAACAATCAAACATCCGCCTGTTGCGCTGCACTCCCCCGTTGATTAGACTCGGTCCTGTTGTTTCCCACCAACAACCGAAAGGAGGTGATCCTGTGTCTACCCACCAAGGGACTGTCAGGATGGCAGGATCGTTTTATCTGACGCCTGCCCGCTTTGACCGGGGCGCCTGTTGCTTTCGGAGGTCGGGAGCAGTCTAAATCGCCCCATCCCATCGGACGGGAAAGGGCCGCTCGCACGCCGAGCGGCCCATTCTTTTTTAGGGGGCCTGCGTCTAGCGACGCGGTGCTAGATCAGCGGGGGTCAAGCCCTCGCCCAGAATATCCGCCGGGACCGGCTGGCCCAGGACCAGCGCCGCCGACAACCGCGCCAAGGCACTGGCGGTCTGAATCCCATAACCGCCCTGGCCGACCAACCAGAAGAAGCCGGGCGCGTCGGGATCGAAACCAACCACCGGCACCCCATCGGCCACGAAGCTGCGTAAGCCCGCCCATTTATGGCGAATGCGCTTAACCTGAAGGGTCGTCGCTGTTTCGATCCGGTCAACGCAGATGGCGATATCCATTTCGTCGGGCTGGGCGTCCTGCGGCGGCACCGGGGTTTCATCGGCGGGGGAGGCCAGCAGCAACCCGGCGTCGGGCTTCAAATACCAGGCTTCGGCAATATCGATCACCATCGGCCAGCCCTGCGGGTCGCTGGGCGCCTCGATCAAGATGGCCGTGCGCCGTTTCGGCACCAGCCCGACCGGGGCAATCCCAGCGAGCGCCGCCACCGGGTCGCCCCAGGCGCCGGCCGCATTGACAACGACATCGGCGGATAGATCCCCGTGGGGGGTGCTGACGCGCCAACCAGCGTCTGTGCGGACGAGAGCGGTGACCGGCGCTTCGCAAATCAATCGCCCGCCGCGCGCTTTGACCCCGCGCAGATAGGCTTGCAGCAGCGCATCGACATCCATAGCCCGCGCCCCCGGTTCGGCAACCGCCCCGGCCAGCCGCTCCCCGCGCAAAATCGGCACTTGCGCCTCGGCTTCAGCGGCTGTGAGCGCCTGGGTGGCACCGCTCACCAGCACATCTGGAATCAACCCTGCCCGATCCGGTTCCGCCGTCAGCAGCACGCCGCGCGGCGTTAAGATCGGCGTGGCGGTAAACCCCTCCGGCGGGGTTTCGTAGAAGGCACGGGAGGCGCGGGTCAGCGCCCGGATTGGCCCCGGGCCATAGGTTTCGGTAAACATCGCCGCCGAACGCCCGGTGGTGTGATAGCCGGGGTGACTTTCGCGCTCCAGCAGGGTCACCTCCGCCTCGGTTGCCAGTTCATAGGCCAGCGACGCACCCGCCATGCCAGCGCCGATAATGATAACGGTGGGACGGGCCATGATGCGCTCCAAACCAAAAATTCACCCCCTGCCGGTAACGGCCTTGCCATCGGGGGCGAAGCGGCTAACAGTGTCAATCCCTTCCTGGGAGGAAAGTCGGAATGTCCAATAGTTTCACGCTCTATTACGCCCCCGGGGCCTGTTCTTTCGTCACCCACGCGGTGCTGAAGGCACTGGGCCTGCCCCATAGCCTGGCCCCGGTTGCCCTGGCCGATGGGCAGCAGCGCACGGCGGACTATCTCGCCCTAAACCCCAAGGGCCGCGTGCCGGTGCTCGCGGGCGGCAGCTTGCCTGCCGGAGAGGTTTTGACCGAAGCCCCGGCCATTTGCCGCTACCTCTGCGCCCACAAGCCGGAGGCGGGCCTGTGGCCGACCGATCCGCTGGCCGAAGCCCGGCTGATGGAATGGCTGAACTATCTGTCGGGCCATTTCCATGCCTTCGCCTGGGCCTTATTCGCCCGCCCGGCGCGCTTTAGCCCGGATGAAAGCCATTACGCGACGTTCCGCGAGCAATCGTTCAAACTGCTCGACGAGATCATCGCCTATATTGAAGCCCGCTTGGGCGATGGCCGCGCCTTCGCCGTTCCCGCCACGGGGCCGGACGCGCCAAGCCATCTGACCCCCGCCGATTTCTATCTGCTGATCCAATACCGCTGGATCGTCGCGCGGCTCGGTTGGCCGATGCGCGAGAAAGCCCCCCATTGGACCGCTTTGGTCGAACGGTTGCTGGCGCTGCCCGCCGTACAGGAAACCCTGGCGGCGGAAAATCTCGACTATTGGCCCAAGGCGGCCTGAGCCACCAAGACGGCTTCCACCGGCGCGGCCTTGCCCTTGAGCGGCAAGGCCCCAAGGCGGCGGTAGCTATAGGCGCTCGGCCAGCCTCCCGCTGCCGCCGCCAATCGGTCGAGGGCAGCGGCGGAGGCGATGAAGAAGCCCTGATAGTCGCGCGCCACGCCTTCCAGCCGGGCTGTGGCGTTCAACACATCGCCGTGAAAGGCGATATCGCGCTTGGCATCGCCGATTTCGCCGACCACCACTTCGCCGTAGTGCAGCGCCGCGCGCACGGCGGGCGCCTCGCGATACTCTTTCAGATAGGCCGGACCGAGGGCCGTAATCGCGTCTTTCAGCGCGAAAACACAGTCCAAGGGTCGGCAGGCGCCGCGCTTGCCGCCGGTACCGGCTTTTTCCGTCCAGGTGACGACCATTTGATCGCCGACATATTGATAGATTTCGCCCTGATGGTCCGAAATCGGGTCGGACGCGGCCTGAAACACCCCATTCAGAAAGCGCTGATAGGCCAGCGGCCCCAGGCTTTCCGCCAAGCGGGTCGACCCCAGCAAATCGACGAAGAGAAAGAAGCGATGTTCAAGGCGGGGGCGATGATAATAGCCGAAGACGAAGCGCGTTAAGGTCCCCGGCCCCATAATCTGATTGATCTGCATCGTTTCGATGAAGACGACGATGAAGAACAGCGAAAAAACGATGGAGAGCACCATCAACGGGTTTGATAGATCGACCGGTTCGACCGCTTGGATCACCCCAAAGGCGGCGGCGACCACCTCCCCCAGGCGGAAATATTCGATCACCAAGATGAGCCCGCAATATAGCGGCACCTTGATCGCCAAGGTCACCGCGAAGGACGCCCGGCGCAGCGCGCGGCCCCAGGCGGTCAGCGGGAAAAACATCTCGAAGCCGCCGATGCTCGCGGTAATCAGCGCCCCGTGCACGATGCCGATGAAGGGGCCGATAAACAGCGTGGTGGCGAGATCTTGCCGATAGGTCTGGCCAATCAGGCTGCCAAAAACGGCGCCCACGAAAGCGCCAATCACCAGCACCCGCAGGAACCGTTTGATCCGCCGCCAATCCGCTTCCCGCATCGCGCGTCCTCCCCCTTAGTCTCTTGTGGGGTTCTAGGCGTCTTCGGTCGTCGTAATCCCCAAGAGCGATTGGGCGAATTTCTCCGCCGCGAAGGGGCGTAGGTCTTCGGCCTTTTCGCCAACGCCGATGGCATGGACGGGCAGACCGAATTTTTCCGCCAGCGCCACCAGCACGCCGCCCTTCGCGGTGCCGTCGAGCTTGGTCAGCACGAGGCCGGAGACTTTCACGAGGTTGCGGAAAACTTCCACTTGGCTATGGGCGTTCTGGCCGACCGTGGCATCGAGCACCAGCACGGTATCGTGCGGGGCGGTCGGTTCGATCTTCTGCATAACGCGCAGCACTTTGGCGAGTTCGTCCATCAACTGCGCCTTATTGTGCAGCCGCCCAGCGGTATCGATCAACAAGAGATCGGCGCCCGCGGCGCGCGCTTCGGCAATCGCGTCATAGGCGAGCGCGGCGGCATCCGCGCCTTCCGGGCGATGGATAACCGGGCAGCCGGTGCGGTCGCCCCAGATGCGCAATTGTTCGACGGCGGCGGCGCGGAAGGTATCGCCCGCCGCCAGCATGACCTTGAGGCCTTGTTCGCGGTAGAATTGGGCCAGCTTGCCGATGGTGGTGGTCTTGCCGGACCCGTTGACGCCGACGACCAGCACCACATGCGGCCCCCGGCTGGGGTCGATGGCCAGCGGTTTGGCGACGGGTTCGAGAATCCGGGCGATTTCGGCGGCAAACACCTCCCGCACTTCCTGATCGGTCACATCCTTACCGAAACGGGTTTTGCGCAGGTGCTTGATGAGGTCGGCGGAGGTTTTAACCCCTAGATCGGCGGCGATCAGGAGTTCTTCCAACTCCTCCAGCACCTCGTCGTCCAGCTTACGCTTGGTGAAGATGGCGGAAATACCTTCCGTCAGCTTCGCCGAGGAGCGGGAGAGGCCTTGGGTTAAGCGCCGGAACCAGCCCTTTTTTTCGTCACTCATGCCACCTCTCCGCGCATCTGCTCGCCGATCCGATCGATCAGCCGCACCTTTTGGCGCGTGCCGGGGGTGCCGGTCAATCCCGTTACGGGAACGAAATGAGGCGTGCGCCCCAGCGTCTCTTCCTCGAACAGAATTTCTTCAACCCGGCCCGCTTGGGTGTCGAGATAGCGGGTTAACGCCGCCTGCCCTGCCGCGCGCAGTGCCGCCGCGCGCGCTTTGATCGTGCTGCCAGGAAGCTGGGGCATTTTTGCCGCTGGCGTGCCAGGGCGCGGGGAATAGGGGAAAACGTGCAGATAGGTTAAATTCGCTTCCGAAACGATACGCAGAGAATCGTTGAAATGCTCGTCCGTCTCGGTGGGGAACCCGGCGATTAGATCGGCCCCGAAGACGGTATCCGGGCGCAGGCGCAGGGCCTTTTCGGCAACGGCGATGGCATCGGCGCGCAAATGGCGGCGCTTCATGCGCTTCAAGATCAGATCGGCCCCAGCCTGGACTGACAGATGCAGATGCGGCATCAACCGCTCTTCTTCGGCCAAGGCCGCCCACAGATCATCGTCGATTTCAACGGGGTCAAGGGACGAGAGGCGCAGGCGCGGCAGGTCCGGCACCAGTTTCAGCACCCGGCGCACCAGCATCCCTAGCGTCGGCTTGCCCGGCAGATCGTGGCCATAGGAGGTCACATCGACGCCGGTCAGCACGACTTCGGCATAGCCATTCTCGACCAGCTTGCGCACTTGCTCCACCACCGCGCCCGCCGGGACGGAGCGGGAGTTACCGCGCCCATAGGGGATGATGCAGAAGGTACAACGATGGTCGCAGCCCTGCTGGACCTGCACGAAGGCGCGCGCCCGCCCGTCAAACCCTTCAATCAAATGCTGGGCGGTTTCGCGCACCTGCATAATGTCGTTCACTTCGACGCGCGCTTCGTCGGGCGTCACACCCCAGGCTTCGGGCTTCAGTTTCAGATCATTGCCAATGATCCGGTCGATCTCCGGCATTTCGGCGAATTTGGCCGTGCTGACCTGGGCGGCGCAGCCGGTAACGATGATGCGCGCGTTCGGATTATCGCGGCGGGCCTTGCGGATGGCCTGCCGCGCTTGGCGTTCGGCTTCCGAGGTGACGGCGCAGGTATTGAAGATGATCGCCTCGCCCTCGCCCGCCTTGGTGGCGAGATCGCGCATCACTTCCGATTCATAGGTATTGAGGCGGCACCCGAAGGTGACGAGCTGCGGTCCGCTCACGAAAACCGCTCCAACGCCAGATCGCCCGCAAATTCGCCGACGAAACTGGTGGAAACGGGGCCGGTCATCAGCACATGCCCGTCGCTTTCGCGCCAGTCGAGCGTCAGATCGCCGCCGTCCATGCTCACTTTCAGACACCGGTCGGTTAGCCCGCGCCGGATTGAGGCGACGGCGGCAGCACACGCGCCCGAGCCACAAGCGCGCGTAATGCCCGCCCCACGCTCCCACACCCGAAAGCGGATATGATCGCGCGCCCGCACCGACACGAGGCCGATATTGGCGCGCCGTGGCAGCATCGGGTGATGTTCGGCAATCGGGCCAAGCGCCGCCAGATCGACCGCCTCGGCATCCGGCACAAAGAACGTGATGTGCGGATTGCCCATATTGGTGGCGACGCCATCGGACAGCGGGCCGACGGTCATCGGCACATGCAGCGTGTCGCAGGCTTCGGCGAGCGGGATTTGCGCCCAGTCCAGCCGCGCCGGTCCCATATCGACGGTGATCAACCCCGTCTCGCCGCGCACCGCCTCTAGCAACCCGGCCAAGGTTTCGATGGTCACGCTGCCGCGCCCTTCGGCCTGCATGGCAAGATGGGCGATACAGCGGGTGGCGTTCCCGCAGGCACCCGCTTCCGACCCATCGGGGTTAAAGATCCGCATGAACAGATCGGCCCGCCCGTCGCTTGGCGGTTCCATAACGATCAACTGATCAAACCCCACGCCGGTGCGCCGGTCCCCGACCGCGCGAATCCAGTCGCCCGGCAGTTCCAGCAGCGCGCGGCGGCCTTCGAGCACGACGAAATCGTTCCCCAGGCCATGCATCTTTAAAAACGGCAGTCCCATGCACATCACCTAATCGGAATGGCGGGGGGAATCAATGCGGAGTTCCGCAAGGGTGGGTTTCGAACTGCGGCGCCGCAGCACGATCATATCCTGCCCGCCCGCAAGCCCGCCGATACTGTCGAGAATGTCGAAATACTGACCCCAATGGCTAAAAATATACTCCTGTGAGTGTACGGCCTGCGGGTTTTCAGCGTCACCCTGACACAATAACCCAGCGCGCTGGGTTGCCTGCCACAAATCGGGCGGGCATCGGTAGAAGGAGGATTGGGCAAACCCGCGCACCGATAGCAGCAACAGCCCGCCGGGTTCGACAATCCGCTGCAATTCCACCAACCAAGCGTCCTGCGTTGCCGCATCCATCTCGGTCAGCACCGACAGACCGATCACGAGGTCAAACTGACCATCGGCGAAGTCGGTGGGGGGGGCGGCGCCGACTACGGTAAACCGAACCGCTTCCTGCACAGGACTGGATAGGGTGGCTTGGCATTGCGCAACCATGGCAGCGTCGGTATCGACACCGACGAGGCACGAGACAAAACGGGTCAAATAGCGGCTCAATTGACCCGCGCCGCAGTTCCAATCCAACACCGCCCGGAAAGAACTCAGCCCCCTGTCGAAGCGGTCTTGCAGATAGCGGTCGATGCGGTGAACGATCGTTGCCCCACCCATGCGGAACGCTAAGCTGTTTTCAGTGCCAATCAGGCGGGCAATCTGCGCGCTATCAGGAAGCGGGGCTTCTAACGCCGGATCAAGCAGGTACCAAGCCGTTCGGTAAGACCGGCGATGGTCACCGAAGGCCCCTGTCATGGCAACGCAGGCGACACCCTCGGGGAATGGGTTTTCACCGGGCTGCAACCGATAGCGACACCGGAAGCGGGCCGCGTCCGCATGGGGCAGAAAGCCGAAATAATCCTTAAGGTCAGGTGACGGCAACGGCCACTCGACCTCGGTGAAAACGGCCCCATTGATCGTAAACCGAGTTGCCTCGGGCGCATCCCACAGGGTCAGCGCCCAACCCTGAATCGTGATGTCATCATCTTCGACTGTGATGCTATCCGGTAACCAGCGCAGATCACGGGCGGCCGCGATCTGCAAATCGATCTGCCGGGCATCAATCGGTGCAGGGAGGGCTTCCGGGGCCACCGAAGCGGCCGGAAGCATCGGCTGATACCCGGCCGGTGCCGTGCGATGGGCAACGACGGTACACATCGGTACCTGCAGATTATCCTGCACGCGCAACTGGGTATGATAGGTAACCGTCGCATAAGGAAAGCCCAGGCATTCCAGCGCCCGCACCAGAAAAGCGGGGGAGAAGGACCACCAGGTATCGAGGGTCGGCGCATTGGCCCAGGGAATGAGCCGCATGACCGGCAGATCGCCCAAGGTCGGATCGAACAGATCCGTGACGATCATCGTCTCGCGCACCCGGGCCGCCACGCCCTCCAGAATGGAGAACGGCGACCGAGTATGCAGCAGAATAGCGCCGAGCAGGCCGATATCATACTCCCCCATCGCTTCCGGCAGGGTTTCCGGATCGGCCTCGACCAGCCGGACGGACGACCGGTTGAGATGGTGCAGATACCAAAAACTATTGCGCACACGGGTAATCTGCACCTCGTGATCGTCGCGCCATTGCGCCCGGTCAAAACCGCTGAGCGGGAAACAATCCCACAGCCGTTCCATCGAGGGTTCGACCGCCGTAACCGCCGCGCCCTGCCGCTCCATATGGAAGGACAGAAAACCGCTGGCCGGGCCAATTTCAAGAACGCTGCGCCCCGCTAGTGTGACGCCGCCGAAATAGGCATCGACATTCGGGCGCAAATCCCACTCGCCTTCCGACGGGCCGCCTGGAAGATCGACCCGATGGTAAAAGCGGCACTCCTCGCGCTGCGGTGCAGGCTTCTGAATAATTTTAAAATTGCCGCGCCCGCCAGACCGCCGGGCCGGAAGCGCATCGGCCTGTTTCCGCCAAGCAACCCCCGTCCAGTCGATCTTTTCGAGCGGATCATTGATGCCCCGCCGCGCCCGAAACTCGTCAATGGCCTGACGGCAGGGCGGCAGCGCGCCGTAATCGTCGGCAATGATAAAACCGCCAGGGACAACCTTATCGTATAGCGCCTCCAACGCATCCATCGTCGACTCGTAGAGGTCGCCGTCGAGCCGTAAAAGAGCGAGGCGCTCGATGGGGGCCGCCGCCAGCGTGTCCCGAAACCAGCCCGGCAGAAAGCGGACCTGATCATCCAGCAGGTCATACCGGGCAAACAGCGCGCGCACCCGCTCTTCGCTGATTGCCAGGATCGGCTGGTGTCGCTTGCTCAGATCGTAACCGCTGTCCTGCGTGATCGACGGTTCCGGCAACCCGTCGAAGGAATCGGCAACCCAGACCCGCCGCCCCGTTTCATCATAAGCGGCCAAGTGGGCGCGCATGAAGATTGTCGCCCCCCCGCGCCAGACGCCGGTTTCAATCAAGTCACCGGGAATGCCTTGGGTATAAAGCGTATCGAGACAGGCATGCAAATGATCCAGCCGCTTCCGCCCGATCATCGTATGGCTTTGTTCGGCCAGATTGCGCGGATCGTACAATTGGCCGTCCGGCCCCGGCCAATAGACCATCTGCCCAACCTCGCGCTGCGCCGACAGATGGGCCAGAATTTCCGGGCGATGGGCGGCGACATCGCGAACGATCTCGGGGTCGGGTTCCTGCCCAGCCCGCTGGCAGAGCAGCAGATAATGCAGCGCCGCTTCCAACTCGAGATAAAGATCATTCACCAGCGACCGTTTGACCATCCCAAGGTAACGATCGGCAGCAGTACGGGCAGCGGGAAGGGTCATAATCGTTAGGCTTCCGGGGCACGGGGGAGGGTCGGGAGACGCCACGCCAACAGTTGATCCAGCGCGGCCCCCGTATTGGGAACCAGCGCCAGTTCCCGCTCTACGGCGGCACCGTAGGGCAGGCGGGCATAGGTCTCAAGGATGGACTGATACCGCTGGTGCAGTAAGCGCGAGGCGGGATCGAGCCGGGTCACGAAGGTCAGCCCGGTCGGCGATGTCGCAACTGTCATCACGCGCAGATCAGGGCGTAGAGCACGCAGGCAGGGTACGAGCTTCCATCCGTCGCCACTGTAAAAACCGGTCTGACGCAGGGGGGAGGCCGTATGGGCGTTCAGCGGCCAAGTATCATGCAGTGCGATCACCCCGCCGGGGGCCATCCGCGCCTCAAGATCGATGAAATCCTGCAAAACCGTCTCGAAGCGATGGTCGCCGTCGATAAAGGCGAAATCAATCGCGCGCAACGCAGCAGCAAGCGGCGGGGGCTGCGCATCGGCGGTAGCAAAAAAAGTGCGACTGGTCATGGCAAACAGATGCAGGCCGGGGCGGGTTGCCTCTGCTGGTGGCACCCGGGGCACAGGGTCGATGCCGATAACCAGCGTCTCCCGCCCAGCAAGACGCAAGGAAAGCCCGGTTTCGACGCCGATTTCCACATAAACGCGCGGCTTTAGCGCTGTCTGCACACGGGCTAACCAAGCGCGATAGTCCGGGCCTGGACGGCGGGCAAGCGCCAGCCCAACATGGGCTTCGGGAATATTCGGCTCCAGTGCCAAAGCACTCAGAAACGCCCGTTCTGCCTCGGCCCGGCGGTCTTGGTCCAGCGCCCGCCGCCCGTCCAGCAGCAGGCGACGGAGCGGCAGAGGCCAGGGCAGGCTGAGCGCCAACCCGTCCCTCATTCGATCCCCTCCACGCCGATAACGCCGCGCAGGGTGCGGGTGAACACCTCGGGGTCATGATCGGTTTCCGCCCGCCGCAGGGCCGCCTCCCGCACCGCCTGCCAGCGGGCCGGATCGTGGTAAAGCCGGGCCATCGCCGCCGCAAAGCCCTCGGCATCCCGTCCTTCCAGCAGTTCCACCCCGGTTTTCCAACCGAGTTGGCGAACCAGTAGGCGCGTTGCGACAACGGGAATGCCCGCGCAGGCCGCTTCGATCACCTTCAACGGTACCCCTGCCCCAAAGCGGGTGGGGGCAATGAAGACACGCGCGGCATCATAAGCGGGACCAAGATCATCCACCCGCCCGACCAATCGGATCTGATCCGAGGCCAGGGCCGCAATACGGCTAGACCTGCATTCCCCGACGATGGTGACCGGTAGCGCCCGGCCAAGCTGGGCGTTCAAGTGGGGCAGCACCGCTTCGCTAAGCCAGACCAGACTATCTTCGTTCGGGCTTCCGGGGGTTAAGGCCCCGATGAACAAAAACCCCTCGCGCGCCGCGAAGGGCGGCGAGGCGGCGGGGCGGGGCATCGCGTGACTGAGCACCTGAACCGCTGGGGCGCCGCCCGCCTTAAACAGCCGCGCTTCCCGCGCCGAAACCGTCAGCACGCAGTCGGCAGCGGCGGCCAGATCAAGCTCGGCCTTCAGCAACCCCTTGGCTTCGGCGCGGGGCAGCGGCGTCCCGCGCAGGGCGGCAAAGCCGATATCGCGCAGGGCGAACAGGGCTTCGGCATCATAAATCACCCGCACCCCCTCGAACAAAAACGGGCGACGGCGGCGAATCTCGGCCACGAGGTCCATATTCGGCGGGCGGCTGACGATCATCAGATCGTAGAGGCCCTGGCGCTGTTCCAGAAAGCGTTCGAGGGTGGTGGCGTGCTGCCCCAGCATAACCTCGATGGTCTCCGGCAGGGTGGCGTAAACCTCCTCCCAGGTTTCTTCCCCGCCCCACAGCGGAAAATAGGTAACGTGGCAGCCGGTCAACGATTGCAGCATCAGCCGCGCCCGGGGATTGCCCGCGCCGACCGCCTGATGCGGCACGACATTATCGAGCACCAGCACGCGTGGCGCGGGGGCGGAGACCCAGCGGTCGTGCAAGGGTTTGGCATTGGCGGGGGTCGCGCGCTGGGCAAGCTCGTCGCAGTGCGCCGCCAAGAACCGGCCCTGGTTGGCGCGCATCATCGCCCCCGCCGCATCGGCAGTCACGGCGCTACCGCCCTCGAGATGGGTCAGCGTGACAGCGGGATCATAGACAACCCGGAACCCGGCCCGCCGCACCCGGAAACAAAGGTCCGTATCCTCGTAATAGGCCGGGGCAAAGGCGGGATCGAAGCCGCCTAGGCTGCTCCACAGGGGGCGCGGCAACATGAGGAAGGCGCCCGAGACGAAATCGGCATCGCGGACGAAGCGGAACTCTGGCAGGTCCGGGGGGGCGCCCCGCCCGTATCCAGCAGCCGACCCATCGGCATAGGCCATGCACCCGGCTTCTTGCAGCGTGCCATCGACCAGCAGGATCCGCCCGCCGACCACCCCGATAGACGGGTCCGTCTTAAGCCGGTGCAGGGCGGCAGCCAAAGCCCCCGGATGGGGCAGGGCATCGTTATTGAGGAACAGGATATACCGGCCCGTCGCCCGCGCCGCGCCTTGGTTGGCGGCCCGCAAAAACCCCTCGTTCTTGGCATTGCGCAGGAGTGTCGCCCCGTCGATCCGGTCGAGCAGGTCCGCCGTTTCATCGGTCGAGGCATTATCGACGATGATCGTCTCAAAACTCAGCCCCGTCTGATCGGCCAAGGCGGTCAGCGTCTGCAAGGTTAGGCCCGCTTGATTGAACAGCACCAGCACGACCGAAACGTCGGGCACGCCCGCCGGTACCGGCAGGGTCAAGCGTCCATGATCGGCAAGCCATCCGGCGATCGCGTGCCGGGCCAGCGCGCGGCAGCGGGATTTCAGATCGGGCGCCTCGGCTACCGCGCGCAGGGCATCGCGGCGGTCCACCCAGGTTTGTTCGAGCTGTGCCGCAACCCGCCGGGCATCCAGCAGCGGGGCGGCCCGTAGCCGGTCGCGCAGAGTTTGGCGGATTTCTGCCAACGCGGCGGGATCGGCGGCTAGGGTACAGGCGATGCGAATATAGTCGGCGGGTGTCGTGGCGATCCAAGCCTCGGCCCCGGCGGCGGTCAGCAGCGCCGCGCCCTGGCGGGCCGCTAAGCCCTCGCCGGTCAGGGTCACGACGGGCACCCCCATCCACAGCGCATCAATCAGCCCAAGACCGCCATTGGCCGGAAAACTATCAAGGCCGATATCAATATCGTCGAACAGGTGGAAATGGTCGCCATAGGGGCGGTGCAGGCGGTAGACGATGCGGTCCGCCGCAACACCGCGCGCGGCCAGGATGGTCGCGAACCGCTGACGGAATTCCCAATCCCGCCCGTGCCGCCCCAGCAGCACCAAGCGCGATCCGGGCACCGCTGCCAGCAGATCGGCCCAGGTTTCAAGGCACAGCGGGCTAAGCCGGAAACCGCGCACCGCACACCCGAAGGTGATCCCCCCCGTCGTTTGCGCGGGCAGCGGCGCGACCGGCGGCGCCCCGGCAGGCGGTGACCAGCCCCATTGCCCGCCCGATAGCCGCAGGACGGGTTCGGTATAGAGCGCCCGGTCAGCGGGCGGCAGGGCGACCGCATCGGTGATGAGCAGATCATAGAGACCGGCCCCGCTCCCCCAAGCCCCCAGCCAGCCGCACTGCAAAGGCGCAATGCGGCGGCGCAAGGCCCGCAAGACCGCCGCCTGCCCATGAAACGGGTGCAGGCCGACGGTATCGACCACCACGTCAATGCGATTGGCGATGCAGGAGGCTTCGAAATCCGCCCCGCTCAGCGGATGCACTGCGACGCGCTGGTGCAGGCTGGCGGGCAGCGGCGCCGGATCATCGGTATAGAGATGCAGGCCAACCACCTGCGGATCGTGGGCAGCCAGCACATCCACCAGCAAGGCTTGGTGAAAATGCGACGCGAGATAAGCCACCTGCAGGCGCGAATCGGAGGATGGTGCGGGCGACGGACGGCACGCCGTGCGCCCGCTGGCGGCGCCGTGTATCAGGCCCCACTGCCGCAGATGCCGCGCGCTGGTTTCAGCCGAAACCGCCCCGGCCATCCGCAGCAAGTAGAGGCTGGCAATCGCTATATCCGCATCGCGGGGAAAGGCGGCCTGCGCGGCGGCCGCCACTCGGGCCGCTTCCTCGGCGCTGCCATAGGCGGCAAGCCATTCGAGAATTTCGAGATAGAGCGAGCGGCGGGCATCCAGCGGGATAAGCCGCAGCAGGTCAGCCGCAGGCGCATAGCCCGCCGCGTGCAGCCGCAGAACGGTCAGCCCCGCGTCATGGTGCCGCCGATCCCGGTAGAGCAAAATCGCCGCGCGGCGCGCAGCCTCCTGCCAAACCAGGACCGGGGAGCCGCCCGCAGCCTGCTGCACCGTCCCCTCAACCGCGAGCAAACGCGCCGCCAGCGACAGGGCGGCGGGCGGTGGCGGGATGAGGGCCGGGGTGTCGTCAAGGCAGGCGAGGGCCTCAGCCGCCTCGCCAGTCAATGCCAGGATTTCAGCCAACTCTAACCAACGTTCGGGCTTTTTCGGCGTTAGGTCCGCCGCTTCCCGGCTCACGGCTAGCGCCTCGGGCAGCCGGTCATCGGTCGCAAGAACCCACGCCAATTGCCCCAGCGCGTCGCTGTTTTTCGGTGCCAGCGCCTGGGCCTGTCGCAGTGCCGCTTCCGCCGCGTCCAGCCGGTGCTGGCGATGGCGCAGTTGCGCCAGACAGCGCCAAGTTTCCGCCGCTTCAGGGGCTAGTAGAATAGCCCGCTCCGCATGATGTTCGGCTTCGATCAACCGTCCCTGCGCTTGCAGAGCGAAGCTGGTCAACACCCGAACCTGCGCCTGATCGGGCGCAAGCTGGAGCAAACGACCGCAGAGAGCCTCGGTTTCCGCAAAATCGCCCGCCTCCAACGCCAACCCCGCGCAATGGCGCAGAATATCGGGCGTGTCCGGGGCTATCCGCCGGGCACGCCGGGCGATCAGCCGCGCGCTGGTCAGCCGCCCAAGTTGATGCAGGGCAACGGACAGAAACAGCAAAAGCTCTTCATTCCGGCGGTCGCCGCGCAGTAACCGGTGCAGGTGCGGGCGGGCGTCGCGGCCCCTGTTCTGCCCGATCAGCGCCCAGGCCAATTGGCGGCGGGCGGCGGGATGATCGGGCGCGTCGGCCAAGACCGCATCCATCAGCGTGGCAGCTTCCTCCGCCGCGCCGAAGTGCAGCAAGACCTGGGACCGGGCGATGGCCGCGGCCACCAAGGCCGGATTATGCTGCTGCGCCCGACCGTAACAGTGCAAGGCCTCCTGCATCGCCCCGGCGGCACGCTTAATCTCGCCCAGTAAGTACCAGCCGTCCGCCCAATCGGGCCAGCGACGCACGATGTCATGGGCGGCGATCTCGGCCTGAGCGGGCGCCCCGGCGGTCCGCAACCATAGGGCCTTGCCGAGATGCAGACCCCGATCCTCCGGGGCCAGAGCCAGACCCGCATCGAGCAGCGGGCCAGCTTCCACCGCCTGTCCCGCCCGGCACAGGGCGGTGACCAAATGGCGGCGAATATCGGGATCGGCGGGAGTCGCAGTGAGCGCTTGGCGCAGCAACAGAATGGCGGCGTCGAAAAAGCCCTTCTCGCTGAGAAAATGCCCAAGCTGCGCCAAGCGGTGTGGCTGCGGCGCCCGTTGCACAACCTTGTACGATAGGTCCAGCGCGGCATCGAGCCGCCCCATATCGGCATAAACCCAAGCCAGCGCGACCGCCGCTTCGTCGAGACCGGGGTTGATCTCGAGCGCCCGGGTCAGAAGCCGCGCCGCCGCCGCCAACAGCCCCGTGCGGGCGCGGATATGACCGAGATACCAGAGGAGGACCGGATGATCGGGATGCTGCGTGAGCGCGGTTTCGAGGGTTTCAACCGCCTCAGGCCGCCCAGCGTCCCACTGCATCCACCCAAACGCCGCCGCCGCCTCGGCCGACCCCGGATGCCCTTGCCGGGCCAGCTCGGCGTGATGAAGCGCGGCGGCTCGGTCGCCCAGGCGGAACGCCTCCCAAGCAACCGCGAGCCGGGCGGCGAGATGGCGGTCATCCAGCGCTAAAACTGCCCGATAAAGGGCATCGGCCACGCCGAGACGCCGCCCTGCCGCCGCTTCCCGTGCGCGCGCCAGTAACCGGTCGATAACCGCTGGCGCCTGACGCAAGAAGGCGCGCAGATCATCATCGGGAACCACATCGTCCGCCGAAAAATCGGGCAAGGACTGCGCATGCCCCGCCGCCAAGGCCCGCAGCAGGCCTGCAGCGGTCCCGGTTTCCCGCTCGGCCAGGGATGCAAGTTGCGACCAGTCACCGGCCTTTAGGAGGGAAAGAAGGGTCGCGCGTGTCATAAAGCCTGATCTGCCGCTTGAGAAATTCCGTGCCTCCCAGAACTAAGGGGAAGCGGGGGCCACGTCTAGCGACCGTGGGTTATCCACCGGAAGGATCGGGGCTGCGGCGCCGGGCGATTTCCGCCGCGACCAACTGGGCCACGATCTGCGGCATTCGTGCTTCCGCCCGCCAGTTTAGCAAGCGGTGGGCCTTTTCCGGGTTTCCGGCACTATAGCTAATATCGGACGGGCGCAGCAGGGCACGGTCGCTATCCACATGGTCGCGCCAGTTAAGGCCGAATTGGGCAAAAACCTCGGCCACGAACGCCTCGAGCGTATGGGTTTCCCCGGTCGCGATCACAAAATCTTCCGGCCTATCATGGCGGAGCATGCGGGCCATCGCCTCGACGTAATCGGGCGCCCACCCCCAATCGCGAGCGACATCGAGGGCCCCGAGGATGAGGCGGTCACGCTTTTTGTCGGCAATATCGGCAGCGCCGCGCACAACCTTCTGGGTTACATAGCGCGCCGGGCGCAGCGGCGATTCGTGATTGAAGAGAATGCCGGAACAAGCGAAGAGCCCATAGGCTTCGCGATAATTGGCCACCGCCCAGAAAGCCGCAGCCTTGCCAACGCCGTAGGGGCTGCGAGGATGAAAGGGTGTGGTTTCATCAGCAGGCGTGGCACCGGTGTTGCCATAGCATTCGCTGGACGCTGCACTGTAAAACCGCGTTTTTAATTTTAGAAAGCGGATCGCTTCCAAAATATTCAGTGTACCGATTAGGCAACCGTTCACCGTTTCCGCCGGTTGGTCGAAGGACAGGCCGACCGAAGATTGAGCGGCGAGATTATAAATCTCGTCTGGGCGCACCCGGTCGATCACCTCGATCACACTGCGGAAGTCGGTCAAGACGGCGGAATGCAGCCCGACCTGCGCCTTCAGGCCAAGCTGGACCAAATTGGCAAACCCCGACATTTCCCGGTCGCGCGACGTCCCATGCACCCGGTACCCGTCTGCCAGAAGAAGCCGGGCCAGATAGGCGCCGTCCTGGCCCGAGATGCCAAAGATCAGGGCAGTTTTACAGGGGGAATCCGGGTGCGCATCCATCGTAGGGCGCATTCCATCACCGACGTTCGGGCAGTTCAAGCCCACTCGCAGCCTGCAAAGGCTTTTTACCCAACGCGGTGCGCCACCGCCTGACAAGCCGAACATAGTCGGTTAGACTTCTTATTATGACGTTTTCTGCCCGCGACCCCGCCCCCATTTTTGCCGATGTCGTCGATGCGGCCTGGGGCGATCCAGCCACCTGGACCGCCGAAGGTCAGCATTGGACCCACCTTGCCCAGGTGCAGCAAACCATCAATCGACGGGTGACCGGGGACGCCAACCTGCCCGCCTTAACCTGGTTTTTTCAGCGCGTCGCCCGCGACCGCCCCCTGCCCCTGGGGCGGGTTCTTATTGTGGGCTGTGGGTCGGCAGGTATCGAAAACTCGATCGTTCAATCGGGATGGGCGGCTGAAGCCGTCGGTCTTGATTTATCGCCGCGGGCCTTGGCCTTGGCTGCCGAACAGGCCGCCGCCGCAGGCCTAAGGGGGGTTAAGCATCAGGTCGCCGATATGAACGCGCTACCCGTCGGTAGCGCCGATTTGCAACCGGGCAGCTTCGACGCGGTTTTCGGGATCGCGGGGGTGCATCATTGCGCCAATCTTGAGGGGCTTTACTCCGCCGTCTCGCATCTCCTGAAGCCCGGCGGCTGGTTTTATCTCGACGAGTTTATTGGCCCCAGCCGGTTCCAATGGCCCGATGTGCAGACGGGCTTGATCAGCGGCTTTCTCAGCGCCTTGCCCGATGATCTGGTGCGCACCGGGGCAGGGCACTTGCGGCGCGGCTACATCCGCCCCACGGTCCAGCAGGTGATCGCCGTTGACCCCAGCGAAGCCGTTCGCTCTGCCGAAATCGTCCCGTTGCTGCCGACTTGGTTTACGGTCGAGGGGCTTTTTGGCTACGGCGGCAATCTTCTGCATCTGGCGCTGGCCCAAATCGCTCAGCATTTCCATACGGATGCCGGGGGGCACCTTGCCCGCCTGATCGCGCTCGAAGATTGGTGCCTCAGCGAGGGCCTGCTGACCGATGATTTCGCGGTGATTCTGGCCCGGAAACCCGCCTGAACGATCTTGCGGTATCGCAGCGGCGCGGCATGGGGTACACCTGCCGCAGCATCCCGTTTGTTGTGAGGGAGGCCGCATGGTCAATCTCGTCGTCTCCAACCGCCGCCGCCGGTTTTATCTTTGGCTCGATCCGCGCTTGCCCACAGTGCGCAAGCAGGTGAGCCTGTTCGGGCGCGTGGAGACGGGGGATGTGCTGGAGCCGCCGCCCGTGGCCTTGACCGTCGTCGGGGCACCCCAGGCCGCCGAGGCGCTGGGGATCGAACAGCCCGCCCAGCGCCGGGTGCAACGGGCCGAGATCGTGCTGGAGAATTACCGCGCCACCCATCTGGCGGGCTATCCGGCACGCGGACGGGCGGCCTTGGTCTTCGACCGGCTAGAAGATGCTTGGCTTTATCACGATACCAACCGCGACGCGCTGACGGGCCATGTGCTGAAGGTCGCCGAGACCCGGGGGCTCTTTGCCGTCTCTTTGCATGATTCGCTGTGGACGGAAATTCTCGCCGCTTACGATAGCGAGACGGTGGATGACTATGTCGCGCGCGCCTATTGGGCGGGGGAAACCACGACCGGGCGCATCCCCGAGGGGGTTGTTTTTAATCGCTTGCGACGGCCAGAGCGGATCCCGGCGCTGGAAGGCCTGTTCTATGGCGCCTTGCGCTTTCCCGATCAGCAGTTGGAACGCCACGATCTGCCGCGCCCCGCCGCCGTGCGGGCGCGTTTGGCCGCCTGGGGCGTTGGCGATTGGAACCTGACGCGCGAGCCGGGCGAAGAGAGTGAAACCATCGCCCTCGACCCTGGCGAAGAAGACGCCGCAACCGAAACGACCTTCCCCGACAGTGCCGAACGGATCGACGACGCTGACGCTGCGACGGACCGACATCCTTTAGACACGAAAGACGCGCCCTAATCCCTCACGCGGCACAGCAGGCGGAACGGATAAGCACCGAATCGATAACGAAAAATTTAGAAACAGCGTCTCGACAGCGGGAGGCGGCTTTGCTACGATCGTGTTACTGAAATGTCAGATGGGTGTCGGTGAGCTACCCTCCGGGGAGGGTGGTCACGCGGCCCCGGTCGGGATTGACCATGTGCCGTTGGCTCGCCTACTCCGGTTCTCCCCTGCGTTTGCACGCGTTGCTGTTCGAAACGCAGAACTCGCTGATCAATCAGTCGCTCGCCTGCCAGCGCGCTAGCGTGGCGACCAATGGCGATGGCTTCGGCGTGGGCTGGTACGGCACGCAGAAGAAGCCCGGCCTGTACCGCGACATTCGCCCCGCCTGGAACGACGATAATCTGCGCAGCTTGGCTGAACAGATCGAATCGCCGCTGTTTTTCGCCCACGTCCGCGCCTCCACCGGCACCGCAACAACGCGGCAGAACTGCCACCCGTTCCGCCACGACAATTGGCTGTTCATGCACAATGGTCGCATCGGCGGCTACGATAAGGTCCGCCGCTGCCTGGAGTTTCAGATTCCAGAAGCGCTGTATAACGAGCGGATTGGCACCACCGACAGCGAAATCATCTTTATGCTGCTGATCGGCAACGGCCTGCTGTCGGACCCGGCCGATGCCTACCGGAAAACCATCGCCGATATCGAAACCGCGATGCAGGCCCAGGGCGTGACCGAACCGCTGCGCCTCACCGCTTGCGCCACCGATGGCGAACGGCTCTATGCTATTCGCTATTCCTCCGACCAAGCCGCGCCGACGCTGTTCTATGCGCAGGGCCAGCAGGTTCAGGTTGAAAACGGCACCTGCGCTTTCACCGAAGGGGCGGGATCGGTCTTGGTCCTCTCTGAACCGCTCGACCGCAGCGATGCGTGCTGGAACGAAGTGCCGGAAGGCTATTTCCTAACGGCGATTGGCGACCGGGTGACACTGCAACCGGTGGTGCCCGCTGAACCTATTAGCGCCGTCGCCTGATCGGGACACTCTTTTTAGACCAAAAAATATCCCCTTTGCGCCGCTAGAAGCTGCCGTTTCTGGCGGCGTTGTGATTTTTACGTGTCTTTTATAAAATTAACAAAACCATCTCTTGAGATGGGTAAACCGTTTTGATATAAAATAAATAGATTGAAAAAAAATGGGAAATATATTTTGAATAACATCAAAATAGACTCATGAATTTCATTGTGATGATCGAAATTTCTTGAGTGAAATATCGCACGCACATGAAATTGCGAACATAAATCTACCCATGGAGAGAGCATGACAACGCCGGCGAACCCTTATGGCGCTTTCATTAATGTCATGGATTATGGAGCCTTACCGGACGGCAGCGATAGCACGACGGCCTTTACGCAAGCTCTGGCAGCGGCGAACGGTCGGCCCGTCTTTGTACCGGCAGGCACGTTCCGTCTCGACGGCCCCTTAACAGTCACTGCCCCTGTAAATAATCACGCCCCCGGCCCGCAGCTTTTTGGCGAGGGCAAGGACATTAGTATTCTCGATTATCGGGGAACCGGCACTCTCCTAACCTGTACCCAGGCCGTCGGGTACCGCTTCCTTAAGAATGGCTCGATTGCCAGCATGACCCTGACGGGGAAATCCGATATCCCCGGACAATCGGCCCTAAGTCTGACGGGGGCTTTCGATTGGTATCTCAGCGATCTCGTCATCAAGAATTTCGGCGGTGATGCTGTTAAATCTCCGCTGGTCTCGACCGTCTATACGGAGATCACCGACGTTAGCAAGACCGCCGGCAGTAACGAGCTTAACCGGGCGGCGGGCGGGTTCTTGACACGGCTGGTCGTGGGCAACGGGGTTTTCGGCCCGGGCATTCCAATCGGCGCCCTGGTGACGCAGGTGGTGAGCGATTTTCAGGTTAAAATTTCTCAACCCTGTACGCTGACCGAGGTTAGCTCGATCTTTGCCATTGGTACGACCGATGCCATCCAAAGTATCGTTCATATCCGCGATACGGAAATCATTCAAAATGGTGGGTATGGGATCGCCGGATATTGCGGTTTAGGGTTTATACTCTATTGGCAGAACACTAAGGTTCAGGCAAATGGCGGCGGGGTTCTTATTGGGGCAGGCGCCGACATCGACGGCGGCATTATTGCCGGCAACGGAGCCGGAGCGTCCGGTGATCTGGCCGCAGGCTTGCGCGTTACCCGCATCAACAGTTCTGCGCAAAATCTCTCGGTTCGCAAGATTGAATTCGACAGTAATGTTGGCGCTCAGATCCGGTTAGAGTATCTAACAAACGGGATTATCGAGCAATGCCGCTTCATAAGTCATCTCGATCCCCAAAATAATCAGGTGATGATTCCCAATAAAGGCGTCGTTTTTGGCGGAACACTGGGATCAGCGTCTGTCAATAGCATTGATATGCAGCAATGCGCCTTCCGGGCCGACGCCCAAGGCGGCATTCCTTTTGACGGTATCTATCTTGGCGATACTGGAACTTACAATAACATCACTGTCGATAGTCCTTTGTGGATTACACTGACGGCACCGAACCAGAAGAAGATTAATAAAGCCCCACATCCCGATGCCGCCTTTCAAATGATCGAGGCGGGCAAGCTGACGGTCGGAAACCCGGTCAATAACGGCTTCGTCTTCGCCCGCCGCACCGATGTTCTGGACGTACCGGCCACGACGGAAATCACGGTTCCTTACCCGCAGGTTCTGCGCGGCGATGCGACCATTCTGACGACAGGCATTCCCAATAGCGGCCTGTGGCAATTCGACGTGACCATCGCTTTGGCGAACCTCGGGACGACCGAAACCGGAACCTTCTCGGTCGTCGCCAATGGTGCGGTAAAAACCCTATCATGGGCCGCGAATGGGCAAACGGCGATCACGATCAATGGTTCGTTCCCGATGATCTTGAACCAAAGCACGACACCGCCAGTTATCAAGCTGCGTCGAAACGGCGGGACGGGGATTGCACAGATCACCGCCGCCGCCAATGCAACCGTTCTGTTCGTAACGTTCATCGGGTAGACCTTCCGTCGCAGGCGTGCCGCTGCCAACCGGGGCGGCACGCCTGCCCGGCCTTTCGGGTCAGGGGTCAATTGACAGAGATGATCGGTATGCCTATTGTCCTCGCCCTCTTTAGCGAAGCGACAATGACCATGCCCCGCCCGTCCCATCCCGCCTCTTCCGGTACACTTTCCTCCTCCGCAGGCCGGGCGCCGTCGCCGCGTCAGTTGCGCGTGGGGGAAGAGGTGCGGCATGTGCTCACCCAGGTTTTTACCCGCGATGGGCTGCGCGATCCCGATCTTGCCGGGGCGTCGGTGATGGTGACGGAAGTGCGCATGAGCCCCGACCTGCGCCACGCCACCGCCTTCGTGATCAAACTGGGCGGCGAGGATACGCCGGAGGCGCAAAAGGCGCTGGTCCGTGCCTGCCGCCGGGCATCGCCCTATTTGCGCGGTCAGATGGCGAAAGAATTGCGCCTGCAATTCGTGCCGGAACTGGCGTTCCAGCCGGATACGTCCTTCGGCGAGGCGGCGCGCATCGGGTCACTGCTCAACCGCCCGGAAGTGCAGCGCGATCTTGCCGCGCACCAGGATGATGAAGGCACCGAGGAGGCATGAGCCGCAAGCGCCGGGGCCAGCCCATCCACGGCTGGCTGGTGGTCGATAAGCCGCTCGGCGTCACCTCGGCAGCGGTGGTCGGCAAAGCCAAGCGCCTGCTGAATGCCGAAAAGGTTGGGCACGGCGGCACGCTCGATCCGCTGGCTTCCGGCATCCTACCGCTGGCCTTCGGCGAGGCGACCAAGACGGTTTCCCTGGTGATGGACGGGCGCAAAAGCTACCGCTTTACCCTGCGCTGGGGCATCGCCCGGTCAACCGAGGATGCGGAGGGGGAGATTACCGCCACCTCCGACGTTCGCCCCGACCGCGCCGCCATTGATGCGGTGCTACCGCGCTTCCTCGGCACCATCCTTCAGCAGCCGCCCGCCTATTCGGCCCTCAAGATCGACGGCCAGCGCGCCTATGATCTCGCCCGCGCCGGGGAAGCGGTGGAACTGGCGGCGCGCCCGGTGGAGATTTTCGATCTGCGCCTGCGTGAGATGCCTGACGCCGATCATGCGGTGTTCGAGGTCGATTGCGGCAAAGGCACCTATGTGCGCTCCTTGGGACGTGACATTGCCTTGGCTTTGGGCACTGTTGGGCATCTGTCGGCCCTACGGCGCACGAAAGTTGGGGTTTTTAGCGAGGCGGACGCGATTCTTCTGGATTCAGCCGGGGAATCTGATCATAGTCCGCCGCTGTCGGATCGACTGCTACCGATCCTGACCGTGCTGGACGACATCCCGGCTCTGGCCATTCCGGTAGCATCGGCGCAGCGCCTCCGCCATGGACAAACCCTGCCGCTCCCCGCGAGCGACTGGGGCGTTTTGGTGGATTGCTCCCCGGAAACGGTATTGGTCGCGATTGCGGAGGGAACTCCGGTCGCGCTCTGTCACCGCGAGGGGGAAAACCTGCGCCCGAGCCGCGTTTTCAACCTCTGATTTTGGGAGCCCCCGATGTCGATCACTGCCGAGCGCAAGACTGCGCTCATTCAAGAATATGCCACCAAGCAAGGCGATACCGGTTCGCCGGAAGTCCAGGTTGCGATCCTGTCGGAACGCATCCGCAATCTGACCGACCATCTGTCGGGCCATAAGAAGGACTTCCACTCGCGTCGCGGTCTGCTGGTCCTCGTCGGTCAGCGCCGCCGCCTGCTGGATTACCTGAAGCGCAACGATCACGGCCGCTATGCGACCCTGATCCAACGCCTCGGCCTGCGTCGCTAATCGCGCCGCCTGGGATGGCAGACTAAAAGCGATCCGCCCTTCGCCCCGAAGGGCGGATCGTTTGCTTTTGCGCTACAGTCAGCGCGGTACAGCCGGATCGAAAGCCTGATTTTCGACAGGTCCGGCGCAGGGTGGGGCGGGCTGCATCCTGAGGGAAACCCAGCCCGCGCGGCGGCGATGGTGAAAGCACCCCCGACGCACGAACGATGGAAGGAACGACGATGTTCAATGTGTTCAAGAAAGAAATTCAATGGGGCGGTCGCACCCTGACGCTGGAGACGGGCCGCATCGCCCGCCAGGCCGATGGCGCCGTGCTGGCCACCTATGGCGAAACCACCGTGCTCTGCACCGTGGTCTATGCCAAAGCCGCGAAGCCGGGCGTGGACTTCTTCCCGCTGACGGTGAACTACCAGGAAAAGACCTTCGCCGCCGGTAAGATTCCGGGCGGCTTCTTTAAGCGCGAAGGCCGCCCGTCCGAAAAGGAAACGCTGGTGTCGCGCCTGGTGGATCGTCCGATCCGCCCGCTGTTCGCCGATGGGTTCCGCAATGAGACCCAGGTGATCTGCACTGTGCTAAGCCACGATATGGAAAATGATCCCGATATCGTGTCGATGGTCGGCGCGTCCGCCGCTCTCACGATTTCGGGCGCCCCCTTCCTTGGCCCGATCGGCGCGGCGCGCGTTGCCTATATCAATGGCGAATACGTGCTGAACCCGACCCCCGCCCAGGTGAAGGAAAGCGCGCTCGACCTCGTGGTCGCCGGGACCAACGATGGCGTGCTGATGGTCGAATCGGAAGCCAAGGAGCTTTCCGAAGAAATTATGCTGGGCGCCGTGGCCTTTGGTCACGATAGCTTCCAGCCGGTGATCGATGCGATCATCGACCTCGCCAATGCCGCCGCCAAGGAACCCTTCGACCTGCCGGCCCCGCCGGAAGCCGAAACCGCCGTGGCCAAGCGCCTGAAGGAAGTTGCCGCCACCGCGCTGACCGCCGCCTATTCGGAAGTGCAGAAGCAGGTGCGCTACGAAAAGGTCGGTGCCGCTAAGGCCGAAGCCGTCACCAAGCTGGTCGAAGAAGGCTTCGCCGCCGATCTCGTCGCCGCGAAGTTCAAGGATCTGGAAGCGGACATCGTTCGCGGCAATATCCTGTCCACGAAGCGCCGCATCGACGGCCGCGACCTTGTGACCGTTCGCCCGATCGTCGCCGAAGTCGGCGTGCTGCCGCGCGCCCACGGTTCGACCCTGTTCACCCGTGGGGAAACCCAGGCCCTCGTCGTCGCCACGCTCGGCACCGGCCAGGATGAACAGATCATCGACGCGCTGGACGGCGAATACCGCGAAAACTTCATGCTGCACTATAATTTCCCGCCGTATTCGGTCGGGGAAGCGGGCCGCATGGGCTCGCCGGGTCGCCGCGAAATCGGCCACGGCAAGCTTGCCTGGCGCGCGGTGCATCCGGTGCTGCCGGAGAAGGAAAAGTTCCCGTACACGATCCGCGTCGTGTCGGAAATCACCGAATCCAACGGCTCCTCGTCGATGGCTTCCGTCTGCGGCGCTTCGCTGTCGATGATGGATGCGGGCGTGCCGCTGCTGCGCCCGGTCGCCGGGATCGCCATGGGTCTGATCAAGGAAGGCGACCAATTCGCCGTTCTGTCGGACATTCTGGGCGATGAAGATCACCTGGGCGATATGGACTTCAAGGTCGCCGGGACGGAAAGCGGCATCACCGCTTTGCAGATGGACATTAAGATCACCTCGATCACCCGCGAGATCATGAAGATCGCGCTGGAACAGGCGAAAGCCGGCCGTCTGCACATCCTGGGCGAAATGGCCAAGGGTCTGTCGGCTCCGCGCGGTCAGGTGTCCAGCAACGCCCCGCGCGTCACCACCTTCCAGATCCCGAAGGATAAGATCCGCGAAGTCATCGGCTCCGGCGGTAAGGTCATCCGCGAGATCACCGAAACCACCGGCACCAAGATCGACATCGAGGACGATGGCACCATTAAGGTCGCCGCCACCGATACCACGAAGGCGCAAGCCGCCATCGACTGGATCAAAGGCATCGTCGCGGAACCGGAAGTCGGCGTGATCTACACGGGTAAGGTGGTGAAGACCGTCGATTTCGGCGCCTTCGTCAACTTCCTCGGCAGCCGCGACGGCCTCGTCCACATCTCGGAACTGGCGCCGAAGCGCGTCGCCAAGACCGAAGACGTGGTGAAGGTCGGCGATGCCGTGAAGGTGAAGTGCCTCGGCTTCGACGATCGCGGCAAGATCCGCCTGTCGATGAAGGTTGTCGACCAGGAAACGGGCGAAGACCTGAGCAAGAAGGACGCGCCGGCAGAGGCGTAAGCTTCGGCTGTCTGGGATAGGGATGCAGAGGCGCTGCCTCTGCACTCCGCTTAAGGGGCTGCGGCCCCTTAACAATCCCGATGTTCTTAAGAACGCTCCGAGGACACTCGGGGCGTTTTTTTATGCGCGGAAACACTGCCCAGCAATATACGGGCTAGCGCCTTTAAGGAATGGGATCGCCAAGGGACTCGCCCCTTGGCCTGGGGTTCGGGGACGGCGTCCCCGAGTATCACGCTCCCTCGTACCTCCACAGCCGCCAGAATCCTTTTTCCGCCACCAGCTTCCAACCATGCTTTGCTGGATCGGGGCCGAGGTATTTTTCCACATAGTTCGGCCAGTCGCAGAACCAGACGATCTTATTCTCGCGCAGGTAATCCCACATGTGGGTTTGGTAAGGAACGGCGGTACGGTTGACCTTGCCGTCCACATTCACTGAGTTGGGGCGGAAGTAACCCAGCGTACCCGACTGTCCAGCGGCGACGCGGGCATCGTCGGGAACATGTTCCTTAATCAGCGCCAATTGTTCGAAATAGACGGTTTCGACGTGCAGGGTCTTGCCGGTCTGCGCGAGGAGGGCGGAGGCCAGCGTCGGCGCGGCCAGCACCCACAGGCCGAGCGCGGCGAGTTTTCCGCGCCGGGTATCCGCCGCCACCCAGGGCGCCAGCAGCCAGGCGATGCCCAGGGTCGCGAGCAGGACGAAGAAGAAGAGATAGCGGTAGTAGAACCAATAGGCGATGAAGCTGAAGCCGTAATAGAGGCAGAGGACGGTCAGGGCGGCGGCCAGCAAGGCGGCGAATTCCCAGGTGCGGCGTTGGGCGGCATCCTTGGCCGCGAGCGGTTTGCGGGTTTTCACCGCCCGCCAGAAGCCCCACAGCAAGCCGCCGCCAACCCCGGCCCGCAGGATCGACAAAACGATCCCATCGCCGAACATCTCATCCAACTGCCCAAGCCAAAGCTGCGGCAGCCCGGCGACGCCCAAGGCCCAAAAGATCCAGCGCAGGCGCCGCTCATCCACCGCCCATTCCTGCTGCGCCGTGCCGCTGGTCGGCATGAAACTACCGAATTCCAGATAATTATAGGCCCACCAGGGGGACGAAATAGCCAGCGCCGCCAGCCCCATCGGCACGGTGCGCGTCAACGCGGCAACCAGCCCAAAGCGCCGGGTTTCGCGGACCAGCAACCAAAGGCCGAAGAGTGCCGTGAAAATGGCAGCGTCGATGCGGGTGAGCACCAGCAGCCCCAGCAGCAAGCCGATTTTGAGCGGCCCGCCGCGCTGCTCGTAAACCCCCGCCTGCCACGCCCGCCACAGGATGGCATAGCCCAGCATCAGCAGGCCGGTTTCCAGCCCGTTGAAGTGGTGCATGAAGGTCAGGAACCCGGCGAGATACAGCAGGGTGGCCAGCCAGCCGCGCGCGCTCTTCTCCGCTGCCGAACCGCTCGCGCCATCAACCGCGATGCGCCCGAGGGTGAGGGCCGTCGCCAGCCAGATCACCCAAGAGAGACCGAGGGTAAAGCGGATCGCCAGTGTCTCATTCCCGCCTGCAAGGGCGAACGCCCCGGCTTCGAGGAAGGTAAACAGCGGCTGAAACCCATTGGTCGGCAGGCTGCCGTCAATCGTCACACCGCGCCCCGCTGCGATATTGCGGGCGGCGGACAGGCTGTAATAAGCGTCCTCGGTCAGCGGCGTCGTGAAAACCACGGCATCGGGTCGGAAAGCCAGCACCCCCGCCACCGCAATCAGCATCAGGGCGAGAATGCGGGCCGCGCGGGGCCAGGAGGGGGAGAGAAAGGCCATAACAGCGGCTCACCAGACACTAGCAGGATAGGAACAAAGGGGCTACTCTCGCGGCCACTTAGAGAGGCGACTTATCCCAGATGCAGCCGCTTCTGTCTATGAAGGGACGTTGGATGGACGGGAACGGCAGTATCATTGCGGCGGCGCTGCTCGCCCTGTTTTTGGGGGCAGCGCTCGGCTGGCTGATCGCCCGCAGCCGTCAAGCCGTGCTGGCCGCGCAATTGACCGAACGGACGGAGCGGCTGACCCGGCTGGAAACCGATCTTGCCGACGCCAGCACCTCCATCCTGGACCTGCGTGCCGAAAATGCCGAATTGCGCGTGCTGCTGGATACCGAGAAGCACCGGACGGAGGAAAACCTCGCGCTGCTCGACGATGCGCGGCGGGCGCTATCGGACCAGTTCCGGGCGCTATCGACAGAGGCATTGGAAAAATCCAACGCCAGCTTCCTGCAATTGGCCGAGGAGAATTTCGGCAAGCTGCACCAAGCCGCCAAAAGCGACCTTGATCAGCGTAGTCAAGCCATGGCGGCGCAGCTTACGCCTGTGGTGGAGCATCTCAACAAGCTCGACGTGAACCTGCGCGAAATCGAAAAGACCCGCGAGGGCGCCTATCACGGTCTGCGGGAACAGACGGCGCTGATGCGCCAGCTTTACCAGGAATTGAAGTCCGAAACCGGCAATCTCACCCGCGCCCTGCGCGCGCCGACCGTGCGCGGGCGCTGGGGGGAAATCCAGCTAAAGCGCGTCGTGGAACTCGCCGGGATGGTCGATCACTGCGACTTCCAGGAACAAGTGCAGACGCCGGAAGATAAGCGCCTGCGCCCCGATCTGGTCGTGCGCCTGCCGGGCGGCAAGAGCGTCATCGTCGATGCCAAAGCGCCGCTGGAAGCCTATCTGGCCGCCGTCGAAGCGCCCGATGACGATGCCCGCCGCGCCCATCTAGCCCATCACGCCCGCCAGATCCGCACCCATATCAAGGCGCTTTCCGAAAAAACCTATTGGGAGCAGTTCAAGGGCGATACGCCGGAATTCGTCGTGCTGTTCCTGCCCGGCGAACATTTCTTCGCGGCCGCGCTGGAGCATGATCCGGGCTTGATCGAAGCGGGGGTGGAGCAAAGCGTGATCCTGGCGACGCCGACGACGCTGATTTCGCTCTTGCGCGCGGTCGCCTATGGCTGGCGGCAGGAGCGCTTGGCCCAAAATGCCCGCGAAATCGCCGGGCTGGGACGGGAGATGCATAAGCGACTTTCGACGTTCAGCGATCATCTCGCCAAGATCGGCAAGGGCTTGGAGACCGCCGCCGGAGCCTACAATAGTGCCGTTGGCGCCTTCGACAGCCGCGTGCTGGTGCAGGCCCGCAAGCTCGCCGACTTCGATACCGCCGGGCTGGGGGACGCGCTGGAGCCGCCGCCGCCCGTCGAAACCGCGCTGCGCCGCAGTGCCTCTGTCGCGTCCCTGCCGGGACCGGGATTATTTTCCAATGGATGAAGCCGCGCTCGCCACTTTTTTCGCCCAACAACGGTTGGCGCTGACTGAAGCCTATCTGAAGGCCGGGCGCAGCTTCGCGGCCCTATCGCCCGAAGATTTACAAAACCAGTGGCGCGACTGTTTTACCGCCCTGGCGGATGACCCAAGCTATCGGCCAGTGTTGGAATTAATCGTGCAGTTGGAAGCGGAATTTTCCTTGCGCGGCGGCTTTCCCGATTTTACCGGCATGGACGACATCATGCACCAGCTCAACCGCAACGTGGCGGCGCAATACCAACGGGAAGCCGACGCCGACCCGGAAATGTTCGCGGAATTCACGGCCAATCTTGAAGCGGAGATCGAAGCCACTGCAATCCCGGTGCCGAGGTTGCAGCAGAACTGACGGGCTGTTACCGCGTCGGCACCGGTTTATCGCCGCGATAATCGTAGAAGCCGCGCCCGGCTTTGCGGCCCAGCCACCCGGCTTCGACATATTTCACCAGCAGCGGGCAGGGGCGGTATTTGGTGTCCGACAGACCGTCGTGCAGCACTTGCATGATCGCCAAGCAGGTATCGAGACCGATGAAATCCGCCAGTTCCAGCGGCCCCATCGGGTGATTGGCCCCCAGCTTCATCGCGGTATCGATGGCCACCACGGAACCGACGCCTTCGTACAGCGTATAGATCGCCTCGTTGATCATCGGCAGCAGAATGCGATTGACGATGAAGGCCGGGAAATCTTCCGACACGGCAACCGTCTTCCCCAGGGATTCCGCCAAGGTGCGCACGGTCGCGAACGTGTCTTCATCGGTCGCGATGCCGCGGATCAGTTCCACCAACTGCATCACCGGCACCGGGTTCATAAAATGCATGCCGATGAACTTGCCGGGCCGGTCAGTGGCCGCCGCAAGCCGGGTGATGGAAATCGACGAGGTGTTGGACGCCACCAGCGCCTCGGGCTTCAGGTGCGGCACCAGCGTCTTGAAAATCTCGCGCTTCAGCGCTTCATTTTCGGTCGCAGCTTCAATCACGAGATCGGAGGCGCCGAACCCGGCATAGTCGGTGCCGGTGGTGATGCGACCGAGCGTCGCAACCTTCTCCGCCTCCGTCAGCTTGCCCTTGGCGATCTGACGGTCGAGGTTCTTGCTGACCGTCGCGACGCCCGCCGTCAAGCGGTCGGCGGTAACATCCAGCAGATGCACGGGGTATCCGGCCGCCGCGAAGACCTGGGCAATGCCGGTGCCCATTTGACCCGCGCCGATGATCCCGATGGTGTGCATATGGAAGTCCCCCGAGCGTTCTAACAAACCAGCCCTTCGCGGGTGCGAAGGGCTGGCAGCTTACCTAGGCTTTTAGCGCTTAGTCTAGCGCCTCTTTCAATTCCGGCACCGCCTTAAACAGGTCGGCGACCAAGCCATAGTCGGCGACCTGGAAGATCGGTGCCTCTTCGTCCTTATTGATGGCAACGATGACCTTGCTGTCCTTCATCCCGGCGAGATGCTGGATCGCGCCCGAAATCCCGACGGCGATATAAAGGTCCGGCGCCACGATCTTGCCGGTCTGGCCGACCTGATAATCGTTCGGCACGAACCCGGCATCGACCGCCGCGCGCGACGCGCCAACGGCGGCGCCCAGCTTATCGGCCACGGCTTCCAACAGGGCGAAGTTTTCGCCATTCTGCATCCCGCGCCCGCCGGAAATGACGATGCGGGCGGAGGTGAGTTCCGGCCGTTCGGACTTGGAAAGTTCCTGACCAATAAAGGCCGACTTGCCCGACCCGGCGACCGCCGCGACGCTTTCGACCGCTGCCGAGCCGCCCGTGGCGGGGGCCGCATCGAAGGCGGTACCGCGTACGGTCAAAACCTTGATCGCATCGGCGGATTTCACCGTGGCGAGCGCGTTCCCGGCATAGATCGGGCGCACGAAGGTATCAGCGCTTTCAATCGCGGTGACTTCGGAAATCTGTTGCACATCGAGCAGCGCCGCAACGCGCGGCAGCAGGTTCTTGCCGAAAGTGGTGGCCGTGGCGACCACAGCGGCATAGGACTTGGCGACCGAAACCACAAGCGGGGTCAGCGCTTCGGCAAGGCCGTTGGCATACTCGGCGCTGTCGGCGTGCAGAACCTTGGCAACGCCCGCAATGCCCTTCGCGGCATCGGCGGCGCCAGCGGCGCCCGACCCGGCAACGAGGACATGAACCTCCCCCAGCTTCGCAGCGGCGGTAACGGCATTCAGGGTGGCAGGCTTCAGCGCGCCCGCATCCACTTCGGCGATAACGAGAACGGCCATAATCAGATCACCTTCGCTTCAGTGCGCAGCTTCGCCACCAGATCGGCAACGGACGCGACCTTCACGCCGCCCTGGCGCTTCGGCGGCTCGGTCACTTTCAGAGTGGCGAGGCGCGGGGCGATATCAACGCCGAGCGCCGCCGGATCGACGGTATCGAGCGGCTTCTTCTTCGCCTTCATGATATTTGGCAGCGACGCATAGCGCGGCTCGTTGAGGCGTAGGTCGGTCGTGATGATCGCCGGCAGCGTCAGCGCCAGGGTTTCCAAACCGCCATCGATTTCACGGGTGACGGTGGCTTTGCCGTCGGCGACCGCGACCTTCGAGGCGAAGGTGGCCTGCGGCCAATCCAGCAACGCCGCCAGCATCTGGCCGGTTTGGTTGCTATCGTCGTCGATGGCCTGCTTGCCGAGAATGATCAGACCGGGGCCTTCCTTCTCCGCCACCGCTTTCAGCAGTTTGGCGACGGCAAGCGGCTGCACTTCGGCATCGGTTTGGACCAGAATGCCGCGATCGGCGCCCATCGCGAGGGCGGTGCGCAGGGTTTCCTGGGCTTGAGTTGGGCCGATGCTGACGACGACCACCTCGGTCGCAATCCCGGCTTCCTTCAGGCGAACCGCTTCTTCGACGGCGATTTCATCGAACGGGTTCATCGACATTTTGACATTGGCGAGATCAACGCCCGTCTGGTCGGCCTTCACCCGAACCTTGACGTTATAGTCAATCACGCGCTTCACCGCGACGAGTAGCTTCATGAGTGCGACTTCCTCCGCCCATAGTCGTTTTTCTGGTTCGGACCCCTGTTGTGCGGCGCGAACCAAGACAAGTCAAGACTGACGTTGACGTATTCGTTACGTAACTTCCCAATACGTCAGATACACTGGAATAATCGGGTTACCCCGCCCGGTTCTGACCGGGCACCCAGAGAATATCCGCCGTGCCCTTATCGTTCACCCAGCGCGCGGCAACGAACAGGAGATCGGACAGACGATTGAGGTAGCGCAGCACAGCGGAATTGACGTTGGCGTCATCCCGCATCAGCGTCACGCACTGCCGTTCAGCCCGGCGGGCGATGGTGCGCGCCAGATGCAAGTATGCGGCGCAGGGGGTGCCGCCGGGCAGAATGAAACTATCGAGCGGCTTTAGGTGATCGTTCATCCCGTCTAGCGTCGCTTCCAGCCAATCGACCTGGGCTTGGGTCACGCGCAGCGTCCAGGGTTGATCGACCGGGCAGGCCAAATCGGCCCCCAGGTCGAAGAGATCGTTCTGAATGCGGGCCAGGACCGCTTCCAAAGCGGGGTCGGCATGCAAGCGCGCAATACCGAGGGCGGAGGAACATTCGTCCACCGTGCCATAGGTTTCGACGCGCAGATCGTCTTTCGCAACGCGCGTACCGTCGGACAGCGAGGTTTCGCCTTTATCGCCACCGCGCGTGTAAATCTTGGTCAAACGGACCATCGGTCAGGCCTGACTGGAGATCAGGGCCAACACGAACAAAACCAGGGCCAAGGCCTGAAAGCCGACGCGCATTTGCATCAGCTTATTTTGCTTGGCGCCGGTGCCCGTGCCGCCGCGTGCCATCGCGAACAGGCCCATGAAAAGGGTCGCCAGGACCGCCAGCATCGCCGCGCCTAGCAGAACGAGGAAGATCGTGCTCATGGGCAGCAAGATTAGGGCGGTTCGGGGGCTTTGGCTAGGGCGTCGGCGTCACGCGGTCGGTATTAACCTATTCGCGGGCGGCATGAAGTGCGCCAGGCGGAAAGAGAGATTTTCGCCGATCCCCTGGGCCGTCAGGGCGCAACCGCCGAGATTTCCGCCACCGTGGCGCGGGCATCGTGCAGCAAGGCCAGCGCCGCATCGCGGGCGCCCTCGGCGTCACGGGCCAGAATGCGGGCCAGCACCTGCCCGTGGAACGGCAGACCGCGCCGGGGCGCGACTGCCCGTTTCGCGGTAAAATCGAAACTGGCGGTTAGGGCGAGATCGATCAAACCGCCGAGCGAGGCGACGAACTCATTGCCCGTCGCCGCCATTAGCGCCTGATGGAACCGCACGTCGGCAGCGTTCCAAGCGTCGATATCCGGGGCGGCGGCCATTGCATCGAAGGCTTCTTGCATGGCTTTCGCCTGATCGGGCGTATGGTTGCGGGCCGCCAGCGCCGCCGCGCCGGGCTCCACCATCTCGCGCAGTTCAAGGAACTTGCCGACAAACTCCAGCGCCGGACGGGTGGCGAGCGACCAGGCGAGAATATCCGGGTCCAGCAGGTTCCACACTTTTGCCGGGCGCACCCGCGTGCCGATCTTCGGGCGGCTTTCGATCAGCCCTTTCGACGCCAGCACCTTGATCGCTTCGCGCAAGGCCGTGCGGCTGACGCCCAGTTCGGCGGACAGGGTTTCTTCGTTCGGAAGCAGGGCGCCCGGGGCATAGCCCCCGCTCAAAATCCGAGTGCCCAGCATATGCGCGACTTTTCCGTGCAGGCTGCGCCGCGAATAAGTGCGTTTGCCCCGATCGGCCATGTGACTGCGTTCCTCTCTGGCGGGATGGCGACGGCTGCCCCGCTTTTGGCGCAACCCTTACATTCCGGTCGCGCAATGACAAGAGGGGTCAGACCCGAAAACGGCAAAAAGATTAATTTGTGTGATAATTATCTTCCCTCTATTTATCATACAATAATCTGCTACCTTAGAACCACGCTGAGGCGCCGTAAGAGCGTTCGGCGGTGGAGGAGTGATCGTGAGCGGTACCATCATTGCCCTCGATTGGGGCACCAGCAGTCTGCGCGCCTTCCGGCTGGCGCGGGATGGCGTGATTTTAGCCCAGCGCGCGGCGCCCAAGGGCATTCTTGCCGTACCACCGGGCGGGTTCGAAGCGGTTCTGCGCGAAACTGCCGGCGATTGGCTGGCCGCCGATCCGACAGCGCCGCTGCTGCTCTCCGGCATGGTCGGCAGCCGCCAAGGCTGGATCGAAGTCCCCTATGCCGAAGCGCCTGCCGATGCGGCGGCGCTGCTGGCCAAAGCGGTTCGCCATTCCCTGAGCGACGGGCGGCAAGCGGTGTTCCTGCCGGGCGTGTCTTGCCAGCGCGGCGATGTGCCGGATGTGATGCGCGGCGAGGAAACCCAGATCATCGGCGCCCTCGCCCTGGCAGGCCTTGCCGATGGCACCGTCTGCACCCCGGGCACCCATAGCAAATGGGTAACGGTCGCGGGCGGCGCGATTCGCGCGTTTGCCACCTTTATGACGGGTGAACTCTTTGCCGTGTTGCGTGACCATTCGCTGCTCGGGCGCGGATTTCCGCGCGCGGCGGATGGCAGTTTTGAGACGGCCCCCGCCGATCTGGCCGCCGAAGGCTTTCGGCGCGGCGTGGCGCACGCCTTTGCCGACCCGGCCCTGCTGCGCAGCCTGTTTTCCACCCGCACGCTCGGACTATTCGACCGGCTGCCCGCCGTGGCCTTGCCCGACTATCTCTCCGGTCTCCTGATCGGGGCGGAAATCGCGGCGGCGCTGCCGGAGGGCGGAAACCGCGACATTCCCGTGATCGCCACCGCTGGGCTGGCCGACCGCTATCGCCTCGCCCTCGCCCAACGCGGTTACACCGCCCGCCTGATTGCCGGGGAGGATGCCGCCGCCGCCGGGCTGGCCGCTTTCGCCGCGCTGCTGCCCGAAGGAACCCCTGCATGAGCCTCTGGTCTCAAATTGCCGATTTGCCGCTGGTCGCTATTCTGCGCGGGCTGAGGCCCGAGGATGCCGAGGCGACGGGCGCAGCATTGATTGACGCCGGGTTCCGCGCCATCGAAGTACCGCTAAACTCCCCCGATCCCTTCACCTCGATTGCCCGGCTTGTCCAGCGCTTCGGCGACCGGGCCGTGATCGGCGCTGGAACGGTGTTGACGGTGGGGGATGTAGAACGCCTCGCCGAAACTGGGGCCAAACTGATGGTCTCGCCCAATACCGACCCCGCGGTCATCGTTGCTGCCAAAGCGGCGGGGCTATACGCCCTGCCCGGCTTCTTCACCGCGACGGAAGCTTTCGCCGCCCTGCACGCCGGGGCCGATGGGCTGAAGCTGTTTCCCGCCGAAACCACCACCCCTTCCCATGTGAAGGCGCTGAAGGCGGTTCTGCCGCCCGAGGTGCCGGTCTTTGCCGTTGGCGGCGTCACGCCGGAGACGATGACCCCGTGGATCGACGCGGGGGCACAAGGGTTCGGCCTGGGATCGGCCCTGTTCAAGCCGGGCATGGCCCCCGGCGCCGTTGGCGATAAAGCCCGCGCCTTTGCGGCGGCCTGGGTAGCTCTTGCGAGGACATAAGAATGAAAAAGCTCCGCAGCCGGGAATGGTTCGATAATCCCGAAAACCCCGATATGACCGCGCTCTATCTGGAACGCTACCTGAATTACGGCATCACGCGCGACGAGTTGCAGTCCGGTAAGCCGATCATCGGGATCGCGCAAACCGGGTCGGACCTATCGCCGTGCAACCGCCACCACCTCGATCTCGCCAAGCGCGTGCGCGACGGCATCCGCGACGCGGGCGGCATTCCCATCGAGTTTCCCGTCCATCCAATCCAGGAAACCGGGCGGCGCCCGACGGCGGCGATTGACCGCAACCTCGCCTATCTCGGCCTTGTCGAAGTGCTACACGGCTACCCGCTCGACGGCGTGGTGCTGACCACCGGCTGCGATAAAACCACCCCCGCCTGCCTAATGGCGGCGGGTACGGTCGATATTCCTGCCATCGTGCTCTCGGGCGGGCCGATGCTGGATGGGCATTGGCAGGGCCGCCTTGCCGGGTCTGGCACGATTATCTGGGACTCGCGCAAGCGCCTCGCCGCCGGGGAAATCGACTACGAACAGTTTATGCAGGCCGCCGCCGCCTCGGCCCCCTCGGTCGGCCATTGCAATACGATGGGCACCGCCCTATCGATGAATTCGGTCGCCGAGGCCTTGGGCATGTCCCTGCCCTATTGCGGCTCGATCCCCGCCCCCTATGCCGAACGCGGCCATATGGCCTATGAAACCGGGCGGCGGATTGTGGCGATGGTGGCGGAAGACCTGACGCCGCGCAAAGTGATGACGCGCCCGGCCTTCCTGAACGCCATTCGCACCGCCTCCGCCATCGGCGCCTCGACCAATTGCCCGCCGCATCTGATCGCCATCGCCCGCCATGCCGGGGTCGATCTGACGCTGGAGGATTGGCAGACCCATGGGCACGACATTCCCTTGCTGGTCGATTGCCAGCCGGCGGGCCGCTTCCTGGGCGAAAGCTTCCACCGCGCCGGGGCAGTGCCCGCCGTCATGGCCGAACTGCTGAAGGCCGGGAAACTAGACGGCGATGCGATCACCGTCACCGGCAAGCCCATCGGCCCGATTCTGGAAAAGGTTCCGGAACCGAACCGCGAGGTGATCCGCGCCTATGCGGCCCCGCTAAAACCTTCGGCAGGTTTCCTCGTGCTCAGCGGCAATCTTTTTGACAGCGCCCTGCTGAAAACCAGCGTGATCGACGCCGATTTCCGCGCGCGCTACCTGTCGAACCCGAACGATCCCGACGCCTTCGAGGCGCGCGCCATCGTCTTCGACGGGCCGGAGGATTATCACCATCGGCTGAACGATCCGGCGCTGAATATTGACGAAAACTGCATCCTGGTCATTCGCGGCTGCGGCCCGATTGGCTATCCCGGCTCGGCGGAAGTCGTGAACATGCAGCCGCCCGATGCGCTGATCCAGCGTGGCATTCTCGCCCTGCCGACGATGGGGGACGGGCGGCAATCCGGCACCTCCGGCAGCCCATCGATCCTGAATGTCTCGCCGGAAGCGGCGGCGGGTGGCGGCCTTGCGTGGCTGAAGACGGGGGATACAGTCCGCGTCGATCTCAAGACCCGCCGGGTCGATGTGCTGCTGCCCGCAGGCGAATGGGAGGCACGCAAAGCGTCCGAACTGCCGCAGCCAAGCATCCCCGCCGATCAAACGCCGTGGCAGCAACTCTATCGCCAGACGGTCGGCCAGCTTCAGACCGGCGGTTGCCTTGAAGCCGCGACCGCCTTCCACCGCGTCGCCGCCAAGGGCGGCCTGCGCCACTCCCACTAAGCGAGTGCCCGATGTCCGAACCGGTTTTGACGCAACTGACCGATTTTTCCTGCCGCTTGGGCGAAGGCCCGGTTTGGCATGACGGGGCGATCTGGTGGGTGGATATCAAGAACCCCGCCCTACACCGGCTCAACGGTGGCCGAAAGGACGGGGCGCATACCCGCTTCCCTCTGCCGGAACCGGTTGGCGCGGCGGTGCCGACCAAGCGGGGCGATTGGCTGGTCGGGCTGAAATCGGGCGTCTACCGGTTCGTGCCGGAGACGGGAACGCTAACGCCCTTCGCCGTGCTGGAGCCGGAGATGCCGGGCAACCGGCTGAACGACGGTAAGGTCGATGCGGCGGGGCGCCTCTGGATCGGCAGCATGGACGATGCCGAAAACGCCCCGACCGGGCATTTCTACTGCTTGACGGGCAGCAGGCCGGAGGTAAGGCCCTATCCGGTGAATTTCACCGTGACCAATGGGATCGGCTGGTCGGGCGACGGGCGCACCCTCTATCTGACCGATAGCGCCAATCGGTGCATCTATACCGCCCCCTACGACCCCGAAACCGGAACGGCGGGGGAAAAGCGCGTTTTTGCCCAATTGGCGCCGGACGAAGGGTTCCCGGATGGGCTGTGCCTCGATGCTGATGATCATATCTGGTCCTGCCATTGGGACGGCGCGCGGATCACCCGCTACCGGCCGGACGGTAGCCGCGAGCGGGTGATCGCCTTACCGGTCAATCGCCCGACCTCTTGTTGTTTTGGGGGAAACAATCTTGACGTTTTATTTATCACCTCGGCGCAAGATGGAGCCGGAAAAGGCGGGCAACTTTGGGCACTTACCGGAGTTAAGCAACAAAATAATCTTACGTTTGCGTCAATTCACGGGGTTAAATCGACTCTTTTCGGCGGATAATACTTTTGTCTTCCTTCCGCCCGGGTGTAGCATCGTCGTAATGAAGCGTCAAAAGGTCGCATAACGACCAGCTTCAGGGGGAGGAATGAAATGCGGCTAACGATCAAGACAAAGCTGTTCGTGGCTTTGGCGGGTTTGGCATCCCTTGCTGCCGTTGGCGGCGGGGCCGCCCTGTGGGGATATGATCGGATGGGCGCGGCCTTTGCCGTCGTTCAGACCGAAAAACTACCGGCGGTCGCCGTTGCGGGCGACCTTAAGGCCGAAGCCAATGCCATTGCCGCGCTGGCGCCAACGCTAGGGGATGCGCCGGACCTCGCGAACCTCGAGTCGAGCAAGCTGTCGCTTGATAATCGCATCGAAAAGCTATGGACCTTAACCCGCCAGCTTAAGAACAATGAAAAGCTGAGTGAAATGGTCACCGCGTTCAATGAACAGGTAACCCAGGTTCATAAAGCGCGCGAAGCCTATCTGAATACCGAAGAAGATTTACGGGCGCGACTGGCAAATATCTCCGTCACCTCGCGCATTTTGAACGACCGGGTAGCGCCACTGGCCGAACGCGCGCGCTTCAGCCTTTCCCTGACCCTGACCGAAGTGCCGTTGGAACTGTCGAATAATTACGACAAGGGCCTGGAAATGCTCCAGGCGATGGCGGAACTGCATTTCCCAGTCTACGAAGAAGCCTCCGCCGTGCTGCTCGATGTCGAACGCGCGTCCCTGCTGGCCCGGCAGGCGGCGCAGGCGACCAGCAACGACCAGCTTACGCGCAGCAAGACGCAGACCCAAACGATCCTGCGCCATCTCGAAACCCGCCTCGTCACCCTGTCGAAAGATTCGCAGGACGTTGATCTGGTCGGGCCGGTGCAACGCTTGCTAGGACTGGCGACCGATACGGGAAGCGGCGTTTTCGTCATTGCCGAGCGGCGGATCGCCGCGCAAACCAATGTTCTGCAAACCCTGAAGAAAATCAGCGCCCAGGCGCAGATGCTGTCGGCCCAGATCGACGAGATGGCCCAAAGCGTTCAGGCTGAAGCCCATGCAGAGGGGGTTCGCACGCAGGAACTGGTCGAACAGGCCGGGGGCATGCAGATGGCCCTGACGGGGGCCAGCCTGTTGATCGCGCTCGCGGTCGGCTGGGGGATCGGCCATCGCACCATCGCCCGCCGTCTGACCCTGCTGTCAGATGGCATGGAAGCCGTGCGCCAGGGGCGTCTGAATGAAACCTTGCGCGTTTCTGGGGACGATGAAATCGGCACGATGGCGCGGGCACTCGATGTCTTCCGCCAGACGGCGATGGAAGTTGAAACCACACGGGCTGAAGCCGAGGCCGAGCGTCAGCGTTCGGCAGAGGAACGGCGCCAATCCCTCAATGAAATGGCCAGCCAGTTCGAACAAAGCGTGGCGCGCATCGTAACTACCGTCCGGCGGGCGGCGGATGAAATGCGCAATGCCTCCGGCTCGATGGCGACCCTGGCCGATGGCGCGACGGCACAGACCTCGGAGGTTGCGGCAGCGGCCGCGCAGGCCATCGGCAATGTTGATGCCGTGGCAGCGGCATCGGCGCAATTGACTGTTTCGATCAGCGAAATTTCCCGCCAGGTTGTGCATTCCAACACGATCGCCGATCAGGCCGTGGCGGAAGCGCGGCGGGCGGGCGATACGGTGCGCGGGCTGGCTGAAGCGGTGGAACGCATCGGCGAGGTTGCGCGCCTGATCGATGGGATCGCGTCGCAGACCAATCTTCTGGCCCTCAACGCCACTATCGAGGCGGCGCGGGCCGGGGAAGCCGGGCGCGGCTTTGCCGTGGTCGCGGGTGAGGTGAAGAATTTGGCGGCGCAGACGGCAAAAGCGACAGAAGAAATCGGCTCGCAAATCGGCTCGATCACCCAGGGCGCCCGGGCCGCCATCGGCGCGATCACGCAGATCGATACGATCATCGGCGATATCAGCGGCATCGCCGCCACCATCGCCGCTGCCGTGGAAGAACAGGGTGCCGCCACGGGCGAAATCGCCCGCAGTGCCGATCAAGCCGCCCAAGGAACCCAGGGCGTCGCCCATATCATCGAACGGGTGCGCGGGGCCACCACCTCCACCGGCGAAGCGGCGAAGGGCGTGCTGCACGCGGCGGAGCTGCTGGCGGGCGAAGCGGGCGACCTTGACCGGGAGGTTAACGGCTTCCTGGGGGCAATTCGCACCGGCACAGCCTAGCGGCCAAGATATAAACCAATCCCCCAGACGGGCTTTCTGACAGGGGCGTCAGGAAGCCCGTCTTGTTTTTAGAATTAGACTAGGAAATACTTAGTCCATATAGCGCACTATTTTATGTCTCTTAGCATATATTTAGCATTCCCTTAGCAAATTATTATAAAATAGTGATTCGATAAAATCTGTATAACGCCTCCCTCGTTTTTAACCTTATCGGGGGAAGGTCGAATGTCTACACCGCAGCGCTATGATTTATACGGTCCGATTCACAAGGCTTTACGGGCTTGGTCTACGGATATTCTGGTCAAACTCGGTCGCGCCGATTGGCAGCACGAGGATAACACCCGTAAAACCTTGACCGACCTGCGCGACCATTTGGCGGTCCATTGGCTGCATATTGCGCACGAAGATCGCTTCATCCATCCGGTCCTGGCGCGCCTTGTGCCGGGCAGCGAGGCCGCCGCCGTCGCCGAGCACGACCGCCATGCGGAAGCGCTGCGCCAGCTTGAGGCCGCGGCTGAAGCGCTCAGCCTCGCCCGCCCGGACGCGCGGGAAGGGCTGGGCTATGCGCTTTATCTTCAATTTGCCCAGTTCCTCGCCATCGATTTCGAGCATATGCACGACGAGGAAACGCGCCATATGCAGATCCTGTGGGCGCATTTAAGCGATGCAGAAATCGCCGCCATCGAACATCAGATCGTCGCCAGCCAAAGCCCGCAGGAAGCGATGCAGGTGCTGCAATGGATGCTACCAAACCTGACCGCCGCCCAACGCGCAGAGAAATTCGCCGGGCTGCGGGCCGCTGCACCGCCGCCGGTGGTCGCCGCCGTGACCGACCTATTGACGGCCCGCTTGACAGAGTTCGAGATGAAAAGACTATGGGAAAACATAGCAGCCTAGCGGCGAGGGATAATGGCGGCCCAGGTTTACCCCAGTCCTGATCTTGCGCGATTCTTGGAAGGACCGATCACGGCTGTTCTGGCCGTTGCCGGTCCTGGCGGCATTCCTGTCATCACGCGCGGGATTGCCTGCCAATGGCGCGGGGACGAGGTTGGTATTTTTCTGAATGGTCTCGATCGAACGATGATCGACCCGGTGCCGCCCCTCGGGGCCTCGGTCGCGGGCGTCATGTGCCGCCCGACGAGCTTGCAAACCTATCAGATCAAAGGCCGGTTTCTAGGCCTGCGCGACGCCGATGCCGGGGAACAGCACTGGCTGCTGGGGGCGGTTGAGCGCATGGTGGTGGAGTTTCAGAAGGTGGATTATCCCGAACCACAGTCGCGCGCCTATCTGGGGTACGATCCTGCACTGCTCACCGTTTTCCGGTACCGGCCCGAGGCGATTTTCGATCAAACCCCGGGACCGCAGGCCGGACGGCAGATTGCGGGGGCGGCATGAGCTTACACCTCAGCGCCTTTCGCGACGCGCTGGACGGGATTCTACCGTCCGCCATCGCCACCACCTCGGCCTCGGGGGAGGTGAATGTCTCCTACCTTTCGGACATTCTGTATCTCGACGAGTCGCACCTCGCCCTCAGCTTTCAGTTCTTCAATAAAACTCGGCAGAATATTCTCGAGAACCCCTATGCCCAGGTGCTGGTGCTGCATCCGGGCAGTTCGGAGAAATATCGAATTAGTGTGCAATATCTGCGCACCGAAACCCACGGCCCTTTGTTCGAGCGGATGCGCGCCAAGCTGGCCGGAATCGCCTCCCATCACGGAATGGCGGAGGTGTTCCAACTGCGCGGGGCCGATATTTACCGCGTCATTGCTATCGAAAAGGTCAATAGCGCCGCCCGACCGTTACCGGCGCAGCCCAGCTTAATGCCTGCTTTGCGGCGGGTTCAGGACACCCTGAGCCGCTGCCGCAGCGGGGACGCCCTGATTTCTGCCTTATTCCCCACCTTAGCGCGGGAATTGGGAATCGAGCATGGTATGGTGCTCGCGCTGGATCGCGGCAGTGGGCGGCTCTATACCCTCGCCAGTCATGGCTATGCAACCTCCGGGGTCGGATCGGAGGTAGCGCTGGGCGATGGCGTCATCGGGGTTTGCGCCGAGGTTAGCGCCCCGATCCGCATCAATCATATGCTGCACGAAAATGCCTATACCCGCGCCATCCGCCGCACGGCGGGCGATGCCTATGACCTTGCCCCCGAAATCCCCTTACCGGGCCTGATCGACCCACAAAGCCAGCTCGCCGTTCCGATTGCAATTGGCGGCACGCTAAAGGGCGTTCTGTTTGTAGAAAGCCCGCGCAATCACGCCTTCACGTATGAGATTGAAGACGCGCTATCGGTCATCGGGCTGAGTTTCGGTGCGCTGCTGATGCAGTTCCAAGACGGCGACTGTTCGGAGTTCGACGCGGACCTTCCGGAGGAAACCCCGCCCTGCGACTGCCCTGTCAGCGGATCGGCCTTGCGGGTGCGCTATTACTCGGGCACAGCGACGGTGTTTTTGAACGATGATTATCTGATCAAAGGGGTTGCCGGGGCGATCTTATGGAAGCTGCTGCGCGAATTCGCCGCCAATGGCCGCACGCGCTTTTCCAGTCGGGAATTGCGGCTCGATCCACAGCTTGGCCTGCCGCACCTCTCCGATAATCTCGCCACCCGCCTCATTTTGCTGAAACGGCGGCTGGAGGAGCGCGATAATGGCATTCGGCTGACCCAGGGCGGGCGCGGGCAATTGTTGCTGGAAGTGCTGCACCCGCTCGATCTGATCGAAGCGGGCGCCGCCTAATAGTGTAACCTTCTGTGTTATAGGCACATGCCTCGTCGCGGGTGTGGCCACCCGCTTGGGATTTGCTCTAGTCGTTCGGCAGCATGGAGCCAAGCGCCCGCCCGCCGATAAGATGCAAATGAAAATGCGGCACTTCCTGATGGCCGTGGGCGCCGGTATTGGCAATCAGACGGTAACCGCTGTCGGCGATCCCGAACTGTTGGGCGATGGCGCCGATGGCATCGAAGAAAGCGGCTTTTTCCGCCGGGCTGGCTTTTTCGCTGAAATCCTGAGCGCTGACGTAGGCGCCTTTCGGGATGATCAGCACATGCACCGGGGCGCGCGGTGCAATATCTGGAAACGCCAGAACATGGTCGCTTTCATAAACCGGCTTTGACGGAATTTCGCCCCGGAGAATTTTGGCAAAGATATTGGACGGATCGTAGGACACGCGGCTCTCCCCACAAGGACCGGGGCAGGGCCGCCCCGGGGTCAATCTTCGTCGTCGCTCTCGTTTTCGCGGCCAAGATGGGCATAGCCCGACACGCCTTCGCGGCGGGCCAGTTCGCGCCACACGTCGCCAGGCTCTACATCCGACGCCGCCCAGAGCAGGGTGAGATGATACAGAAGGTCGGCGCTTTCCGAAACCAGGCGCTTGCGCTTACCGCGAATGGCTTCGATCACCGTTTCCACCGCCTCTTCCCCCACTTTTTGCGCAATCTTATGGGTGCCGCGCGCAAACATTTTGGCGGTATAGGAGGTTTCTGGATCAGCCTTTCGTTTGCTTTCGATTCGGCTATACAGGTTATCCAGAATATGCGCCGTCGGGGCGGTCATGGGGGGCTCCGTCATATCAACTCTCCGGTCGACGGTTGTGCGCATCTTACAAGCTTTTGTCTAGACATATGTGAGCAGAGACTACACATTTTCGCTCTGCTTAAAGTCTAGGCAGCGTAGTTAATCATCTTAGGATTGCACGGCCAGCGGGCGCATCGGAAGCCCGGCGGCGGCCATATGGGCTTTCGCTTGCCCAATGGTGAAAGTGCCGAAATGAAAAATCGATGCCGCCAGCACAGCCGCCGCATGCCCGTCGCGCACGCCATCGACAAGATGATCGAGCGTCCCAACGCCGCCCGAAGCGATCACCGGCACCGGCACCGCATCGGCCACAGCGCGCGTTAGCGCCAGATCGAAACCGCTTTTGGTGCCGTCGCGGTCCATCGAGGTCAGCAGCAGTTCGCCCGCCCCATACTCCGCCATGCGCTGTGCCCAAGAAATCGCCTCCAGCCCGGTCGGATTGCGTCCGCCGTGGGTGAAGATTTCCCAGCGCCCCGGCGCAACCTGCTTCGCGTCCACCGCCACGACGATGCACTGGCTGCCGAATTTCTCCGCCGCTTCGCGCACGAACTCCGGGCGATGAATGGCGGCGGTATTGATGGAGACTTTATCGGCACCGGCCAGAAGCAGCTTGCGGATATCCTCGACCGCGCGCACGCCGCCGCCGACGGTCAGCGGCATAAAACATTCCGCCGCCGTGCGGGCCACCACGTCCAGGATCGTCGCGCGATTGTCGGAAGACGCGGTGATATCAAGGAACGTCAGCTCGTCGGCGCCCGCCGCATCATAGAAGCGCGCCTGTTCGACCGGATCGCCCGCATCGACGAGATCGACGAAGTTGACGCCTTTGACGACGCGCCCGTCCTTCACGTCAAGGCAGGGGATAAGGCGGATTTTCAGCATCAACGATCCCCTTACGCGGCCAGAAGCGCCAGGGCTTCGGCAAGGTCGATGCGCCCATCATAGAGCGCCCGCCCGGTGATCACCCCGGCAAGCCCCGGCGCATTGGCCGCTTTCAGCGCCTTAAGATCGTCAATCGACCCGACCCCGCCGGACGCGATGACCGGAATGCACACCGCTTCCGATAGGGCGACGGTTGCTTCGACATTGACGCCGCTGAGCGTGCCATCGCGGTCGATATCGGTGTAGATAATCGCGGCAACGCCCGCATCTTCGAACAGGCGGGCGAGATCCACGGCTTGCAGTTCCGAGGTTTCGGCCCAGCCTTCGACGGCGACAAACCCTTTGCGCGCGTCAATCCCGACCGCGACCTGACCGGGGAACAGGCGGCAGGCATCTTTCACCAACGCCGGATTGCGGACAGCGGCGGTGCCCAGAATGACGCGGCGTACCCCGGCACTCAGCCAACCTTCGATAGTGGCGATATCGCGGATGCCGCCGCCCAACTGCACCGGCAGCGCAGTTGCCGCCAGGATCGCTTCCACGGCGCTGCGATTGGCGGGGCGCCCGGCAAAAGCGCCGTCGAGATCGACCACATGGATCCACTGGCACCCGGCTTTGGCGAACTGCCCGGCCTGATCGCCGGGGTCCGTATTGAAGACGGTAGCCTGCGCCATATCGCCCTTTACCAGACGAACGCAGGCGCCTTCCTTCAAATCAATCGCGGGAAACAGGATCATGCGGGGTCACTCAGCAGCTTGGTAAAATAATGACCGGCGATCATCGTGCCATCGACGACCGCATAATGCGGATGGGTCGCCCAACGGTGATAACCGAGGGATTCGTAGAGTTTAATCGCGTTCACCTGGGTTTCGCGGATGTCGAGATTGATCACCTTGAACCCCGCCTCCCGCGCGGCGGCTTCGATCGCCAGCACAATCGCGCGCGCCATGCCGCGCCCGCGCGCCCAGGGGGCAACGAAGAGACCGGTGAGGGTCGCGATATGGGCCTGGGCTTCATTATTGCGGGGCGGGCGCTGTAGTTGCGCGGCGCCACCAATGGTTCCATCCAGCCGACCGACGAACAAGGTGCGTTCCGGCACCAGCACGACACCGCCCCAATACCGCTCAAACACCTCGCGGCGCGGCGCCGTCAGCCAGCCGAACCCGCCGCCATCGTCAATCGCAGCCGCGGCGGCGTCGCAGAGATCGTGCAGATCGGTGCCGGTGAAGGCTTCCAGTTTTTCGGCAGTGATCACCCCGGTGGCGGGGGGCTTGGGCACGCTCTGGTCCATCGCAGTATCCTCCGGCACGGGGCGCGGGTGGGTCAGGGCCGCCAGGTTAGAAAATTACCGAGCAACCGCAACCCGGCGCTTTGGCTCTTTTCGGCATGGAATTGGGTGCCCACCATCGTCTCGCGCCCGATGATCGCAACAACCGGGCCACCATACTCGGCCTCGGCCAGCACGTCGGCAGGCGCAATATCGGTAATATGGTAGGAGTGAACGAAATAAACATGCTCCTCCGCCCCCAAACCGGCGAGCACCGGATGCTGGGGCTGGGTGAGGCGTAGGTTGTTCCACCCCATATGCGGGATCTTCAGGGCGGGATCGGTCGGCGTCAGCCGTTGGCAGGTGCCGGGGATCCAATCCAGCCCGGCGTGATTGCCGTGCTCGATGCCGCGTGTCACCATCAACTGCATGCCGACGCAGATGCCGAAGAAGGGTTTCGCCTTCACGCGCACCGCCTCGGTCAAGGCCTCCAGCAACCCAGGCACCGCCAGCAGCCCCCGGCGGCAATCCCCGAAGGCGCCCTGGCCCGGCAGCACCAGCCGGTCGGCCTTGGCGACCGCTTCGGCGTCACCCGTAACGATGACCTTGGCGGACAGGCCGATATCGCGCGCTGCCCGTTCTAAGGCTTTCGCGGCCGAGGTGAGATTGCCCGATCCGTAGTCAATGACCGCTATGGTTTCCATCACAGCGACCCACCCAGCACCCCTTTGGTGGAGGGGATCGCGGCGGCGGCGCGCGGGTCGATTTCCATCGACTGACGCAGGGCGCGGGCCAGTGCCTTGTAGCAGCTTTCGACGATGTGATGGTTATTCTCGCCGTAGAGGTTTTCCACATGCAGGGTCAGCCCGGCAGCCTGGGCGAAGGCCTGGAACCATTCCTTGAACAGTTCGGTATCCATCTCGCCCAGCTTGTCGCGGGTGAAAGCGACCTTCCAGATCAGATAGGGCCGGTTGGAGGCATCGAGCGCCACGCGAGTCAGCGTTTCATCCATCGGGATCAGGGCCGACCCATAGCGGGTGATGCCCTTGCGGTCGCCCAAGGCTTTGCTAACGGCTTCGCCGATAGCGATGCCCGAGTCTTCGGTGGTGTGGTGAAAGTCGATATGCAGATCGCCTTCGGCCCGCACATAGAGGTCCATCAGACTATGGCGGGAGAGCTGCTCCAGCATGTGATCGAGAAAACCGATCCCGGTTTTCACGTCATAAACCCCCGTGCCGTCGAGGTTCACCCGAACTTCGATGCTGGTTTCTTTCGTGCTGCGCCGAACTTCCCCGTGCCGCATGGACCTGATTAACCCCCGGGCCTAAATAGCGTTACGTTCTTGTAACAGGCGTCGGGGGTGGGGGAAAGACCAGGGACGCCCCCCGCCCGCAAGGCACCCTTGCGTTACTCGGCCGCAGCGGAGATCAGGACCGGTTGAGCGGGGGCATCGTCGCTATCGTTGGCGGGCGGCGCCAGTTCCACCGCATCGCCATCGGCGGTATCGCGCAACTGGCGCACGAAGCCTTCAATGGTTTCGAGAAGATCGGTCGATTCTTCGTTCAGCTTGCCCGCAATCGCCAGCACGTGCACCGCCGCATCCCCCGTATCAATGGCCGCCTGGGTGACGCCCCCGATGGAGCCGGAGACCGTATTCGTCGAGGCCGCCGCCGATTGGATGGAGGAGGCAATGTCGGAGGTCGCGCGGTCCTGCTGGTCAATCGCGCCCGCGATCTCGCCATTAATCTGATCGAGCCGCCGAATGATCGTTGCGATCCCGGCCATGCCATCGACGGCCTGTTTGGTGGTCGCCTGAATCATTTGCACTTGCGCGGCAATATCGCCCGTCGCCTGAGCTGTCTGGGTCGCGAGTTGCTTCACCTCGCCCGCCACAACGGCAAAGCCTTTCCCGGCTTCCCCCGCCCGGGCGGCTTCGATGGTCGCATTCAGTGCCAACAAATTCGTCTGCCCGGCGATCCCGTTAATAAGATCGACGACTTGGCCGATGCGCTGGGCGGCTTCGGACAGGGTGCGCATCGTATCGGTGATCACATCGGCATTCTGCACCGCATCGCCGGCAACCCGCCCGGCTTCCTGTACCTGACCGGTGATATTGGTAATGGAGCGGCTGAGTTGATCGGCGGCGCTGGCGACATTCTGTACAAATTCGGCCGCATGCTGGGCAGCATCGGACACATGGCCCGATTGGCGGCTGGTCTCTTCCGCCGTGCGCGTCATGCCGAGCGCGGTCGATTCCATATCATCGGCCAAGCCCGACACTTCCTGGACGACGTGATTGACGCTCGTCTCAAGGCTCTGCGCCAGTTCGTTCAGCGTCCGGCGTTTGACTTCGGCGGCGCGTTCTTCCAACGCCTCTTGCTCGCGGGCCAGCCGGTCATTGTCGATGGCCTGCTGTTTGAACACGTCGAAGGCGGTCGCCATCTTGCCGATTTCATCGCTGCGCTTGCGACCCGGAATTGTGACATTCAGATCGCCCGACGCGAGCCGGTTCATCGCTTGGGTGATCGCGCTGAGCGGGCGGGCGATACCACGCGCAGTGATAATGCCAAGCCCTGCCAGAATAGCCAGCAGCGCCGTCCCGGTCAGTAGAAGCGTGGTGCGCAAGCTCTCGATATCGGCAAACACTTCTGCGGCGTCAATTTCCCCGATCAGCGCCCAGCGGATGCCAAAAACATCGACGGGCCGATAGGAGGAAATCACCTCGGTCTTCCGATAATTTTCGATTTCATGCACGCCATTGCGGCCTTCCAGCGCCGCTTTGACCGAGTCACTTTCCACATGGGTGGACAGGATCGCATCCGCGCCCGAAAAGCGCGAGACGGAGCGCATCATCAAGTCGGAACCGACGAGGTAGGTTTCACCGGTCTGGCCCATCCCCTCGGTTCGACCCAGCACGCGGTTCATGCCATCGACAGGCAATTGCACGGCCAGAACCCCCGAAAACGCGCCATCCGGCTGGAAAACCGCCGTGCCGAGGAAGCTCGTTGGCTTATCGCCGTTCGGCTTATACGGGGCGAAATCGGCCATCACGATTTTGCCCGCTTCGGGATTATCGCGAATGGCCTTCACCAGCTTCGCCAGATGGGTTTCCTTGAATGGCCCCGCCCGGAAGCTGGTGGCGAAATCATCGTTCTTGGCGACCGTGTAAATCAGATTGGCGCTGGCATCGAATAGCATCAGATCGCCATAGCCCGATTCCTGGCGCACGCTGCGCAGCCACGGATGATGCTGGATATGAGCCGGGCTATAGAAATTGCCGGTTTTCGCGTCATCCAGCTTCGAGCGATCTTCTTTATCGGGATTATTGGTGATGAAGGCGGCTTGTAGCGCCTCGGTACGCTCAAAGCCGAAGCTTTGCCACCCAATCGTCAGGTCGTTCACCGCGCCGCGCACGGCCGGGCTGGTCGCCAGCACGCGCAGATTGGTGGCCACACCTTCGAAATAGGCCGACACCGCCGACCGGCGGGTTTCCAGCAAAGAATCCAGCTTGTTTTCAGTGGCGGTGCGCAGTTGCTGCTCGGCGGTCACGAAGGAAACGACGCCGGTTACGATACCCGCCACCAAAGCCGCACCAACAATCAACACGGGCAGTTTCAGAGAAATGGACAACTCAGGCAAACGCATAGCCTCGCCCCCGGCGCAGTAGAACCAACGGCGCACTGAAAAATTATCTATCCGGGCACCCTAATTTACCTGTGTTACTGCACGGTGACAGGTTTGTGACTGCGGCAGGACTCATCGGCAGCCAGCTATGCGAATAGCTCATGCCCGAGTGTGTAGGCTGCAACGGTTTCATGCCCGTTCTGCGTAAAAAACCATATGGGGATTGATGATTTCGCCGTTGCAGCCGGGCGCGCCCCGCCCTACATACAGCGTCGACAGGATCGAACGGCCACGGCGAATGCTGGGGGCGATGGTTCGATCAAGACCACGGGGACCGAAGGCGGTGCCGTGGCGAGGCAGAGACGAGCCTTAGGGCCCGCCGCTCCCTCCAGGGCCGCCGAAGCGTCTGCTAGACAGAAGGAAGAGTTTGATGAGCAAAGTTATCGGGATCGACCTGGGCACGACCAACTCCTGCATTGCCATTATGGATGGCAAGTCGGCCCGGGTTGTCGAGAATGCCGAAGGCGCGCGCACGACGCCGTCGATGGTTGCTTTCGCCGACAATGGCGACCGACTGGTCGGTCAGGCCGCGAAGCGCCAGGCAGTAACGAACCCGGAAAACACCCTGTTCGCCGTAAAGCGCCTGCTGGGCCGCCGCTTCGACGATAAGCTGGTGCAGAAAGAAGTCGGCCTCGTCCCCTATAAGATCATCAGCGGCGACAATGGCGACGCTTGGGTCGAAAGCCGCTCCAAGAAGTATGCGCCGTCGCAGATCAGCGCGTTCATTCTGCAAAAGATGAAGGAAACGGCGGAAGCCTTCCTGGGCGAAACCGTAACGCAAGCCGTGATCACCGTTCCGGCTTACTTCAACGACGCGCAGCGCCAGGCGACCCGCGACGCGGGCAAGATCGCGGGGCTTGAAGTCCTGCGCATCATCAACGAACCGACCGCCGCCGCGCTCGCCTACGGGCTTGAGAAGAAGGGCAGCGGGACCATCGCCGTCTACGATCTGGGCGGCGGCACCTTCGACGTGTCCGTGCTGGAAATCGGCGATGGCGTGTTCGAAGTGAAGTCCACCAACGGCGATACGTTCCTGGGCGGTGAAGACTTCGATAAACGCATCATCGATTACTTGGCCGACGAGTTCAAAAAGGAACAAGGCATCGACCTGCGCTCCGATAAGCTGGCGCTGCAACGCCTGAAGGAAGCGGCGGAAAAGGCTAAGATCGAACTGTCGTCGGCGACGCAGACCGAAGTGAACCTGCCGTTCATCACGGCGGACGCCTCGGGTCCGAAGCATCTCAACGTCAAGCTAACCCGCGCTAAGCTGGAAGCCCTAGTCGATGATCTGATCGAACGCACCGTCGAGCCTTGCAAGGCGGCGCTGAAGGATGCCGGTCTGACCGCGTCCGATATCGATGAAGTGATCCTGGTCGGCGGGATGACCCGCATGCCGAAGATCATCGAAACGGTGAAGCGTTTCTTCGGCAAGGAACCGCATCGCGGCGTGAACCCGGATGAAGTGGTGGCCGTCGGCGCTGCCATCCAGGGCGGCGTGCTGAAGGGCGAAGTGAAGGACGTTCTGCTGCTCGACGTGACCCCGCTGTCGCTGGGCATCGAAACCCTGGGCGGCGTCTTCACTCGCCTGATCGATCGCAACACGACGATCCCGACCCGCAAGAGCCAGACTTTCTCGACCGCCGACGACAATCAGACGGCCGTGACCATCCGCGTTGCCCAGGGCGAGCGCGAAATGGCGGCGGATAATAAGATGCTGGGCCAATTCGATCTGGTCGGCATTCCGCCCGCCCCGCGCGGCATTCCGCAGATCGAAGTGACCTTCGATATCGACGCCAACGGTATCGTCAATGTCTCGGCCAAGGATAAGGCAACGGGTAAGGAACAGCAGATCCGCATCCAGGCCTCCGGCGGGCTGTCGGACTCCGAGATCGAAAAGATGGTCAAGGATGCCGAAGCCAATGCCGCCGAAGACAAGCGGAAGAAGGAAGTGGCCGAAGCGCGCAATAGCGCCGACAGCCTGATCCATTCGACCGAAAAGAGCTTGGCCGAACATGGCGATAAGGTCTCTGGGGCCGAAAAATCGGCGATCGAAGAAGAAGTGAAGGCGCTGAAGGCGGTGCTCGATAGCGGCGATGCTGCGTCGATCAAGGCGAAGACCGAAGCCCTGGCAAAAGCCTCGATGAAGCTCGGCGAAGCCATCTACAAGGCCCAGGAAACCGAAAATCCGGGGTCGGGCGCTGGGGCTTCCGCTGGCAAGGCCGACGAAGCGGGCGATAGCACCGTGGTTGATGCCGACTTCGAAGAAGTCGATGACCGTAAGAAGGGCCGCTCCGCCTAAGGCGGGCCCTCTTCTCGCTCCCGTGCCGGTCGGCAGTCTCCCTTCCTGGGGGCTGCCGACCGTGCCGTCTTAAGCCGACACCCGTCTGAGGGACAGCGACCGCAGCATGGCCAAGCAGGATTATTACGAGCTGCTCGGTGTCTCGCGCACAGCCAGCGCCGACGACCTGAAAAAAGCCTATCGCAAGCTCGCGATGCAGTATCACCCGGACCGCAATCCGGGCGATGCGGCGGCTGAACTGAAGTTCAAAGAAATTTCCGAAGCCTATGACGTGCTGCGCGACGATGATAAGCGCGCGGCCTACGACCGCTTTGGCCATGCCGCCTTCGAAGGCGGTGGGCGCGGTGGGGCCGGGGGCGCGGGGGGCGGCTTCGACTTCAACTTTGCCTCGGGCTTTGCCGATATTTTCGATGAAGTCTTCGGCGAGTTCATGGGCGGCGGTCGCCGGGGCGGCGGCGCCACCAGCGGGCGCGGGTCCGACCTGCGCTATAATCTCGAAATCAGCCTTGAGGATGCGTTCGCCGGGACCACGGCGAAAATCCAAGTGGCGTCCAGCATCGTCTGCGAGGCCTGCGACGGTTCGGGGGCCGAGGCTGGATCGAAGCCCGTGAGCTGCCCAACCTGCTCCGGCATGGGCAAAGTCCGGGCACAGCAGGGCTTTTTCACTATCGAACGCCCCTGCCCGACCTGTGGCGGGGCAGGCCGGGTGATCGAAAAACCCTGCAAGGTTTGCGCGGGCGCGGGCCGGACACGGCAGGAAAAGACCCTCTCCGTCACCATCCCGGCGGGGGTTGAGGATGGCACGCGCATCCGCCTGACCGGCGAAGGCGAGGCGGGGGTACGCGGCGCCCCGGCGGGCGATCTCTATATTTTCCTGTCGATCCGACCGCATCGGATTTTCCAGCGCGACGGCGCCAATATCTTCTACCGCGTGCCGATCCCGATGACGACGGCGGCGCTGGGGGGCCAGATCGAAGTGCCGTCCATCGACGGGTCGCGCGTCAAGATCGTTATCCCGGCGGGCACGCAGACGGGCCATCAGTTCCGCCTGCGCGGCAAGGGCATGTCGGTCCTGCGCTCCAACCAGCGCGGCGATATGTATGTGGAAACTTCCGTGGAAACGCCGGTCAATCTAACCCCACGCCAGCAGGAATTGCTGCGCGAGTTCGATACCGCCGGGGAAGCCGACCAGACGCATCCGCAGTCGTCGGGCTTTTTCCAGCGCGTGAAGGAATTTTTCGCCGGGTCCACCCCCAGCGAGTAAGGTTTAGGGAGTAGAGACGATGACCACCGCTTTCCGCCGCCCCTCGGGCCGCGCTGCCGATCAGTTGCGCGCCGTTAGCCTGGAGCCGGGTTTTGCCAAATATGCGGAAGGCTCCTGCCTGGTCCGGTTCGGCGATACGCATGTTCTGTGTACGGCTTCGGTCGATGAAAAGGTGCCGCCCTTCCTGCGCAATACCGGCAAGGGTTGGGTGACGGCGGAATATGGCATGCTGCCGCGCTCGACCCATACCCGTACCGACCGCGAAGCCGCCAAGGGCAAGCAAAGCGGCCGCACGCAGGAAATCCAGCGCCTGATCGGGCGGGCCCTGCGCGCCGTCACCGATCTGACTGCCCTCGGCGAACGGCAGATCAAGATCGACTGCGACGTGCTGCAAGCCGACGGCGGCACCCGCACCGCGTCGATCACCGGCGCTTATGTCGCTCTGCATCTCGCCCTGCGCAAGCTGGTGGACGGTAAGGCAATTGCTGCCCTGCCGCTGAAAGCGGAAGTCGCGGCGATTTCCTGCGGTCTTTACAATGGCGTGCCGGTGCTGGACCTCGATTATGCCGAAGATTCGAACGCCCAGGCCGATGCGAACTTCGTGCTGACCGGGCGCGGCGGCTTGGTCGAAATCCAGGGCACGGCGGAGCAAGACCCGTTCAGCGAAGAACAATTCAGTGAACTACTGCGCCTTGCCAAACTCGGCATCGGGCAGTTGGTCTCGCTGCAGCGCAAAGCGGTGATGGGCTAAGCCCTAAGGCATTGCCCAAAAAGCGATGCCTTCATCGTGGAAATCCTTCTGGCCGACCAGCAGCGCCTGCTTCTCGGCCAGCGAGTCCGTATAAAAATGGGTGCCGGTCTTGCTGTGAAACAGCCGATAGACCGGCTCCTGCGAGCCAAGATCGGCGCCATAGGCTTTGAACGCCACGCCTTCATCGACATAGCCGTTTTTTTTGTTCGCCAGCAGCCCCGCCCGTTCTTGGGCCGAAGCGGTGTAGAAATGCCGCCCGGATTCCTTGTGGAACAGCCGGTAGATATCGACCGTCCCGCTGTCCCCCGCCGCTGCGGCCTGAAACACCGCGCCTTCATCGACGTAGCCGCCGCCCTTGGCTTTCAGCGCGGCGATTTCTGCGGGCGAGGCGGTCCAGAAGTGTAGCCCCTGGTCCTTATAATAGAACCGATGCACGGCGGGACCGGCCGCCGCCATCAGCGTCAGCGATTGATCGGTAAAATCGATAACTTCAATCGACTGCAACCGATCAGTCCCGTCTTTGCCGCGCACCGTCCAACTGCCATCGCTATTCGCGGTCACACTATAATCGGCTCGGGCGCCGCTAAGGCTGACGTGATCGGTGCCACCACCCCCGATCAACACATCATCACCATTGCCGCCGATTAGCTTGTCGTTCCCAGCACCGCCCGTCAGCGTATCGGCGCCCGTGGTTCCGGCCAGCAGGCGTGACCCATCGCTAAAGCCGATTTGATCGGGGCGGAGGTTTTCGAGCGCCAGCGGAAGCTGCACGCGGCTGGTCCCATAGGCGAGGGTGACGCCCGCGCCAGAGGCGCTGACGCCAAGGTCGGCGGCGCTGATGCCGACCAGGGTCAGCGTATCGGCCGCGGTCAAACCGGTAACGCCGCTTTTCTGTCCGGTCAGGGCCAAATCCGCCAGGGCATTCAGGGTCAGCCCGTGGGTATCGGTCTTGCCGTCCGGCACGCGGTCGCGGTTTTCCACCGTCGAGACGATGCTGCCGGTCGCCGCTGAATATTAGGTTGCCGATTGGTTGGTCGCCTCGCCACCGGAAAACCCGTGGACCGTATCGCCCGCAAAACGGAAGCTGCTCATCCCCAGGCCAAAGGTGACCGTACCGCCGTCGAGTTTACCGATGACCGTCACCGGCTGCGTCATGCGCGCAAGGTCGGCGTCGGACAATAAAATCTTGCGGGTGAACAGCGCGTCGAGAAAGCGCGTCAGGTCGGCGGTGGTCGTGATCAAACCGCCGTCGCCGCCGATATCGACGGGCAAGCCCGTGGCATCCATCAAGCTGCCGTCGCCATTCACGACATAACCGTGGCTGCGGTCTGCCGTCAGCGGCCAACCTTGTGTCGTTGTTTGGGTCAAGCCCGCCGGTTGGAAGACGCGGGTTTGGCAGAGGGTTTCGAGCGACTGGCCGGTCACGCTTTCGGCGATGCGGCCCAGCAGTTCGAAATTGGTGTTGGAATATTTGAACGCCTCGCCGGGCTTGCTGGTCGCGGCCAGACCGCGCACCAGATCGAAAGCATCGGCGGTGCCATGAACGCGCGACGGGTCTTTCAGCGCGTCGGTGAGAAACTTCTGATTGCCGTCGGCGTCCAGCACGTCGAGATAGTCGGGAATGCCCGACCGCATCGACAGCAGGTTTTCCAAGGTTGCGGTTCCGGCATTGGCGATACCCTTGAGTTCCGCCGCGCTCAGATAGCTAGCGGCGGTTTTACTCAGATCGAGCTTCCCCTCGTGGGCCAATTGCAGCACCACGGTTGCCGTGACCATCTTCATTTGTGATCCGGCATTGAACGTATGACTGGGCAGCATTGGGCTGCCATCGGCGATATCGGACGCTCCCGCAGCCGCCGTGCTCAGCACCGGGCCGGTTAGACGACTGACCTGAATGCCCGGCGCGCCGGAGGCGGTCAGCAAATTTTGGGCGAACGACTGGGTTTCGGTCTGCGCCGTGCGCAGATCGAGGGTATAGGCCGTCATGATTAACTCTTGAAAAAGGGTGGGTTAGCGCAGTCGGTCGTAGGTATTGCGGGCGAGGCCGCTGGTCTCGTCCTCATCCTCGCCCCAAAAGAAATAGCTGGTCTCGCCGAGGCGCCAGGCATCGGAGCAGCTTTTGTAGAACCAGCCGAGGCGGATGCAGAGTTGATCGGTCTCGATGCTCCACTTGCCGTCCAAAACCTCCTTCCCCTGGTTAAGATAGACGGTCAGCGTGCCGTCCGGGCGCAGGCTATAGGTGGTGGGGTCGGCACTATCGCGGTTGCGGTAGCTGGCGGGATGGGCGGTTAGCACTTTCAGTTCCGCCTCCGTCATGCGCTGCGCGTCAGAGGGCAGGAGCGGGCGCGGCGGCGACGCGGCGCGCGCGCTTCCGACGAGGGCGAGGGTCATCAAGAGCAGCCCGGCGCCCAGGAGCATCAGCGGGCGATACTCCCGCGTCCGGGCGCGGAACGGCTGAAGGCGCGCGTTCGGTTTCAGAATAAGCGCGACCGTCTCGCCGCGACGAAGCCGTGGCAAAGGCATGGATCAAACTCCAAAACATGAAGGTCTCCGGGGGCGGCTTAGGCCCCGTCGGGTGGGTCCGCCCCGTCGTCCGGGGCATCGGGGTCGAAGGCCAGCAGATCGCCCGGCTGGCACTCAAGGGCGCGACACAGGGCGGCAAGCGTCGAAAAGCGCACCGCTTTGGCCTTGCCGGTTTTGAGGATCGACAGATTCTGTAAGGAGATGCCGACTTTCTCCGCAAGGTCGCCCAGGCGCATCTTGCGTTTCGCCAGCATCACATCGAGATGCACCAGGATCCCCATTAAATCGTCAGCCTCTGGTCCTCTGCCACGTGGACCGCTTCCCCCATAATGCGACCGAGAACGTAGAGCAAAAGGCCGAATAGCAAAAAGATAAAATCGGGTTCAGTACTCAGGTCATCAATCGGTAGCTCCCCGATAGCCCAGAGCATGAGGTGCAAGAGCACTTCGGACAATGGGTTACCAATCGACCAGAGCAGGACGAGCTTACCAATCCAGGTCAACTGCCGGGCCGCGCACGCTTCGAACACGCGCCCTGCCCGATATTCAGCCAACAGAACCCGCACCTGCCCCAGGGAATAGAACAACGCCAAAGCGGTAAGCAGCATCCCTGCGCCAACGAAGCTCTTTCCAACCCAGCTTAGAACCGGCAGTACCCCAGGCGAACATTTGTCCTGAAGGTCCGGCAATCGATGTTCCACGACCCAATAGGTGTAGCCGATCATCCAAGTCGGCCACCCCCACATGAGCAGCGTGACGACACGATGGGCATGGCCCGCGAGGCGGGTAACACTCTCGGGAGGAGAAGAACTCATAGTTAGGATACCTTGTTTCAACGACATCACGTTAGAGACGATATTCTCGTTTATCAATCTTTTTTTCATGAAAAACATGAAATGTTGTCGCGATGGCCGGTAGCCCTGCGCAGTCGGTTGCGGGTAACCGCGCTTTCCTGCCGCCGCCGCTTGTGGTTTCCTGAAAGCGACGGGTGCTACGTCAAGGCACACGGAATAATGGCAAAGGGAGACGGTCAATGGCGCGAGTGGCATTGGTAACGGGCGGCACCCGAGGGATTGGGGCGGCGATTGCAAAAACGTTGAAGGACGCAGGCTATAGCGTCGCCGTCACCTATAGCGGCAACGACGAGGCCGCGCAGAAATTCACGGCAGAAACCGGCATTCTGGCCGAAAAATGGAACGCTGCCGATTTCGAAGCCTGCAAGGCGGGCGTGGCGCGGGTCGAAGCGGCGCTCGGCCCGATCGACGTGCTGGTCAATAACGCCGGGATTACCCGCGATACGACTTTTCACCGTATGACCGAAGCGCAGTGGGATGATGTTATCACCACCAACCTAAAGTCGTGCTTCACCATGACCCGGTCGGTTTACGAGGGCATGCGGGAGCGCGGCTTCGGGCGCATCGTGCAAATCAGCTCGGTCAACGGGCAGCGCGGCCAATATGGTCAGGTGAACTATTGCGCGGCGAAGGCCGGGATGATCGGCTTCACCAAAGCCTTGGCCTTTGAAGGCGCCGCGAAGGGCATTACCGCCAACTGCGTCGCGCCGGGCTATGTCGATACCGATATGGTCGCCGCCGTGCCGGAAGACGTGCTGAAGAAGATTATCGCCACCATCCCGGTCGGTCGCCTCGGCTATGCCCAGGATATCGCCCGCACGGTGCTCTTCCTGGTGGGCGACGATGCCAGCTTCATCACCGGCGCGACCATCTCGGTCAACGGTGGTCAATATATGGTGGCGTAAGCCAGAAAAACCTGCTGAAACACCGGCAGGGCACGGGGGAAGGCGCGGCCTTCCCCCATTTCTTTTGAATGGGTGAACGGATTATGGCGGGGTCTTCGGTTGGGGCGGCAACGCTGCTCGGCAGCGTGGCGATTCTTCTCTGGGGCAGTCTCGCCGTTCTCACGACGCTCGCAGGACCGGTGCCGCCGTTTCTACTAACGGCGATCACGTTCGGATTGGCGGGGCTGGTCGGCACGCTGATCATCCTGGCGCGCGGGGCGCCGGGCCGGGCTGCCGTTACCGCCTGGGGACGGCAGAAGCCGCTGGCCTGGGCCATCGGCGTCGGCGGGTTGTTCGGCTATCATCTGTTGTTTTTCATCGCCTTGCAGACGGCCCCCGCCGTGCAGGCGAATTTGATCAACTATCTGTGGCCGCTGCTGATCGTTATCTTCTCGACCTTCCTGCCGGGCGAGCGGCTGCGCTGGTTCCATGCGGTCGGCGGTCTGCTGGGCCTTGGCGGCACGGTGCTCCTCGTCGGCGGCCCCGCGATGGAGGTGCGCGTCGAATACCTACCGGGCTATCTGGCCGCCGCTGGGGCCGCCGTCGCTTGGGGCGGATATTCGGTGCTATCCCGCCGCTTCTGTTCGACCGTGCCGACCGATTTCGTCGCGGCGCTCTGCCTGGTGACCGCTGGGCTGGCTGGTCTGTGTCATCTGCTGCTGGAAGCCCGCTTCGTTCCCAGCGGCAGCGACTGGCTGGTGATGGCCGTGATGGGCGCCGGGCCGCTGGGCGCCGCCTTCTTCTTTTGGGATATTGGCATTAAGCGCGGGCTGCTGCGGGCCTTGGGCGCCGCTTCCTACGCAACCCCACTGCTGTCCACCTGCGCGCTGTGGCTGGGCGGGCGCGCGCAGATCACGGCAGAAGTGCTGCTGGCCGCCGTGCTGATCGTTGGCGGTGCCATTCTGGCGGGCAGCGATGCGCTGCGCGGCCAGCGCGGGCGCTAAAGCAAATCCCGAGCGGGTGGAATCACCCACGACGACGTATTTTCTTATAAAACAATGGATTAGAGCGCTTATAGTGAGCTAAAGCGAACGCAAAGCGCTCTAAAACCCAATACGCGGGATGGGGGGCACAGCGGGACGGCGCACGTGCCCCCCCTCCGTCTGGAGCAACTGGCGCACGTCGGTCACCAGACGGTCCATCGAACTGTCGCGAATGCCGAGCGTCGAAAGATGCGCGGCGGTATTTTCAAGATAGGCTTGATTGCTTCCCCGCTCGCCCCGGCTGCTGGCGATCAAGCGCGCTGTCAGGTCGGCGGCGAGGCGCCCGGCATATTGCGGATGGCCGGGAACGGTCACGAAGGTTTGCGCCATCACCCGCCGCCCGTCCGCCAGCCGCGCCGGGGCCATGACCGGGCGATAGGCGTTGCTGCTCATCTCCCGCGCCCACAGATAAGCGCGCACATCGGCGGTTTTCTCGGGCGCGACGGCATAGGCGACACCGTGGCAGCTCCCGCCCCGATCTAGGCCCAGTACCAGCCCCGGCTCCTCCGGCGTGCCCCGGTAGCGGTGCGAGTAGAGGCAGAAGCGCCGGTGATAGCCGTGGATCACGGCGCGCTGCTGTTCGATATAGGGAAAGCCCGGATCCCAGATCAAAGACCCATAGGCGAAAACCCAATAAAGCTCGGTCGACATTGCGCGCTTAGCCTATCAAGCCTCGCGGGGGGCGGGAAGAGGCGCGGGCCGGGCCGGGCGGTTGACCAGCGCCACGGCGGCGGCGGTCACGGCCATGCCGAGCAGGGCCAGCGGGCCGAGATGCTCGCCAAAGAGACCCCAGGCGACAAGCGCGGTCAGCGGTGGCACGAGGTACATCAGGCTCGCGACCCCTGCGGCGGACCCGCGCTGAATGAGCGTGAAAAACAGCAGGATGGCGCCGACCGACAAGACGAGAACCAACCAGGCCAGGGCGAAGATGAACTCGCCGGTCCACTCGACGTGCATTGGCTCGAGCCACGGCACCACCAAGGCATACGCAACCGTACAAACGGCATATTGCCACGCCGCCGCGCTGCGCAAATCCCCCGGCGCCACATAGCGTTTCTGGTAGATCGTGCCAAAGGTGATGGCGAGCAGCCCCAAAAAGGCCAGCGCGATCCCCAGCGGCGGCAGCCCGGTTTGCGACGCCAGCTTTTCCCACAGCACGAGGATGACGCCGACCAGCCCAAGCGCCAGTCCCGCCCATTGGAGCGGGCGGACGGGCACCCCCAGCAACCAGCCGCTCATCGCGCCGGTCAGCAGCGGTTGCAGGCCCGCGATCAGGGCGACCAGCCCCGCCGAAACCCCGAGCGAAATCGCAATGAAGATACCGCCAAGGTAGACGCCATGCACGAGCAGGCCGGAGACCGCCAGATGCAGCGCCGCTTTCCCGCGCGGCCATGTGCTGCCCGCCGCCAGCGCCAGCCCGGCCAGCAGCACGGCGGCAATGGCAAAACGGATCCACAGGAAGGTCAAAGGATCGGCATGGGGTGTGCCGAGACGCCCGCCGATGAAGCCGGTGCTCCACAGGCAAACGAATGTCACAGCGGGCAATAATTGGGTCAAACCATTCATTCCGGCAGCCTAACACGGTCATTTCCTGCGTTAACCCGGCACGGCTGCACCGGTGCCCCGCAAAAAACGCCGAGGACGCCGAGCCTGCGTCCTTAAAACCGCTTGGCGGAAGCGGAAACCGCAGGTTAACTGGCCAAAATGCTTCCAAGGTCCGGCATCACCCCAGACCTATGGGGCGAGGATTTGGGGTTTGTCCTGCGGGGACGCATGACCTTACGACCGTTGCTGCGCCGCCCGGGTGTTATCGCCCTTGCCCTTCTCCTGCTGCTGGCGGCGGGGATGGCGCTGTTCTGGGGGATGGCGCGGGGCCGCGTGCTCGATACGCTGGCTGCCGAAGCCGATGCCTTACGCGCCCAAGGCTGGCAGATCGCCTATCGCGTCGGCGATACGGGCGGTTTTCCCTTAGCGGTCGAAACCGAACTAACCGAGGTGCAGATCCTGCGCCCCGGCCCGCGCGGCGATCTCGCCTGGCGCGGCGACCGGGTGACCTTGACCTGGAGCCCGCTGCGCCCCAACAGCACCAGCGTGGGCCTACCGCAAGACTCGACCCTGAAACTCGCCACCCCCCACGGTCCCCTGACCGGGCGGTTGCGATTGGAGGATGGGGAAATCCGCCTGACCGGTCCCCGCGCCGGTGGGCGGCTGACCGTAACGCTCGCCCAACCGCTGCTGACGCTGGAAACCCCGCATCCTATTATTCTGCGGGCCGAACGCCTCGCGCTCGATCTTCAGGATTTGGGCGCGCGCGGGCGTGATCATCTGGTCGCGACGGTCCAAGGCAGCCTGATGCTCGAGCGTTTTACGGCGCCGCAGGTCACGCCCCTCTTGGCCGAACCGCTGACGGCCTCGGTCGGGCTGACCGTGATGGGCGATGCCCCGGCTGCGGTGACCGGATCGGCCTTTGCCGACTGGCGCGACGCAGGCGGTACGGTGGAAATACGCCCTCTATCGCTCGCCCTGGGCGGCTTCGCGCTGGAGGGCGAAGGGACGCTGACGCTCGACCGTTTGATGCGACCGCTGGCGGCGGGCACGGCCAAAGTCCGCGGCTTCGTCGAGGGGATCGACCGACTGATCGCCGTTGGTCTTGTTACAGAACGGGATGGACGTCTCGCCCGGCTGCTGCTATCGGCGGTTGCAACGACCGATCCACAAACCGGCCAACCTAGCCTGTCTGTTCCGGTCACCGTGCAGGACGGATGGCTGCTGCTCGGCCCGTCCCGGCTGGTTCCCGTCCCACCGCTACCCTTGCCCGATCCGGCCTAACAGCACAACCGCGTCGACGGACTGTCAAAAATCCGTCATTCTATTGCGCTTGAGCCGCTTTCATCGCCCTGGCACTCTGGCCTCAGGCGGGTGCGGATATTTTGCCAAAGGTCGAAGGAAACTGTGATTACTCCCATCGTCACACGCCGTCGCATGCTCGTTCAGGGCGGGGGTCTTTTGCTTGCTGCTGCCACCCTTGGCAGCCTTGCAGGCTGCGCCGATCCGGCAAAGCCAATGCCCGCACCAACCCTGCCGCAGGGGCAAGTCTGGAACCTGCTGGTTGACCGGCTGGAGGTCGAGGTGGCCTATGTCGCGCCCCGCGCCGCGCCGAATATCGATCATGCTCTATCGCCGACGCCGACCCAGGCGGCAGAAGTTTGGGCGCGGCAAAAGCTGATCGCCAAGGGGGCGCAAACGCCGGGCGTCACTGCCCGCTTCATCATCCGCCGCGCTAGCATCATCGAAGTGGCCTTGGCCACCCCGGGCGGCATTCGCGGCCTCGTCGCCGACGATCCCGCCTTCCGCTACGACGCTATTTTGGAAGCCGATCTCGAAATCCGCAATGCGACCGGTTTCCGCGACCGCCAGATCGCCGTCCGTCAGGACGCGAGCCGCACGGTCAAAGAACGCGCAACCTACGACGAACGCCGCGCCGTTTGGGCGGAGCTTGTCAACGATCTCGTCGATCAGATGGGACGGAGTTTCGATCAGGCCATTCCAGCGAATTTCGGTCCCGTTCTCACCTATTGAGGATGTCATGGCAAAACTGCGTAAGCTGGTGAAAAGCCTAGAGGCGGCAGGGTGGGTCGAAGTCACCCGCCGCGATGGGTTCGGGCAATGGCGGCATGCGGGCAGCGGGCGCCGCGTGACGCTACCGCTCGGAAAGGCAACGCTGCCGCCCTCGGTGGCAGATGGTCTGCTGGTTTACTGCGGTTTGCCGACGAAGGAAGCTTAAGTCATGGCCCGTTATCCTGCGTGGTTGCACCGTCCCGCCGAACCGGGCGATGCCCTGGTTGTGAGCTTTCCCGACCTGCCCGGCTGCCTTGCCATCGGCGAGACGGAGGAAGAGGCGCTGGCTCAGGCCGAAGCGGCCTTGACCCTGCATCTCGAAGGCTTCACCCAGGATGGGATTGCCGCCCCGTCGCCGCAGGCGCTGGCCGCCCATCTCTCCAGCGCCCCGGCGCAGGCGGTCCTGATGCTCGTAACCGCCCGCCCGCCAAAGGCCCCGGCGGTGCGCGTAAATATCACCGTCGATAAAAACCTTTTGGCGGAAATCGACGCGGCGGCGGCCGATAGCGGCCATACCCGGTCGGGCTTCCTCGCCGAAGCTGCCCGGCGGATGATGCGGGCCTAACCCCCCATCAGCCCCAATTCCCGCGGCGGAAAACCGAAGCTGCGGCGGAACATCGTCGTAAAAGAAGCGGGGTTGCGGTACCCGAGGTCGAGCGCGACCGTCGTGACCGGCTCCCCGCTCACCAGCCTCGGTAAGGCGGCCAAAAGGCAGGCCTGTTGCCGCCATTCAACGAAACTCAAACCGGTTTCTTGCCGAAACAGGCGGGTAAAGGCGCGGCGGCTCATGTGCAGGGCCGCCGCCCATCCATCGATGGTTTCCTGCGAATCGGGTTCCGCCAGAAACGCTTGGCAGCGGGCGGCCAGCCCGGCATGGGCCGGGAAGGGTAAGGCCAGCGGCAAAGACGCCATGCGCGGCAGTTCGTGCAATAGCAGCGCCACCAAGGCGCCGTCGCGGCCCGCCAGGTCATAATCCAACGGAATATCCACGGCGGCCGCCAACAGATGGCGCAGCAACGGCGAAATCGCCAAGACCTGACAGGCCCCCGGCATATCGGGGATGGCGGCGGGGTCGATATAGACGCTGCGCATGCGCACCGCCCCCACCATCCGCACGCTATGGACCTCCCCCGCCGGAATCCACAGGCCGCGCTGCGGCGGCATCACCAGGGTGCCGGTCGGCGTGGTCACCATCACCACACCAGAAAACCCATAGAGCACTTGGCCGCGGGCGTGCGTATGGGGCGGAATGAGATGCCCATCCGGGTAATCGTTCCCCAGGGCAACGATTGGGCGCGGCGTGTCGATGATCGGGGTAATCGAGGTGTTTCTAACCATCCTGGCCCAATCGCGTAAGAAATCGGCCTGCCGGGAGTGGCGGGCACGGCAAGACTGGCGTAGCAGAGAGGTTCCCGCGACGGAAGGACCGAGAATGACCCAGATTTCCGCCAGCCCGCAGACGGTGCCGACGCTAATGCCGGTCTTGGCAGTCGTTAGCGTGGCGCATTTCATCAATGATGTGACGCAAGCGCTGCTGCAAGCCAGTTTCCCGGTGCTGAAAAGCGAATTTCTGCTGTCGTTTTCGCAATTGGGCCTGCTGACCTTGGTCTATCAAATGACCGCCTGTATTTTTCAGCCCGCCATCGGCTGGTTCACCGATAAAAACCCCAAGCCCTATTCGCTGCCGGTCGGGATGGGGTTTTCCTGCACGGGCATGATGATCCTCGGCCTTGCCCCCAGCTATACGGTGCTGCTAATCGGCGCCGCAGTGCTGGGGATGGGCTCGTCTATCTTTCACCCCGAAGCCTCGCGCCTCGCGCGGCTCGCGTCGGGCGGGCGGCATGGTTTTGCGCAGTCGCTGTTCCAAGTCGGCGGCAATCTTGGCTCTGCCCTCGGGCCGCTGGTCGCGGCCTTCCTGATCCTGCCTTATGGTCAGCGCCAGTTGAGCCTGCTGGCGGGCGGCGCATTCGTTGGGATCTTGCTGCTGACCGGCCTCGGGCGCTGGTATCAGCGTCATGGCGAGACCTTACGCCGCCAGCGCCGGACCGAAGCCGCCGAACGGGCACTCACCCTATCGCGCGCCCGGGTGACGGGGGCGGTGCTCGTGCTAATGGCGCTGCTGCTGTCGAAATATTTCTATACGGCGGCTTTCACCGGCTATTACAATTTCTACCTAATCGACCGCTTCGGCCTCCCCGCCCAAACGGCGCAAATCTGCCAGTTTCTGTTCTTCGCCGCCGTGGCCGCCGGCACGATGATCGGCGGGCCGGTGGGAGACCGTATCGGGCGGCGCAAGGTCATCTGGGGGTCCATCCTAGGGGTGCTGCCGTTCACCCTGGCCCTGCCCTATGCCCCCTTGGAAGTGACCATCGGCCTGAGCATCCTCATCGGCCTCGTCCTAGCTTCGGCTTTTTCTGCGATCATCGCCTATGCCCAGGATTTAATTCCGGGCCGCGTCGGCATGGTGTCGGGCCTATTCTTTGGCTTTGCCTTCGGTATCGCCGGGATCGGGGCGGCAGCCTTGGGCGTCTTGGCCGATTGGACCAGCATTACGACCGTCTTCCAGGTCTGCGCCTTCCTGCCTGCGATGGGGCTGCTGACGGTGCTGCTACCGGATATCGAGCGCGACCGGGCATAACCTATCGCCGGAACGGAAGCCATGCGCGGTAAGTCCAGCAGCGCAGCAGCCACTCGGCAGGGCCGTACCGAAAGGCGCTGAGCCACGGCCCGGCGAGCAGGATTAACCCGGTCGCCACGGCGACCGCTAAAATGAGACAGACCGCTGGACTTAGGCGGGCAAACAGATCGAAACCGTGGATCACCCCATTCACTGCGAGTGACTGGCCGAGATAGAGGCTAAGCGATACCTGCCCGGCTTTTGCCAGACGGCGATAAACCCAAGTGCCGGACAACCGCGCTAGTCCCCCCGCATAGAGGAGGGCTAAGCATGGGCCGCCAAGGGCGAGGGCTGGTAATGAAATCGGCAGGCGGTCGGCACCAAGCAAAAGCCCGGCGACGGCAATACCGTTTCCAACAACGGCACCGCCCCACACCACCGCGCCGTATCGCCGACAGAAATCTTGGACACTGGACGGGTCAGCCAGAAGATTTTTCCGCCCGGCAATGACCCCCAGAGCAAAAGCGGCGAGGGCCATCGGCCCATTGTAGAGCGGAAGAACCAGGAGGGCGACCAATCCCCAATCGGCAACGCGCTGGGTCAGAATGTCGCCCCATCCGCCCCGATACGCCGCAAGAAGGGTGGCCGCGTCTTCGGGGGTCGGTACCCCGCCGGTCTGGCTCAACCAATCAAGCACCCCAAAGGCGGGCAGGGCGAACAACCATCCCATGAAAGCGGTACGCCGCAAGACCGCCTCCGACGCAGCGCGAAGCCGCCAGACAATCGCCCCGAGAAGGGCATAGCCGGTCAGAATATCCCCCGGAAAGAGCAGACTCCCGTGGGCTATTCCGAGAATTAGCAACCCCCAGAGACGGCGCGGATAGGCGCCCGTTGGCAGCGTCCCCGCCGCTTCAGCGCGCGCTTGCAACGCCAGACCGAAGCCAAAAAGGAAGGAGAAGAGGATAAAGAATTTCGCCTCGAACGCCCCGACAGTCAGCGCGCGCGCCACGCTGTCCCAGAAGGACGCAGGCTCGGGGAATGGCAGCAACCCCCAGGCCATAAACGGCACATTGACAATGCAAATGCCGATCAAGGCAAAACCGCGCAGCGCATCGGCATAATCGCGACGGATCATCGGGCGGCGTGCTCCAACAGTGGGGTTAGGACAAAACGGACCCGCTGGCGAATGGCGGCATCGGTTAAGTCGGGCTTGGAAATACGGCATCCCAGGATACCATCGAGCACCAGCGCAATGGCTTCTGCCAGAGCATCTGCCGGGAGATGCGCGGGAAAGAGGCCGCCTGATTGCCCGCGCTCAATCGCTGCTTGCCATGCCGCCGCGACCGCCCGTTCATGGGCGGCGAGAGCCGCCGCAATCGTTGCGTCGCGGGCGGCGGAAGCCGCGATTTCGAGCGCGACGGCGGCATAGTCGGGGTCGGCAACCCCTAAGGCGGCCGCTTCGACTGCCGCTATTAGGGCGGCGGGCGTTATCGCCGCCGTCGCGAGCGGATCGAGTGATGCAAGCGCCTCTGCCTGAGCCTCGGCGATCAAGGCCGCGATGATGGCGGCCTTCGATGGGAAGTAGTGGTAGAGACGTCCAGCGCTGATCCCCGCTTCGGCACACAGGGCGGCGATAGCCGTTCCCTCGAAACCGTAGCGACGGATACACCGTTCGGCGGCCCTTAGAATGCTGGTCTGCTGGGCGGCATAAATCTCAGGGTTCCGGTAACGGGCCATTGTCTCGCCTCCTCTGGCGAGATTAATAACTAGAATGATCATTTTATCAATTAGAATTTGGAATCGCCCATGACAGGCAGCGGCGCGTGCAGTATCGTTCAGCACGCTCCCCTTTAAGATGCAGGGCCGATGTCCGTTTCGCCGATTGCCCGCGTTAAAACCGTCGCTTTCTCCGGCATCGAAGTGATCGACGTGGATGTGCAGGTGGCGATGACGGGCGGTTTGGTCGCCTTCACCATCGTTGGCCTGCCCGATAAGGCGGTGGCGGAAAGCCGGGAACGGGTGCGCTCCGCCCTCGCCGCCCTCGGCTTGGCTCTCCCCGCCAAACGCATCACGGTGAACCTCGCCCCCGCCGACGTGTTGAAGGAGGGCAGCCATTTCGACCTGCCCATCGCCGTTGCCCTGCTGGTGACGATGGGCATTCTGCCCGCCGACGAGGTAGCCGCCTTTCTAATGCTGGGGGAATTGGGGCTGGACGGCACACTCGCCCCCGTCTCCGGCGTGCTCGCTGCTGCGTTCGGGGCGGTGGAGCGTGATCTTGGCATCCTCTGCCCGGCGCCCTGTGGCGGGGAAGCCGCCTGGGCCAGCCCCGATCTGCCGGTGCTGGCGCCCGCCAGCCTGATGGACCTGATCAACCATATGAAGGGCACGGCACTGTTGCCGCGCCCGCGCGCCGAATTAGCGGAAGACCCGCGCCGCCCGCTCGATCTGATCGATGTCAAAGGCCAAGAAAGCGCCAAGCGTGCCTTAGAGATTGCAGCGGCGGGCGGGCATAATCTGCTGATGGTCGGGCCGCCTGGATCGGGTAAATCCATGCTAGCGCAGCGCCTGCCGGGCCTGTTGCCGCCGCTGTCGCCGCGCGAGGCCCTGAGCGTCGCGATGATCCAATCGGTCGCCGGGCAGCTCGCGGACGGCAAGTTGACGCGCCAGCGCCCATTCCGTGACCCGCATCATTCGGCCTCGCTCGCATCGCTCGTCGGCGGCGGGCATCGCGCCCGTCCGGGGGAAATCAGCCTGGCACATCACGGCGTATTGTTCCTCGACGAACTGCCGGAATTTGCCCGGGCAACGCTGGAATCCCTGCGTCAGCCGCTGGAAACGGGGCGTGTGACCGTCGCGCGCGCCAATGCCCATGTGACCTATCCAGCGCGGGTACAGTTGGTGGCAGCGATGAACCCCTGCCGCTGCGGTTTTCTGACCGATCCGGCGCGCACCTGCGGCAAGGCCCCACGTTGCGCTGTGGACTATCAGGCCAAAATCTCTGGCCCGCTGCTCGACCGTATCGATCTGCATGTGGAGGTTGCCGCCGTTTCTGCGCAAGACCTCGCCGGACCACCCGCGAAAGAGGATAGCGCCGTCGTGGCCGCCCGCGTCGCCACCGCCCGCGCGGTGCAGGCGCAGCGTTTCACCGGCATGAGTATCGCCACCAATGCCGAGGCCGATGGCGACCTGCTGACCGCCATCGCCCGCCCGGACGCCGCCGGACAGAGCCTGCTGACGGAGGCCGCCGACCGGCTGCGCCTGTCAGCCCGCGGCTATCACCGCGTTCTGCGCGTTGCCCGCACGCTGGCCGATCTCGCAGGGCGCGGGCAGGTCAGCCGCCTCGATATCGCCGAAGCCCTTGCCTACCGCAGTCGGACGGGCGTGGGTTAGCGGGGGCTAATCCCCCCCGCGCTGCTGCTGTAGGGCCATCGCGAAAACGCCATTGCCGACCGACCAGTCGGAATAATCATTCTCGTGACAGAAGATGAAGACATCCTTGGGGGACACGCCCGCGTCGCGCTGAAGATTGGCGGCGATACGGGCGTAAAGGTCGCGCTTCATCGCATCGCTGCGCCCGCGCCGCAGGGTGATTTCGACGACAACAGCCGCGTCGGATCGGGCGATGCCGTTGAAGTTACGGTCGTAAAAGTAATCGGCCTCGGCGTAGTCGCTGACCAGATTGAACAGCTCGTCCGCAGGCATGCCGATGGCATCAATCAGGGCTTGATGAATCCCCATGACGATCTTTTTTTTGAGATCGGCGCTGGTTCCGGCTTTAACGGCGGTACGAATAAAAGGCATCACTTCTCTCCCAATCGTCAAAAACTGCGCCATCCTGCGCCGCCAGACGCAGGGAAAGAAAACGATCCTTTCGGCAAATGATTATGCTTAAATCTCACATATGAAACGCGACCTGCCGCCCCTCACCGCCCTGCGCGCCTTCGAAGCCGCTGCCCGCCACGGTCGCATGACCGCTGCCGCCGAGGAACTGCACGTCACCCCCGGTGCGGTCAGCCGTCAGGTGCGGTTGCTGGAAGAGGTTCTGGGCGTCCCGCTGTTCGAGGGGCCGAAAAGCAAACCCCGGTTGACCGAGGCGGGCCGCACCCTTGCCCCCCGGCTCGCCGATGCTTTCGATGGGATCGAAGCCGCAACCCAAGCCGCCCGCGCGGTACAGGCCGCTGTGCTGGATGTTTCCTGCCTCAGCACGTTTCTGATGCGCTGGTTGATCCCGCGCCTCTATCGTTTTACCGCGCAGTTCCCCGGCATCGACGTGCGACTGCGCGCGGCAGAAGGGCCGGTCGAGCCCGAACGCGACCGCTTCGATGCCGTGATCACCATCGTGCCGGAAGGGCCGTTGGCGACGGGGGAGGAGCGGCTCTTCCCCGAATGGCTGGGGCCGGTCGGCACCCCTGCCCTCTGCGCTACCATCACCGGCACCGAAGACCTAACCCAGGTTCCCCTGCTGCACACAAAAACCCGGCCCGACGCCTGGACCGGGTGGACGCCCGCCCCCCCGGCGGGGGCGTGGTACGAGCATTATTATTTCACGCTGGAAGCTGCTGGGGCGGGCCTGGGCCTCTGTCTTGCGCCTTGGCATCTTGTCGCCACCGATATCGGGAGCGGGCGGCTGGTTGCCCCGCTGGGCTTTACGCGCAGCGGCTTCGAGTATCGCCTGAAAACCCGGCGGCACGCGGCGGCGGGCCTGGACCCATTCCGCACTTGGCTGAAGGCGGAAGCGGCAACCCAGGCGATGCCGGACCAATCCGCGCCAACCGATGACACCGGGCGGGAACGGGCTTACGCTGCCTCCTCCTTGCCCTCAACTTAGGCGCGCCCGACCATGTACCCCAACCTGTTTCTGCTCGGCGCGGGCAAATGTGGCACAACCTCCCTGCATCACTTGCTCGGGTGTCACCCGGATATTCATGCCTGCACCCCCAAAGAGCCGAGTTTCTTTTGCAGTTATTTCCAGGTGATCGCGGACCCGATTACTTATTTTTCGCTTTTTCATGCTGATACGCGCTATCGGGTCGATGCATCCCATGTGTATTTTTCCAACCCCGAGACGCCGCCGATTTTAAAGGGCCTGTTTCCGCAGGCGAGGTTTATCGTGATTTTGCGCGATCCCAAGCGGCGGGCCTATTCGCTCTATCAGCACATGCGCCGCGCCCAGCACGCCGACGGGCAGCCCATAGAACTTTCGGAGAGTTTTGCCGACGCGCTGTTCGCGGAAGATGATCGCTTCGCCTCGCCCGCATTCTTCCAGACCTGCCGACATTATTTTTATAATTTCATGTATGTTCGGTCGTCCTTGTTCGACCTTCAGATTGATCGCTATCTCAGCTTATTTCCCCGCGATCAGTTTCTCTTTCTGAGCCTTGCAGAGGTGAAAAATCAGCCGCAGGCGACGCGGGAAAAACTCGCCGCGTTTCTGGACATTTCCCCCAACGGGTTCGGCGACACGATCCCCGACGCGAACCGGGCGCCCGCCTATGCGCCCTACGACCCGGCCTGCGACGCTTTCCTCACCGAGCGCTTTGCCGGGTTGACGGATCGGGTCGAAGCCATGATTGGCCAACGGCTGGATTGGTCCTGCTAAGCCTGGGCCGCCTCTACCCCCAGGCCACCGATGACATGGCGGGCGAACAGCCGGGCGGCGGGGCTGAGATTATCGCGCTGATAAAGGGCGATGTCGGTTTCTGGCAAGGGCGGTAGCCCCTCTGCCTCCCCCAGCAGCCGGAAGCCGGACGGGATGGTGCCGCGCGCCAGTACCGTCACGGCCAGACCGGCACTGACCGCCGAGAGGATGCCTGCAAAGCTGGAGCCGGTATAGGCGATCCGCCAAGGAATGCCCGCGCGGTCCAAGGCTTCGAAGGCATGGGGGCGGAAGGCGCAATCTTCGGTGAAAAGGGCGAGCGGCAGCGGGCGCCGGTCTTCCAACCGATGATCCGCCGCCCCTACCCATTGCAAGGGTTCGCGTCGGATCAACTGCCCCTCCGCCGCGCCGGGCAGGCGGGTACACAGCACAAGATCGAGCTGATCGACGGCGAGCCGCGCGCGCAAAACCTGACTGCAGGCACAATGCACTTCCAGCGCCACGCGCGGCTGAGCGCGGGTAAATTCCGCCACCAACGGGGTGACGAACGGGCCTTCGTAATCGTCGGGCACGCCGAAGCGGATCAAGCCTTCCGCGCCGATGGCAAGCAGATCATCGACCGCCGCATCATGGTCGCGCAGCAACCGGCGCGCATGGCCGAGCAAACGCACACCGTCTTCGGTCGGATGGGCACCATTGCGCCCGCGCGTTAACAACCGCCGCCCCAGCATCTCTTCCAGCCGTTTGATCTGCGCCGTCACAGCAGGCTGGCTGCGCCCAAGCTTGTCCCCCGCCAGCGTGAGACTAGCGTGATCGACGGTGGCGACGAAGCAGCGCAGCAAATCGATATCGAGGGTCGGTCGCATCACAAAACCTGATGAAATTATCCATTCTATTGCTTTGATCTATGCTAGACGCGCCCGCATGCTGTGGCTAGACCTTTCCTTGGGGGAAACGCACGATGACCAGCCCCAGCCTAACCCTATCGATGACAACGCGAGGCGGCATGAGCCGGACGCAGTGTTTTCTTCTTCTGATGCTCGCCCAGGTCGCCATCGGCGTTGGGCCGCTGATGGTGCGGCAGGTCGATGTCGGCCCGGCGGATAGCGCTTTCTGGCGCCTATCGCTCTCGCTGCTGGCCTGGGTGGGGATTGCCCTATTCTTGCCGCGCGGGAAAGTTGGCCTGAAGCCGGGGGTGAAGGCCGCCAGCCTCCTGCTGGGGGCGGGCATCGCCTTTGCCGCCGACCTCACCACCTATCACTTCGCCCTGATGCACACGGCGATTGCCAATGCGACCTTTCTCGCGAATCTCTCGCCGCTGCTGGTCGCCCTGGGGGCCTGGGCGCTGTTCGGGGAAAAGCCTGCCCGCCGCGCGCTGATCGCCCTGGCCGTTGCCCTGCTGGGCGCCGCCATTATGACCGGCTTTCCCCATAAGGCCGGGACGATCGCTTGGGGCGACGGCCTCGCCCTCATCGCCTGCCTGTTTTACACGCTCTATCTGCTGCTCACGCGGCGGTTGGCGGGGGCGGTGAGTGATTGGACGGTGATCCTGTGGACCAGCTTTGGCTCGGTCGCCGCCGCGCTGGTGCTGGCCGCCTTCCGGGGCGGCGTGACCTTCCCGCACAGCGCGAGCGGTTGGGCCGCCGTCCTCGGCCTCGGGCTGATTTCGCAGACGATGGGCCAGGGCCTGACCCTCATCACCCTCGCCCGCCTGCCCGCCGCCTCCGGTAGTCTGATGCTGCTGGCGGGGCCGGTGGTAGCGATGCTGAGCGGCTGGGCGGTCTATGGCGAAACCCCCGGCCTCGATCAGGCGCTCGGCGGCGCCGTGATCCTAGCAGCGCTAGTGCTGGCGCGGCGGGGTTAGGGGGATGCCGCCGACCGCCAAGCCGTCCAATCCACCGGCTCCGAGGTTTGGACGTCTAGATCACCTGGGCTAAGCCGATCTAAAAAGAGGCCAAGGACGTGTAGAGCACATCGAAGTGGCCGGGATCCCAACGGCCACGGGCGGAGGCCCCTTCGAGACCATCCCGCCCTTCCCGGACGATGCGCCAGGCATCCCCCTCGAAGGCGACGCCGGGTTGAGCATCCAGGGCATCAAGAAGGTCGAGATCGCGCGCCTTACGGTTCGTCATGGGATGGTCAGACGTAGGCCCCCGCCTCTAACCGTTCGATGACGCTTAACACCTCCTCGGTCCGATCCGCAGTGATCAGATCAATCGCCCGCTCGCCGTTCAGCATCGGGTGCCTTGCGTGTAACCACAGGCGGGCTTCGTCGGCAGTATAAAAATCCGACAGCCGCTCGACCACATACCGGAGATCGGCGATCACCGTTTGCGTGTGCAGATTGGGCGTACCAGTCCCATGCGACCAACGGGAGACAGTCGCCGTCGAAACATCGACGATATTGGCAATATCCTTACCCTGAAGGCCGCCCCGGGTGCGAAGGTCGTCAAGAATACGGGCAACCGCAGCGCTCATGATGCAGGCCTCTCTGATCTGGAATCATGCGCCCCCTAGCCCACCACCTCGGTCAATTGCTTCAGCGATTTTTCCAGCAACTCCCGTCCAATATCGCGCGTGATCAGCACGATGCGGCTGCGGCGGTCGTCGTCCGGCCAAGCGGGGAGCGGCACCGGCGGATGCAGCAGGTGTTGGACGCCGTGGAGCACCAGGGGCGTCTCCTGCCCCCGAACGTTGAGGATCGCCTTCAAGCGCAGAATATCCTCGCCGCGATAGGCGGTCAGGGATTGCAGCCAGAGGGTCACCGCTTCCCACGGCACGGGCGCGTCCAATGTTAGGCAATGGGCGGCGATGCGGTCGTCATGGCGGTTGATGTCATGGTGGTGATGATGATGCCCGTGGTCATGCCCATGATCATGGTCATGATGATGATCGTGCCCATGATCCTCATAGGCTTCCGCCTGCAGCCAGCGGCGCACGTCGAGGCTTTTGGTCGCGGGGTTCCACAGACCGCTTTCCAAAAGCTCTGCCGCCGAAACATCGGCTGGCAGGATCGGCGCTGCGGGATTGAGGGCGTGCAGCCGGGCTTTCAGCGCGGCAACCGCCGCTGGATCGGCAATATCCTGCTTGGTCAGCACGAGACGGTCGGCAACGGCGGCCTGTTTCAGTGCTTCCGGCTGGGCGGTCAGGGTTTGATCGCCGACCACGGCATCCACGGTGGTCACCACGCCGTCGAGCCGGTAATGGGCCGCCACCAGCGGATCTTGCATCAGCGTGTGCAGGATCGGCGCCGGATCAGCAAGACCGGTGGTTTCGATCACCACGCGCTCGAACTCCGGCACCGTGCCGCGCACCCGGTCGATGGCCATCTGGCGCAGGGTTTTCGACAGGTCGGACTGGATCGTGCAGCACAGGCAGCCGGAGGCCATCAGCACCCGCTGCTGCCCCGCCTCTTCCTCGATTTTTTCGATCAAATGATGGTCGAGGCCGATTTCGCCGAACTCATTGATCAGCACCAGCGTATTCTTCAACGCCGGATCGCGCAGCAGCCGGTTGAGCAGCGTCGTTTTCCCCGACCCGAGAAAGCCGGTGAGGAGGGTAACGGGAAGCAGGCTCATGCTTGCGGTCCTGGCACGGAGAAGACGATCGCCCGGCCATCGTCGGCCCCGGCGATCAAATGATTGCCGTTGCGCGCCCAGGCAAGGCAGGTCACCGGGCCGCGCTTCGTGACCTGCACCTTGCCGCCCGCCTGGGTCTTGAGATCGACCATGGCGAGCGTGCCATCTTCGAACCCGCAGGCGACGAAATGGCTAATGGGATGGGCGGCAACGCGCGTGACCATGACGTTGCGGATTTCCACCAGTTCCAAGGGCGCCCGGCCTTCCGGCCCTGGCCCGTCGAACGGCCACGCCACCATCACGTCAGCGCCGGAGGTGCAGAGCCACTGCCCATCGGCGGAAAAGGCCAGGGATTTCACCTTGCTCTGATAGCCGGACATGCGCATCTCGCGCTTTTCATCCAGCCGCCAGCCGTGGACATCGCCTTCCTGAGTAGAGGTGGCGACGATGGTGCCTTCCGGGTTGATGGCGACGGCGAGATGCGAGCCTTTCCACACCAGCTTGCGCGGCTCCGCCGACCCGTCGAGCGCCCAAAGCGTCGCGCCGTTATAATGGCAGGCAACCAGCTTATCGCCATGCACGGCGATATCCATCACGGTGCTGTCGTGCGGCCCCAAGCGCGCGGTTTCCGTACCGGAGGCATCGAGCAGGATAACCTGCTTGCCCAGCGCATAGGCGATGCGCCCGTCCGGGAACGCGGCCATCACCTCGATCCATTGATGGGGGTGCTTGGCCCATTCCACCGGCTCGCCCTCGGTGGGAATGCGCATAATCCGCCCATCTTCCCCACCACTAACGTAACCGCCCTCAGGATGCGCGACCAGGGCCGTCAACCCGCCCTTATGCACCTGGGTTTCGCTCGATACCTGCTGATCGACCGTGGCGAAGGGAATGCGGCGCAGCTTGCCGTTTGCCTGACCGAAAGCGCCTTCCGTGCAGTCCCAGGCCACCGTAGCGCGGGTCAGATAGCCATCGAATTTCCAATTGGTGCGCGAGGCGTTTTGCATCAGAAGGACGATCCCGGTTCTTGTAGAAACTCAATTTCTTCCAGCGTGCTCTCCCGCCCCAGAATATCGTTCCGGTGCGGGAAACGGCCGAAGCGGGCGATAATGGCCCGGTGTTTTTCGGCATAGTCCGCAGCCTTGGCGGCCGCGATCTGCGAGGATTCGGTCTCAAGACCGAGCATCAATTCTACGCATTTTTCTTGCAAGCCAAGATCTTCAGCATGTTCGAACGGTAGGTAGAAAAAGAACCGCTCCAGCGGTGTCAGCTTGCGATCATAGCCGCGCTCCAGCCCCAGCAACGCCACCTGCTGCCCGCGTGGATCGCCGGAAAAGGCGCGCGGGGTGTTGCGGTACGCATTGCGCGGGAACTGGTCGAGCAACAGGATCAGCGCCAGGGCCGAGCGGGGGGCATCCTCCCAGGCGGCCAAGCCGCCCGTCAGCGCCTGGCCGATCTCGATTTGAAACCGGCGGGCGATTTCCTGATCGAACTCCGGGTTCTTTTCGAACCATTCGGCGCGAAAAGCCTGCGGCTCCGCAGGGCCGAACCAGAAATCGAGGATCGCCGCCGAACTCGTCACACTGTCACCCCTTGCGCGCAGTTCAGGAACCCTTCGCGCAGGGCGTCGGCGTCAAGGTCGCGCCCGATGAAGACGATGCGGCTATCGCGCGTATCGCGCCCCCGCCACGGGTTGCCCCAGGAATGGTTCATCTGCATGTGAACGCCCTGGAAGACAAAGCGGCGGTTGGACCCGGCGACGTTCAGAATCCCCTTGGAACGGAAAATATCCTGGCCCTTCAGGCGCAGCAGTGTGCCGATCCAGGCTTCGAATTTATCGGGGTCGATGGGTTTTTCGGTGGTGATGCCGACCGACACCACATCATCCTCGTGATGATGGTGGTGATGCTCCAGGAAATGCGGTTCCTGTTCCAGAATGCGATTGAGGTCGAAAGCGCCGCGATTGAGGATCAGCTTCAGGTCGATTTCGCTGTTCTTGGTATGATGCAGCGGCGCGAAGGCGTTGATCTTGCGGATACGCGCCTCGACCTTCGCCAAATCCTCCGGCGACACGAGATCGACCTTGTTCAGCAGCAGCACATCGGCAAAGGCGATCTGCTCCACCACCTCGTGCCCATCATCGACGTGATCAAAGAAATGCTTGGCATCGACCACGGTCACGATGGCGTCGAGCTTCGCGGCCTCCTTCACCTCGGCATCGACGAAGAAGGTCTGCGCGACCGGGGCCGGGTCGGCCATGCCGGTGGTTTCGACGATGATGCCGTCAAACTCCCGCCCGCGCCGCGTTAGCCCGCCGATAATGCGGATCAAATCGCCGCGCACGGTGCAGCAAATGCAGCCGTTGTTCATCTCGAACACTTCTTCGTCGGACTGGACAACCAATTGATCGTCGATCCCCAGTTCGGCGAACTCATTGATCACTACAGCATATTTCTTGCCGTGCGGTTCGGTCAGAATCCGGTTCAGCAGCGTAGTCTTACCCGCGCCCAAAAAGCCGGTAAGAATGGTGACGGGAAGTTGCAGCATCGAAAGTCTCGCTTGGTTAACGGCGGTGTCGGGTCACATATCGGGCGGCAAGGCCGCAAATTAAAGCCGCCAGCGGCACGCCCACCGTCAACGGCCCCATGACGGCAAAGCTGGGCGCCGGGCGCGTATAGGCGGTATAGATCAGCATCAGCGCGACCCAGAGCGCCGATCCTAAGATCCAGACGAGAAGAAGATTATAGCGCCCCGGCGGGGAATGGTGATCGGCCATCATTTTCATCCGCAATTCCTGTGCGACATAGGTGCCGCACCCGGCGAGGCGGGGCAAGGGGCTTGCAGGAAAAAGCGCGGATTCATACTCTGCCCGCATGGCACTTGTTCCGATCCAGCAGATCAAATTGAGCGGCACCTGGGCGCTGGCGGCGGCGGCGGGCGTGGTGTCCGTTACCCATAAGCAGCGGCACGGGCGCCAGCGGCTGAAACTGGGCGCCGATACCCTGGTGGTGACGGTACCGCGCGATCAATTGCTCGGCGACGGCGACGCGCTGGTCACCGAAACGGGCACCCATTATCTCGTGCGGATGGTGCCGGAACGGGTGCTACTGGTCAGCAATGCCGAAGCCGCCGTCACCGCCCGTTTGGCGTGGCACCTCGGGGCGCGCGGCGTTCCGGTGGAAATCCAACCGGGCGGCATCGTTATCCCCGATAGCCCCGCCAATCGACGGCTGGTGGCGGGGCTGGGCGCAGAGAGCGAGCCCGCCAAACGGGTGTTTACGCCGGAACTGTCGGAACTGATCCGCCCGCCCCGGCGGCGGGGTTAGGCCAAAAGCGCTAATTGCGCGTCGGTCAGCGCCCCCGGCACAATCGTAATCGGCACGCGCAGGCGCCCGGCAACCCGGCCCGCGACGTGGGACACCAAAGGCCCCGGCCCTTCCGATCCCGTCCCCGCGCCGAGAACGAGGATGGAGATCGACTGATCCTCCTCGATCAGCCGCAGCAGCTCCTCCCGCCGGTCGCCCTCACGAATATAGAGCGCCGGAATCCGCCCGGACCAGTCGAGCGCCTCGCCGCCTAAGCGCTGCAACACCTGTTCGGCCTGCTCGCGCTTTTCGGCGCGGATCAGATGTTCGATCGAAAGCCACTGCTGGCCGACCACCGGCTCCATCACATAGAGCAAGGCCACATGCCCCCCAGTATGGCGGGCGCGCAGGCAGGCGAAATGCAGGGCGGTGTTGAGTTCCGGGCTATCGTCAACGACGACAAGGAAAATCCGATGCTCGCGCGGCATAAAGCCCCCCTTGATCAGCGGTTACGGAACGCCCAGAAGCCAAGGCCGCCCATCAGCACGGCAAGACCGAGCGAGGCGACCGCATAGGCCCAAGGCAGTGAGTAGGCCCAATCATGCACATCAGCAGCAAGGCCGATCTGGCTGGTGATCAGCGGCGTCGTCAAGGCGCCAATCACCTGGTGATCCTTGACCGCGAAGACCGTCACTTGAAACGGGCCGACCGGCACATTCGACGGCAGGGCGAAGCTGACCTTGAACAATCGCCCGCCCAGCAGGCGGATCGGCTCGTTTTTCTGAACGATCAAGCCGCGCTTGGCGAGTTCGCCGATCACTGCCGCCCGGTCGCTATCGAGATCGCGCGGGGCATCGGTCGCGCGAACGGGTTCAAGGCTATTCTGCAAGGCCGTCAAGCCGATGCGGTTCTGGTTGAGGTCTTCGAGCGACAAGAGGCTCGTCACCGGCTTACTGGCCGCCAGCCCATAGAAGCCCGGAACCTGGGTAAAGCGCTGTTCCGCCCCATTCAACCATAGACCGAAATTGCGTTCCTTGCGGCGCAGGCCAAGGGTTTGGCCGGGGCCGCGCAGCATGACAATCACATCACTGTTAAACTCGTCCACCATGCCGAAGACGGTGATTTCCGTTCCCGAAAAGCCGGTGGTGATGGCGACCAGCGGGTGCGTTACATCCGCCAACACCGCTTGGGCGCGGGCGCCGGTCGGCAGCCAGAGAAGCAGCAGGATCAGCAGGCGCCTCACCGCAGCACCTCTAGCCCATAGAGATCGCTGGGGGTCAGGATCAGGTCGAAGAACAGCTTTACCGCCACCGCAAGAATGAGGGCCGACATCAGCATGCGCGACTGTTCGCCCCGCAGGTTCATGCCGAAACGCACGCCGATTTGCGTACCGATAATGCCGCCGACCAGTAGGATGAGCGCCAGGAAAACATCAACCGTCTGGTTGGTGACGGCTTGCAGCAGCGCCGTAATCGCGGTGACGAAGATGATTTGGAACAGCGAAGTTCCGGCGACCACGCTGGCGGGCATGCCGACGATATAGACCATCGCCGGGATCATGAAGAAGCCGCCGCCCACCCCCATGATCGCCACGATCACCCCGCCGAGAAAGCCGATGGTGAGCGGCACAAAGACGGAGATATAGAGGCGGCTTTTCGGGAATTTCAGTTTCCACGGCAGCCCGTGCATCCACAAATGCTGATGCAGCCGCCGCAACGCCGGGGCGGGGTTCTTAGCGGCGCGATAGGCCTTGATGCTTTCCACCAGCATCAACCCGCCGACCGAGCCGAGCACCAGCACGTAGAGAATGGAGATCGCGGCATCAATCTGCCCCAAGCGCTGCAAGATCCCGAAAATCCAAACGCCCAGCGCCGACCCGACGACCCCGCCGCCCAGCATCACCCCGCCCATGCGGGTATCGACGCCGCCGCGCTGCCAATGGCTGAGCACGCCGGACAGCGAGGCGCCGACAAGTTGATTGGCCTGGGTGCCGACGGCCACCGCGGGCGGCACCCCCAAAAAGATCAGGATCGGCGTCATCAGAAAGCCGCCACCGATGCCGAACAGCCCGGAAATGAAACCAACGCCGCCGCCCAAGGCCAGCAGCACCAGAATATTCACCGACATTTCGGCTATGGGCAGATAGACCTGCATTCCGCTCACCCGCAGCATACGCGCGGGCTAGCTTAGGGGCGATTTGCGCGGCGGACTCAGGCTTTTTCGGCATACCCGGCATTTCGTCGATCATACCCGGCAAATCGCCGATCATTTTCGCTTTTTCGCCGTTTCGCCGGGTGGTCCGCCGACGCGCCCCGCCAGCACACTGCCGCCATCAGAACAGGAGGCAGGCATGCACAAAATTCTTATTCTCGGCGCGGGCCGCATCGGCACCTCGATGGCAGCGCTGCTGCAAGGCACCGGCGACTATCAGGTGACGATCGGCGATATTTCCGCCGCCGCACTCACCGCCGTCGATGTGCCGGGCGTTGCGACGCGGCAGGTCGATTCGACCGATGCCCATGCCCTGGCCGAAGCGATGAAGGGCCAAGGGGCCGTCGTCGGCGCCGGACCGTTCGCCGTCAACGTCCATATCGCCGAAGCCGCGCGCACCCACGGGCTTGATTATTATGACGTGACGGAGGATGTCGCCGTCACCAACCGCGTCCGCCATCTGGCCCAGGGCGCCACCACGGCCTTTGTACCGCAGTGCGGTTTGGCGCCCGGCGTCATCTCCATCGCCGCCCATGATCTTGCCTGTCAGTTCGATAGCTTGCGCGAGCTGCGCCTGCGTGTGGGCGCCCTACCGAAGTTTCCCGCCAATGGTTTGGGCTATAACCTGACCTGGAGCACCGAAGGGCTGATCAACGAATACCTCAACCCCTGCGACGTTATCATGGGCGGCCAGCGCGTTGCTGTGCCGCCGATGGAGGGGCTGGAGCATTTCGCCATCGACGGGATCGACTATGAAGCCTTCACCACCTCCGGCGGGGTCGGCAGCCTGTGCGAGACCTATGAGGGCAAGGTCGAAACCCTGACCTATAAAACCATCCGGTTCCCCGGCCATTGCGCGGCGATGCACCTGATCCTTGAAGATCTGAACCTCAAAAGCCGTCGGGGCTTGCTGAAAGAGATTCTGGAAGGCGCCATCCCGCAGACGCGGCAGGATGTGGTCGTCGTCTTTGTCACGGCCACCGGCTTCCAGCAGGGGCGCCTGATGCAGACCAGCTTCGCCCGTTCGATCGGCGCGCAAACCTGGGAAGGGCGCGACTATAGCGCCATCGAGCTGACCACGGCGGCGGCGGCCTGCGCCGTCATCGACCTGAAGAACGGCGGACATTTGCCGCAAACCGGCTTCGTGCGCCAGGAAGACGTGGCACTCGACGCCTTCCTCGCCAACCGTTTCGGCAAGGTCTACGCCTAATCGAGGCGGCGGCGGAGGGCTGCCCTCCGCCGCCGCACGGTTTATTGATTCAGCACATCGGCTTTCGTGGAGGCCGCCGTCGTCATGATCGCGCTCACCAACTCAGCCGGAACCTTCAACTGCTCCAAGGTTGCCTGGAGGTGCCCGGCAACGGCATTGAAATGCGCCTCGTTCAGCCCCCGCGCCACGAGATGCTTATGCCCCTCGCGCAAATCTTTGCCGTCGTAATCGGACGGGCCGCCAAACACCATCGTCAGAAACGCCACCTGCTTGGCGCGCTGGCGATCCAGGCTCACGCCCTCAAAGAACGGCGCCAGGGTCGCATCCTGCAAAATCCGATCATAGAAAATATCCACCGCCGCGCGAACGGCACCCGCCCCGCCAATTTGTTCGTAGACGCTCATGCTCCCCTCCATTTAAGCTGCATTTTATATGCATAGTATCGAATGGGCTTGGGGGAGCAATCCAAATTTTGCATTGATGTCGAAAACCGGGTCACATCTTTGTCACATCGCACAAAAGCGATTGATAAAGAGCAATTTTTGCTCCTTGCATCGTCTGGAGATCGTTAGAGCATCGGCGGCATCGCGAAACTGACTAGTGCATCAGTTTTTTGCGATCTTCTCACCCCGCCGCCGTAATACTTATTCTCGGGTTTCCCACCCGTCAGACAACTACGGTTTCGGCATTTCCGTAAATTTTTACTTAAATAAAGCCCAACCTTGACCCTTCGATAAGCCGCAACGAATATACAGGAAATATCGACACCCCCTGCGGATCAGGCCGATCTATGTGGATTCTTCGGGCGCTCAGCTTTCGCATTTATCTGGCGGTCGCCATTCCGACGGGCGCTTTCTTGATCGTCAGCGGGCTGGCCATTACCGATAAACTTGCGGTGAATGGCCAGATGCGGCACCTGAAAGAACAGGTTTCCTTCGCCACGGCTGCCGGGGCGATCATCCACGAATTGCAGAAGGAGCGCGGCGCCTCCTCGCTCTATCTCGGTAGCAAGGGGCAGCAGTTCGGCCCGGACCGCGAGACCCAACGCACACTCACCGACACGCGCCTTGCCGCCGTCATCGATTAAGCCGACCGGCTCCGGGCGGCCAAGGGGGAGAGCGCGTCGACGATGCGGGAGGCCTTAGCCGGTCTTACCGAGAGCCGGCGCAAGATCAGTACGCTCACGCTGAAACCCCAAGAGAGTTTTGCGTATTTTACGCAGACCATCCGCCTAACGCTCGATCAGGTCTATGGTCTGGGGAAAGCTGATCACGGTGACTTGGCCGCTGAAATTCAGGCCTATCTGGCCTTCATCGAGGGCAAGGAATGGGCGGGGCAGGAACGCGCTACCGGGTCGGGCGGGTTTGCCGCAGGCCGCTTCGACCCGCCACTGCTTCAGCGACTGGTCGGCCTCGCCCATTCCCAAAACGCCGCTTTTGTGACCTTCAAGGCCCGCACCGACGCCCTTCAGGCCGAGGCTATCGCCGCGCTTAAATCCATGCTTCTGCGCACAAGCGCGGCCATTGTTATCGTTCTGCTGGTTGACACGCTCATCGCCCGGCGCATTTCCAGCCCCATCGTGGGAATGACCGAAGCGATGACGCGGCTGCGCAAGGGCGACCTCAGTCTAGCGATCCCCTATGCCGACCGGCGCGACGAAATTGGCCACATGGCCCGGGCCTTGGCGATTTTCCAAGAATCGATGCAGACCAATGCCCGCCATCAGGCCGAGCAAGCCGCCACCGCCGACCAGCGCGAGCAGCAACGGCAGCGCCTCGAAACCCTCAGCGCTACTTTTTCTGATGGGGTAGATAGTCTGATCGCGGCGGTCGAAGACCTGAATACCGCGATGATCGATGCCGCCAATGCGATGGTTGTTGGCGCCCATGAAACCAAACAGCGGCTTTTCGACGAAAACCCACGCCCGCGCAGACGATCAGGGATGCCCTCTCGGCTTAATCCTGACAGGCGGAGAGGCTTCCGACTACAATGCTGTCTCTGACCTGCTGGCGATGCCGGTTGGCAAACCGAGGCGGTTTCTTGCCGACAAAGGTTTTCTACGCGAGGAGTTGCTGCTCCAACGGACCAGGCCGGTCATCCCGCCGAAGGCCAATCGGAAAACCCCGCCCGCCTGCGACTTCAGAACCTACAAGGATCGAAATGGTTACCATACTGTTGTCAACAAGACCCAGTTTTGTCCGGGTAACTCATTTGGAGGCTAAAATCTTGACTATTGCTTTGGTGGGAACGTCGTCCTTTGATCGGTTCTTCAATCCAGCCCATGAAGCGTTGCAACGGCGTGGCCATGGTGTGGCACGGTTCGTCACGCGCGAGGAACTGCTTGCCGCCGTTGATGCACTGCAGTCTTTGGAAATCCTTGGCGCGACCTCAAGCTTTGCAGCCGACCGGGAGCTATTTGCCAGGATGCCGCGTCTGCGCGCACTGGTTTCTCCGTTCACAGGGGTCGAAGGGTTCGATGTTTCGACCGCGACGGAAAACGGCATCCTCGTGGCGAATGGCCAGATTGCGGAAAACACCGTCAGCATGGCCGAGGCCGCAGTTCTCTTCACCCTGGCTTCGCTCTATGACCTTCATGGCACGGAGCGCTACCTTCGCGAAAACCTGCCGCGTCCCTCGCAGGTCCGTGCGCGCATGCTCATGGGAAAGACAGTTGGCCTGATAGGCTTTGGCAAAATTGGACAGGCTATCGCGGAACGGCTGTCTGTATGGGGCGTGAGGCTCGTCGCTTCGGTGCGCACGCCGCGATCGATGCCCGCCTACGTCACCTCCCAGAGCCTCGATGAAGTGCTCGCGACAAGCGATGTCGTTATCATGGCGGCTGCACTCACTCCTGAATCACGAGGAATGCTGGATCTTGACGCGTTGCGCCGGATGAAACCGGACGTAGTGTTTGTCAACATCACGCGGGGCGGCATCATCCCCGACGATACACTCGCCACGCTCGCCGCAGAGCGGCCGACTATGCGCCTTGCCCTCGATGTGTTCGACCCGGAGCCGTTGAAAGAGGATAGTCCGCTGCGCGACCTTCCGAACGCCATCCTCACCCCACACATGGTGGGACATACGGTCGAGTCGCAGATGCGCCTGCGGGAGGCATTTTGCGACAACCTTCTCGCGGTGGCAGAGTGGCGGGTGCCTGAATACGTCGTCAATCCGTCTGTGATCGAAATGTGGCTGGGAAAACAGGACAGCCCACAGCTCTAATTGCGTCCGAGCTTGTATCACTCATCAGTGCATCGTCATCCATTCGCGGGCGGCGCGTAGTGCAGCGGCGAGTTCGGCCTTGCTTATCGTCTGGGCAAGGTCACCGCGCAGTGCTGCAGCCCGGTCGGAGACCTTGATGGCGGCGATGAAATCAACGGCGCAGCAGCGACCGGTCGCATACATGAACCCCATTTCGAAGAAGACGTCGGCGTGATTGTCGCCGCCCATTCCAAGGGATCAGGCCGGTCATCCCGCCGAAGATAAACCGGAAAGCCCAGCCCGTCTGCGACTTCAGAACCTGCAAGGATCGAAACCGCATCGATCGGATGTTCAATCGGATCAAGCAGTTCCGTCGTGTTGCTACCCGATATGACAAGACCCGATATGATCGAGGCTTTCTCCGATGCTCACCGCTGTTGCTACCCTGTTGGGTCGCCTGCGCCAAGACCGTCGTGGCGCTACCGCCATCACCTTCGCCATCATCACCGGCGTTTCGCTGGTCGGCCATGCCTTGGCCGAAACCTTTCGTAAGATCGCCCAGGCGTTGAAATAACCGCCATGCTGCACGCACTCGGCCTGCTTTTGGGGGGATGCGGCCTGCTCTGGGCGATGGTCAGCGACGTTAGGCGCTATATCATCCCCGATCCGGTCCATGCCCTTGTGCTGCTCGGCGCCGGGCTGAGTGCGCTCGGCCTCGCCCTCTCGTGGCAGGAAGGGGCGTTCCACCTCGGCGTTGGGCTGATCGGGTTTATCGCGGCCTTGCTTCTCTTCGCCCGCGGTTGGCTGGGCGGCGGCGATGTCAAGCTGATCGCCGTATGCCTTTTATGGGTATCGCCGCGCCAAAGCCTTGAGTTTCTGCTGATCATGGCCTTGGCCGGGGCGGTTCTGGCCCTCGCGGTGCTGGTGAAACGCGGCCTTTCGCGCTCAACCGAGCCATCCCCGCTGCCCTATAGCCTCGCCATCGCGGCCGCCTGGGCCGTCTGCGTCCTCCCCCGGACGGAGGGGTAAGATGCGCCTGCTGTTCGTTAGTCTTGCGATCGGCTTCGCCCTTTTGGCGGGGATGATCGCCGTGCGCAGCGCCGGAAGCGGCAGCCGGGGGCCGACCGTGGATATTCTAACGGCGGCTGCCGATCTGCACCCGGGCGACCGGCTCGACGCCCAGCGCCTGCGCTGGAGCGCGTGGCCGATCACGGCGCTGACCGAGGCCCATATCCAACGCCCAACGCCGGCCGCCCCGCTCACCGACTGGCAGGATTGGGTGGCCCTGGCGCGGCTCACCGCCGGCGAACCGGTCTATCGCGCCAAGATCGACCGACCGGAAGGCGGAACCCTGGCGGCCATGCTGAGTAAGGACAGTCGCGCCGTTACCATCGCCGTCAATGATGTCGGCGGGGTTGGTGGTTTCGCTCTGCCGTGCGACCGGGTGGACGTGCTGTTCACCCCGCACGAAACGCGCGGCCCGACGGCGACCAGTCAGGTGCTGGTGCGCGACCTGCGCGTGCTGGCGATCAATCAAGTGATCGCGGCCGACGGCGCATCACTGGGGGGCACTGTGCGCACGGCGACGCTCGAGGTTCGGGAAGATCAGGCCCGCGATCTCGTTCAGGCCGGGGTGCGCGGCACGCTGGCGCTCAGCCTGCGTCCGGTCGGCGCCATCGATCCACCGCCCCCACCCCCGGCCCCCGTCCCGCCACCGGACCCGCCGGTCGCCGCGCCGCCCCCAGGGCCGGAGACGCCCGAGAAAACCATCGCCGTGTTTCGCGGCCTTACCAAAGAATCCGTCAGGATCACCCCGTGATGCGCCTGCTGCTCTGCGCCCTTCTCACCTTCTGTACCTTCGCGGCGGCGGCGGCGGCGGACCGGGACTATGTCCTGCCGCTTGGGCAAGGCCGGGTGATCACCCTGCCGCGCGACGCCCGCGATGTGTTCGTCGGCTCCCCCGATGTCGCCGAAATCGTCGCCAATACACCGCGTGTGTATTATATCTCCGGGGCGAAGATTGGCGCGACCAACGCCATTTTTATCGATAGTGCGGGCAATCAGGTGGCCGATATCGCCATCCGAGTCGAGGCGGATGTTGCCGGGCTAAAAACCGCCCTGCGTCAGGCCCTACCCGATGCCGACATTAACGTGCAGGCGGCGGGCGATAAGCTGTTCCTGACCGGGAACGTCCTCTCCGCCTCCGCCGCCAGCATGGCCGAACGGCTGGCGAAGCTCTACGTCAAAGACGAAAAGGGCCTCGTCAATCTGCTCAAAGTCGCGGGTGGCGATCAGATTCTGCTGCGCGTGCGCGTTGCGGAAATGCGCCGCTCCGTCGCCAAACAACTCGGCATCAAGTCGCTGGCGGTCGAGGGCGGCAACATCCGCCTGTCTGGCGGGCGCCCCGCCAACGGTAGTTTCGGTGAGTTGAGCTTTTCCATCAACAGCAGCGCCTTCGACGCGCTGGAGGACGAAGGGCTGGTCCGCACGCTTGCCGAACCCAATCTGACGGCAATCTCCGGCGAAGCCGCCAATTTCCTGGCGGGCGGCGAGTTTCCCGTGCCGATATCCCGCGATTTGCAGGGCAATTCTATCGTCGAGTTCAAGCCCTTCGGCGTCGGGCTGAACTTCACGCCGGTCGTCATCAGTTCGGGCCGCATCAGCCTGAAGATGGCGACCGAAGTAAGCTCGCTCAGCGAGGAAGGCGCCCAAACGGTCGGCCAATTGCGCATCCCCGGCCTGTCGGTGCGGCGCGTCGAAACCATGGTGGAAATGGCGAGCGGCAGCAGCCTGATCGTCGCCGGGCTGCTGCGCAACGATGCGGCAGGCAATGGCAAGGTCACCGCCGTTCTTGGCGCGTCCGGCGGGGCGGGGGCATCGACCGTTGCGCTCGAGCTGGCCTATGCCCGGCGGCGCATGCAACAACCGGCGCCGCTGCTGATGGACCTCGATTGGACCTTCGGCAGCCAAGACCTGCTAACCGATGTGCCGGCCCGGGATACGATTAAGCCCTACCTGCTGGAAACGCCGGAACTCGACCCCGCCTTGCTGGCAAAACTGCTGCATTCGGCGCAAGGGCTGCGCATCTTCGCCGGGGGTGCCGAGCCTGAAGACCACCGAACCGCTGCTGGCGCCGGACGGGGTGCGCCGACTATTGACGGCGGCGCGCTTTCTGGCATCCGACATTATCCTTGATCTGCCGCACGCCTGGACCCCGGCCGTGCGCGAGGCGCTGCGCTTTGCGGACGAAGTGGTGTTGGTCGCCCTGCCGACCGTCCCCGGATTTCGGAATTTGCGCAGCCTGATCACCGCCTGCGAGGCGCTGCGCCCGAACGAAACGCCCCCCGCTGCCGAGGCCCCGGGTGACGCTTTGCGCCGCCCCACCCCGGCCCCGCACGAGGAGTAGGCGTTGATCGCCTTAACGCGCGCCGCCCTGACGTGCCGCCGGGGTGTCTCGCCATCATGGGGGCCCTGCTGCTGCCGCTGCTGCTGATCCTGCTGCTGCTGGTCATCGATTATGGGCGCGGGCTGGCGGTGCGCATCCGCTGGCAGGGGATCGCCGAGGCGGTTGCCTTGGTCGGCGCGGCGGAGCTTGATCAGCGTCCCGACGCGCTGGAGCGTGCCCTGGTCGCCATGCGCACTCAGGCCCGGCTGGAGGAAGACGTGGCAGGCGATTCGGTCCCCCTCGACCAATGGGAGTGGTCAGACCGCGATGGGCGCCCGACGCGCGACGCCCGCGACGCTAACGGGGTGCGCGTTGCTGTGACGACGGCCCCCGTCGCCTCCTTTGCCGCGCGGTTGGTCGATCTGGTGCAACGGACGCCGGACGCGCGCGACGGCGCTTTCGCCCTGCGCCCGACCGCCCTTGCGGTCAATGATACGCTCGTCTGCCACGCCGCCCCCCTGGCGCTCTGCACCGCACCGGATACCGCCGAGGCGCTAAGCGATCCGAGCGCCGTGGGGCGGCAGCTCTTGCTCACCGCCAGCGGGGGATTGCGGGGGCTCTGCTCCCCGGGGGACGCCTGCTCGCCCGACCGGATCATCGCCCGCCTGGCCCAGCCCAACGGGAATTTCTGCGCGAACACCCGGGGCACTATCCAACCGTTACCCGCCGACAGTCTCACCGCCGCCCTTGGCGCGCGCTTCGGCGGCCCGCAGGTCTGGGCGCAATCGGGGGCACATCCGCGCGTGACCCGCTACCCGCGCGATCTGGGCCGCCAGGGTAATGATGGGCTGGGCAACGGTTATTGGGACCGGGAGTATTATTGGCGCATCAGCCGCGGCCAGTCGGTCCCCGGGGGGCTAGCGGGGGCGACGCGCTATCAGACCTATCTTTATGAGTGGGGCCAGAGCTTTGCCATGCGCGGGCGCGAAACGCTCTATCCGCCGCCCCCGGTCCTCGACCCGGGGATGGATCTCATCGCCCCGCGCCCGCTGCAACGGCCCTTTTTGCCCCTGCCGGATACTTTAGCGGGACCGACGACCCCCGCGAGCCGGGTGCTGACGATTGGATTGGCCGACTGCGGGACGGGCGCGGCGGTAGCCCTGCGGCGCTGGCTGCGCCTGTTCGTGACGGAAGCCCCAGAGCGCGATGGGCTGCGCGCCGAAATTATCGGGCGGGCCGTTGCAGGGGAACCCGCCGTCTACGCCCAAGGCCGCTTGCTACGATGATCGGACGCCAAGGGACCGCCGCCGTCGAACTGGCCCTGATGCTGCCGGTCTTGCTGCTGACCCTGCTGGCGGGCGCCGACCTTGCGCGCGCCACCCTGCTGCGGGCGGAGGGGGAGCAGGCCACCCGCGCTATCGCCCGGTTTGCCGCTGGGCAAGCCGTTTTGCCCGGCCCTAGCTTGGCTCTGGCCCAGGTTCCTGCCCTAGCCGATGATCCCGAGGCCGTTCACCTGCGCCTGACGGAGCGTCTTGACGGCGGGCACCGCTGGGTAACGATCCAGGCCGAGCTTGGGTATCGCCCGCTCACGCCCTTTCTCGAACGTCTGCTCGACGGGCCGTTCTGGCTTCGGTTTTCCGCTGTCGAAAGAAGCCCCAATGCGCATCCCTAACCGCTGCTTGGGGCAGCGCGGAGCCACGGCGGTCGAAACCGCTTTGGCCCTGCCGATCTTCCTACTGGTCATCCTGGGCGGGCTCGATATCGGCCTTTGGCTGCTGCACAAGGCCCGGCTGATCGACGCCGCCGACCGCGCCCTGACGGTGATGACTGCCGCCCGGATCGATGGGGCCTTGGCGCCGGGGGAACATCAAGACTGCACCCTGACCCCGATCCCCCAGTGTAGCGGATCACAGCGCGAGCCCGTGGAAGCGCTGCCGCAAGCCTTGGCCGCCGCGCGCCGCAGCCTGCCGACGTTACCGGCCGATGCGCTGACGCTCGACTATCGCGCCCCGCCCGCCGCCCGGCCTGCGGCGCGGATTGGCCTGTGTGTCACCATCGGCGGGGTGGAGCACCACTTTTTCTTCCTGCACTGGCTGCCAGGCATTCCCCGGCACAACCGTCTGCCGCCCGCCCGTCTTTGCGATTTTTTGCCGTTTTCCGGCCTTGCGCGCCCCGATGCCGATTAGGAGCAAGCCCATGACCCTCGACCTCCGCGCTGCCCTTTGCCAAACGCCGCTGCTCGACGGTGTGCCGTCCGACCTACTGGATCGGCTGATCGACCAGGGCACGGTTCGGCAGGTGCGCGCGGGCGAACAGCTTTTCGCCGCAAGCGATATGTCGAACACGGTGTTTTTCATTCTGGCGGGCAGCCTGCGCATCTATAGTCGTGATGAAACGTCGCCGGTGCCTTTGGCCGATTTGGGCGCAGGGGATGTCGTGGGGGAACTCGCCGCCATCGACGGCGGCGGCCGGACCGGCTCGGCCACGGCGCTTCAAGAGAGCGCTGTACTGGTCTGCCCCCCCCGATGCCTTCATCGCCCTGCTAAGCCAAGGCCCGCAGGTAGCCCTTCGGTTGTTGCGGCGGTTTTCGCGGATCATCCGCGATGCCGATAGCCGTATCGCCGCCCTTTCCAATCTCGCCCCGGGGCAGCGGGTTTATTTCGCGCTGCTGCATCTTGCCGCGCCCGACCCCAGCGGCTCCGGCCAGTGGACAATCAACCCCGCCCCCTCCCACAAGGAAGTCGCGGGGTGGGCCGGCACGACGGAGGAGGTGGTTGCCACCGCCCTCGGCAGTTTGATGCGGTCCGGCCTGATCCGCCGCCGCAGCCTGGAACTGCAAATCTTCGACCGGCAGCGGCTGGAAGATCTTATCCGCCAGCGCTAATCCGCCCTCACGATGCGGCAGAGGGCGACGACGCCAGCGTCACCCAGCGGGCATTCGCGGCGGCGGAACGAACCGCTGCATCGATGAACGCCATCCCGCGCCAGCCATCGTGCAGGGTTGGGAACAGTACCTCCGGCGGGCAGACCTCCCCCGCCGCCCGCGCCCGGATTGCACGCGCCACCTCGCTATAAAGCGTGGCAAAGGCTTCCAGATAGCCTTCCGGGTGACCGCTGGGGATGCGGGTAACGCGCGTTGCCGCTGGGGACAGGCCCGGCCCGCCGCGCGCCAGCACCTGTGGCGGCTGCCCGAAGGGCGACCAAAGCAGTTGGTTCGGATGCTCCTGCCGCCATTCCAGCCCGCCTTTGCTGCCGTAGACGCGCAGCTTCAGGCCATTCTCGTTCCCCGGCGCCACTTGGCTGGCCCACAGCATGCCGCGCGCCCCGCCCGCAAAGCGCAGCAGAATATGGGCATTATCATCGACCCGCCGCCCAGCGACGCAGGAGCTGAGGTCTGCCGCCACCTGCTGCACCGACAGACCGCTGACGAATTCGGCAAGCTGAAACGCATGGGTGCCGATATCGCCGATGCAGCCCCCCGCCCCCGCCCGCGCCGGATCGGTGCGCCAATCGGCCTGCTTCTGGCCAGTGGCCTCCAGCGGTTCGGTCAACCAATCCTGGGGATATTCGACCTGCACAACGCGGAGATCGCCTAAGAGACCGTCGGCGACCATCGCCCGCGCCTGCCGCACCATCGGATAGCCGGAGTAATTATAGGTCACGCAGACAAGGCTGCCCGCCGCGTCTGCCGCCCGCACCAAGCGGCGTGCTTCCGCCAAACTATTGGCCAGCGGCTTATCGCAAATCACCGCGATGCCCGCCTTCAAGAACGCCAGCGCCGCCGGAACATGCTGATGATTGGGGGTGACGATGGCCACCGCCTCGATCCCCTCCTTCAGCCGCGCTTCCCGCCGCGCCATGGCCATAAAATCCGGGTAGCTGCGCGCCGGATCAAGCCCCAGCGCCGCCGCCGAGCGCAGGGCCTTTTCCGGCGTGGACGAGAGCGCCCCGGCCACCAGCTCGAACTGCCCATCGAGGCGGGCGGCCATCCGGTGGACCGCCCCGATGAACGCCCCTTCGCCGCCGCCGACCATCCCTAACCGCAGGGGCCGGGTGGCGGCATCCGCCCGTGCAGAAACCATCGGTGCTCTCCCCTATGCGATGCCCAGCATGCGCTGGATTTGCGCCGGATCGGTCTTGCCGCCGGCAAAATCATCGAAGGCTTTTTCGGTGACGCGGATGATGTGCTTATCGATGAAGGGCGCGCCTTCGGCCGCCCCCACTTCCGGGTGTTTCAGGCAGCATTCCCATTCCAGAACGGCCCACCGGTCGTAACCATAGGCCGCGAGTTTGGAGAAGATGCCGGTGAAATCGACCTGCCCATCGCCCAGGGAGCGGAAGCGCCCGGCCCGATTGACCCAGGATTGATAGCCGGAATAAACGCCCTGCCGCCCGGTCGGGTTGAACTCGGCATCCTTCACATGAAAGGCGCCGATCCGCTCGTGGTAAATATCGATGAAGGCGAGGTAATCGAGCTGCATCAGCACGAAATGTGACGGATCGTAGTTGATCATCACGCGCGGGTGATTATCGACAGCCTCTAGGAACATTTCAAAACTGGCGCCGTCGAAGACATCTTCGCCGGGGTGGATTTCGTAGCAGACATCAACCCCGACCTCGGCGTAAGCGTCGAGGATCGGGCGCCAGCGCTTCGCCAACTCACCGAACGCCGTTTCGATCAACCCCGCCGGGCGCTGCGGCCACGGGTAGAGATAGGGCCAGGCGAGCGCGCCGGGAAAGGAGACGGTCGAATCGAGACCAAGACGGCGCGAGGCCTGTGCGGCAAGCCGCACTTGCTCCACCGCCCAGCGCTGCCGCTCGGCGGGCTTGCCGCGCAAGGCTTCCGGCGCGAAAGCATCGAAGGCTTCGTCATACGCCGGATGCACGGCCACCAACTGCCCCTGAAGATGGGTGGACAGTTCGGTAATCGTTACGCCATTGGCCTGCGCCACCCCCAGGATTTCCTGACAATAGGTGTCGGAGGTCGCGGCGGTTTCGAGGTCGAACAGTCGTTTGTCCCAGGTCGGCACTTGCACGCCCTTATACCCCAGCGACCCGGCCCATCGGGTGATCGCCTCCCAGGAGTTAAAGGGGGCCGCATCGCCCGCGAATTGCGCCAAGAAAATACCGGGGCCTTTTATGAGACTTGCCATGAAGATTTCCTTAGAAAGCCGGACCGGCCCATAGGGCGGCGGCCTCGGCAGCAGTCAGGGGGGCGGGCCGATCCAGGCGGGACGTGAGATGCAAGGTCTCGCCGGTCTGCCCCGCCGTCAGCATCGCCTGCATCGCTTCGAGCGCATGGGCGGCCAACGCGCCGGAGGCCCGTTGCGGCGTGCCGTGCAGCACCGAGCTTGCAAGTTCCGCAATCCCCAGACAGCGGTAGTTCGCCCGCGACGGCATGGTCGGCGCCCAGTTCGGCGACCGCCAATTGGGCTTGCCGAAGGGTTTCGTGTCGGTGTCCACCGTGATCCAATCGCCCCCGGCCTCGGTATATTCGACCGCGCCACCGAAGAAATTGGGATCGGGCACGCGCAGTGACCCCTTGGTGCCATACAGTTCGATCGGCGGATGGCTGTGCTTCCACACGTCCCAACTCATGGTGAACTGAATGTCCGCCCCGCTTTCGAAATGCAGCAGCGCCATCACCGTGGTCGGCGTTTCGACCGTGATCGCCTTGCCGGTCATCGGCCCCGCTGCCGTTACTATACGTTCGGCAAACCCAGTGGAAGCCCGGGCCTGCACACTCGCGACCGGACCGATCAGGTTGATTAGTGCCGCGAGATAATAGGGCGCCATATCGAGGATCGGACCGCCGCCCGGCTTGAAGAAGAAGGTCGGGTCCGGGTGCCAATGCTCCATCCCGTGCGACATCAGATGACAGGTGCCGGAGAGGATAGTGCCGACCGCGCCCGAATCGACCAGCGCCCGCGCCGTCTGCCCGCCGCCGCCGAGGAACGTATCCGGCGCGCAGCCGATCTTTAGGCCGCGCGCGGTCGCTTCCGCCACCAGGGTCGCGGCGTCCTCGGCATTCACCGTGATCGGTTTTTCCCCGAAGACGTGCTTCCCCGCCTTTAAGGCCGCCAGACTGACGGGGAAATGCGCATTGGGCGTCGTCAGATTGACGACGATGTGGATATCCGGCCGTGCCAGCAGCGCATCGATGCTAAGGGCTTCGATATTGAAGAGTTTCGCCTGGGCTTCCGCCGCCTCCGCCCGCATATCGGCGCAGGCAACCAGCGTGAGCCCGTGGAAAGACGCCATATTCTGGAGATAGATGGTGGAGATGTTACCGCAGCCGATCAGGCCGACGCCGAGCGTGCTCATGCCATCCCTCCTTACGACCAGGACGCAACGGTTTCGCGGGCGCGGCGGGCGAAACGCGCCACGTCGGACGGTTTATCGTGTTCGGCAACAAAGAGCGTCACCCCGGCGGCGGCGAGCGCCGGGCGGATGGCGCCCCAGTTCATCACACCGTGGCCCGGATCGGCCCAGCCGTCTTCATCGACGCACTCACCCGCCGGGGCGATATCCTTGATATGCACGGCGGCAAGCCGATGGGCGTGTTTTTGGATTTCCGCGACCGGATCGCCGTTGCCGCGCACGACCCAGGCCAGATCGGCTTCCCACAGCATATTGGGCGCTTCTTGGAATAGGCAGTCGAGGAAGGTGGTGCCATCCGCCGTGGTGCCATATTCCCAATGGTGATTGTGCCAGGCGAACTTCAACCCCTCGCCCATCACGATATCGCCGATGGTTTTCAGCTCGCGGCCCAGGGCACGCCAATGCGCCTCGCCGCCCTCACGCTCGCCCGGCGGCGGGGCGGGGGCAATCAGCAGGTCGGCGCCAATTTCCCGGCACAAGGCAACGGCCGCTTTAGCATCGGCCCGCAAACGATCCAACCCGACATGGGCCGAGGGGGCGCGCATCCCATGCTGAGCTAGCAAACGCTTGAGTTCGGGAATATCGCTGAACAACCCGCCGAAGGGTTCGACAAACTTATAGCCCAGCCCCGACAAGAGGTCGAACTGCGCCGCCAGCGGCGTCAGCGTGCGGGCGGAATAGAGCTGAAACGAGAGGGCATCGATCATAGCCACGGTCTATCTCCTTAAAGCGGCGCTTACAGGCGCACGCCGGTCGAATCGTCAAACAGGGAAAGGGCATCGCCGGGGAAAGCCACCGGCAGCGGATCGCCCGGGATCAGCGACGTTTCGGCGCCTTGGCGCAGGGCCAGCGGCGCCCCATTGGGCAGACGGCACCAGACGAGCGAGTCGGACCCCATCGGCTCCACCATCTCGACCTTCGCGGTCAGGGCGGACGGTCCCGCCTCCGCCCCCGCCAGGATATGTTCGGGCCGAATGCCCAGCGTCGCGGCGCCGGCAAAGCCCGGCGTGCGCCAGCGATAGCCGGTCAACGGGCACTGCCCTTCGTGGGTAAACTGGAACGCGCCGTCGCTTTCGATCCGCCCCGGCAGGAAGTTCATCGCTGGCGACCCGACGAACGACGCGACGAAGCGGTTCACCGGCTCGCGGTAGATTTTCATCGGCGTATCAAGCTGCTGGATCACGCCGCCCTGCATGACGGCGATCCGGTCGGCCAGGGTCAGCGCTTCGATCTGATCGTGGGTGACGTAGATCATCGTCGCGCCCAGACGGGCGTGCAGGCGTTTGATTTCCACCCGCAGTTCGGCGCGCAACTGCGCATCGAGGTTCGATAACGGCTCGTCGAACAGATAAACCCCCGCCTGCCGCACCAGCGCCCGGCCGATGGCGACGCGCTGACGCTGACCGCCAGAAAGCTCTGCCGGGCGGCGGTCGAGCAGCGGCGTTAGCTTCAGCATTTGAGCGGCGGCCTGCACGCGGGTTTCAATCTCCGCTTTCGGCGTGCCCGCGACTTCAAGACCGAAGGACATGTTCTTGCGCACGCTCATGCGCGGGTACAGCGCATAGCTTTGGAAGACCATCGCGATGCCGCGATCCTTCGGCTCGTCCCACGTTACATTGCGCCCGCCAATATGGATTTCGCCCTCGGCGACTTCCAACAATCCGGCAATCGCATTCAACAAGGTGGATTTGCCGCAGCCCGACGGGCCGAGCAGCACCAGGAATTCCCCCGGCGCAATCGTTAGATTTAGGTTTTCGAGAACCCGGATACTGCCGAAACGGATGCAGATATCCTTCAGGTCCACAGGTGCGGTCGTGCCCATCGGCCTATCCCTTCACAGCGCCCGCAGCGATGCCGCGAACGAACCAGCGCCCCGAGGCGAAATAGACGACCAGCGGCAGCAGCGCCGTGAGCATGGTGGCCGCCATATCGACGTTGTAGGCGCGTTCGCCCTGGGTGCTGTTGACGATATTGTTGAGCTGGACGGTCATCGGCAGGTTTTCCCGCCCGGCGAAGACCAGCCCGAGGATGAAATCATTCCAGATGCCCGTGACCTGAAGAATGACCGCGACGACGATCATCGGCACCGCCATCGGCATCATGATCCGGCCATAGATCTGGTAAAAACCCGCCCCATCCACGCGCGCCGCCTTATAGAGTTCCGGCGGCAGCGCGCTGAAGTAGTTACGGAACAGCAGCGTCATCGTCGGCAGACCAAAGATCGTATGGACGATGATGATCGTCAGCAGCGATTGGCCGAGCCCGAGGAAAGAGAAGACGCGCACCAGCGGGTACAGAAAGATCTGATAGGGAATGAAGGCGACGATCATCATCGCGGTGAACAGAATATTCGTCCCCCGCGCCCGCCAGAACGACAGGGCATAACCGGTGAGCGAGCCAACGAGGATCGACACGAAGACCGACGGAATGAGGATTTTCACCGAATTGAAGAAGCCGACGCTGATGCCGTTGCAGTTCAGGCCCGTGCAGGCCGACGACCATGCCTTCGCCCAGGCTTCCACGGTCCAAACGTCCGGCAGCGCCACGATATTGCCCAGGCGGATTTCCGCCATCGGCTTCAGCGAGGTTACGATCATCACGTAGAGCGGCAGCAGGAAGAACAGCGCGGTGATCAGCAAGAAGGCATAGATCCCCCAGCGCGCGGGCGTGATGCGGGTGGGCTTGCGGCCCCGCGGCGTAACGGCGGCGGTCATGCCCGACCTCCCTTGCGGCTGCGCCAGTACATATAGGGCGCGACGACGGCGATGACGGTAATCAGCATCGAGGTGGCCGCCGCCGTGGCGAGGCCGATGTTGGCGCGCTCGAACAGATGATCCATGACGAATTTCGCAGGAACTTCCGACGCCACCCCCGGCCCGCCATTGGTCATGGCGACCGATAGATCGTAGAGCCGCACAACGCTGGTGGAGAGCAGCACGGTCGCCGTGGCAAAGCTGGCCGACAGCATCGGAATGACGATGGAGATATAGACCCGCCACGCGGGCAGCCCATCGACCTTGGCGGCCTTCCAAATGTCTTCATCGATGCCGCGCAGCCCCGCCAACATGATCGCCATCACCAGCCCGGCGGCATGCCAGACGGCGGCGAGCACGAGGCAGAAAATCACCGTATCCTGCCGCACGATCCAGTCGAAGGCGAAATCGGGGAACCCCCAGCCGCGCACCAGTCTCTGAATGCCGTGGGTCGGGTTCAGCAGCCATTGCCAGACGAGGCCGGTCACCACGAAGGACATGGAATAGGGATAGAGGAAGATCGACCGGAAGCTATTTTCGTTGCGCACGCGCTGATCGATCGCCACCGCCAGCAAAAACCCAAGGGCCAGCGCGAGGAGAAGAAACAACCCGCCGAAGATCACGAGGTTATGGACGGAGGTCAGCCAGCGGTCGTTGGCGAAAAGCTGGTCGTATTGGCGCAAGCCGACGAAATTCGTGTTCGGCAGCATCCGCGAATTGGTGAAACTGATCCAGATCGTCCAGCTTGTGGAACCGATATAGACGATCACCAAGACTAGAAAGGCGGGCAGCAGGGCCGATAGGGCCGACCGGTTGCTGGACAGCCGAAACCAATGGGGTTTCATGGGATGAACCCTCCCTGTTTCGCAGCCAAAGCCGCGACGGGGCGTTTTCTTTTAGGAAAATGGCCGCGCGGCGGCAAACGCGCCGCGCGGCCACTGCGCGACTAAAGCTCTTGCTTCAGCACGCCCAGGATTTTTTCGACGAATTGATCGACGGTCTGGTTCGGATTGTTCCAGAACTGGGAATAAACATCCTCCAGCGCCCCGGTCATCGCGGGGGAGGACAGCATTTCGACGGCAGGCACCTGCTGGGATTTATCGCCGATGACCTTCATCGCCCGCTGCGCGCAGATATCGAGCGAGGAGCCATCGACATCGAGACGCACGGGGATTGACCCTTTCTTCTGCGCAAACAGAATCTGGGTTTCCGGCTCCAGCATCACTTTCGCCAAAGTCGCTTGCGCCTTCGCCTGGGCCTCGGTTTTCGGTTTCGGGAAGGTGAAGACGTCGCCGCCCATCACATAACCGCCGCCCCGGCTGCCGAACAGCGTGCAGCCAAACTCTTTCCCAGCGGTCAGATTGGCGGCGGCAAACTCGCCCTTCGCCCAATCGCCCATGACCTGCATGAAGGCTTTACCCTGGATGACCAGCGCGGTCGCATCGTTCCAGTTCCGGCCCGGGGCGCCCTGATCGACATAAGAGCGCAGTTTGGCATAGGTTTCTGCCGCCGCGCGGAACTGCGGGCTTTTCGCCGCCGCTTGGCTGCGTTTGCCGAAGAATTCGGTCCAGACCGCCGGCCCGCCCTTATCGAGCAGAATGGCGTTGAACAAGCCGCGTTCCCACACTTTTTGGCCCGAGAAAGCCAGCGGAATCAGCCCGGCGGCCTTCGCCTTATCGAGCAGCACGAGGGCTTCGTCCCAGTTCTTGGGTTCGGTGCCGCCGATTTTATCCAGCACGGCCTTATTGTACCAAACCCAATTCTGCCCGTGGATATTCACCGGCACGGCGTACATTTTGCCCCGGCGGGTCGTGGCGTTAAGGATTGGGTCCGGCAGAACCGCTTTCAGGTTCCCCGCCGTCATAATGGCTTCGACGTCGGCCAGGAGATCGTTTTCCACCAGCTCGTCGAACTGTTTGCCGGTGTTGAACTGCATTGCCGTTGGCGGATTGCCGCCAACCGTGCGGTTGATCGCGGCGGTACGCGCATTGGCGCCGCCCGCAACGGCGTTATCGACCCAGGTGCCGCCCGCTTTGGTGAACTGGTCGGCAAAGACCTTCAGCGCTGCGGACTCGCCGCCCGAGGTCCACCAATGGATGACCTCCGCCTTCATTTCCTGTGCCAAAACCGGCGGGGCCGCTGCCAATAGGACAGCCGACATCGCCGCGAAACTCGCGCTCCTCATGACGTTTTCCTCCGAAAATGGACCGTTATTGGTCTCTGTAATCGATTACATGAACGGTATCATAATTGGATGATTTTGCAAGCGTCCTGATAAGTGTCTAAGATAAGGAAATGCGTTCTCCTCGCCGCCCGCCGTCGCCCCCCGCCAAAATTGCCGATGTCGCCCGCCTCGCCGGGGTTTCCGTCGCGACCGTCAGCCGCGCCCTCGCGACGCCCGAGGTCGTGTCGGAGACAACGCGCGAGCGGGTTCTCGCCGCTGTGCGCGAGACCGGCTATACGCCCAACATCGCCGCACGCAATCTGCGCGCCCGCAAATCGATGATGGTGCTGGTCGTCGTGCCCGACATTTCCAACTCCTTCTTCGCCGACGTGCTGCGCGGGATCGACGAGGCGCTGGCCGCAGAAAATTACGGGCTGATCATCGCCAACCTCGGGCGCGCGCCGGAACAGGAAGCGCGCTACGTCAACCTTGCCCTCGCCGGGCAAGTCGATGGTGTGCTGCTGCTCTGCGGTCACGTACCCTGTGGCGGCGGGCGCCGGATGACCGACGCCAACCTGCCCATCGTCGCTGCCTGCGAAACCATTCCGGGGGCCGACTTTCCGCAGGTAGAGGTCGATAACCGCGCCGCCGCGAAAACCGCCGTGCAGCATCTTATCGGCCTTGGCCATCGGCGCATCGCTTACCTCTCTGGCCCGCGCGCTAATGTGCTCGATCAGGCGCGGGCGGCAGGCTATGCCGAGGCGCTGGCCGAAGCAGGGCTGACCGGCATAGCCCCCGTTCTGGACGGCGATTTCGGGTTTCACGCTGGCACCAAAGCCGCCGAAACCCTGGCCGCCCTGCCCGCCGAAACCCGCCCCACGGCGCTTTTTGCCGCCAATGACGAAATGGCCATCGGCTTTATCAAGGCCGCGCGCGGGCTGGGCTTGGCCGTGCCCGACGATATGTCCGTCATCGGCTTCGACGGGATCGATTACGCCGATTTTTGCGAACCGACGCTCGCGACCATTCACCAACCGCGCCGCACTTTGGGCGCCCGCGCGGCCGATCTGCTGATCGGCCTGATGAGCGGGCGCGACAAGCCGCACGCCGGGATCGAACGGGTGGCGACGGAGTTGCGGGCACGCGCCAGCGCCGCCCCCTTGGCCGCCCGATAGGAAGCGCCGGGGTGCTATCGCGCAACCATTTACCCGACCTGTCGGTCTTTCTGCTGATCGTCCAGCACCGCAGCTTTAGGAAAGCTGCGGACCAGCTCGGCGTGACCGTTTCCGCCGTCAGCCACCGGATGAAGGCACTGGAGGACCGGCTGGGCGTCCGCCTGCTGAACCGCACCAGCCGCAGCGTCGCCCCGACGGCCGCCGGGGAAGCCCTCGCCCAAAAGATCGCCGCCGGGTTGGAGGTGATCGACAGCGGGCTTGCCGAACTGCAAGACCGGTTTCGCGGCATTGCCGGAAGCGTGCGGATCAATGTTCTGCGCGACGCGGTGCCCCTGCTGCTCGCCCCGGCTTTGCCTTTGTTTGTCGAGCGCTACCCGAATATCGAACTGGAAGTCGCGTCCGACGATCACTTCGTCGATGTGACCGCCGAAGGGTTCGATGCGGGGCTGCGCTATGCGGGCAGCATCCCCGAGGATATGATCGCCATGCCGCTCACGCCGCCGCTGCGTTGGGTGACGGTCGGCGCCCCCAGTTATTTCGCCCGCCACGGGCGGCCTGCGGTGCCGGAAGATCTGACCGGGCATCGCTGCACCCGGCTGCGGACCGGGCGCGGCCAGATCTATCGATGGGAGTTCGAGCGCGGGGCCGAAACCCGCGAGATCGACGTGCCGGGGTCGGTGGTGTCCGGTTCGACCGATTTCGCCCTGGCCGCCGCCGTCAGCGGCACCTGCCTAACCTATTGCCTCGAAGCCCTGGCCCGCCCCTATCTCGATACCGGGCGGCTGGAAATCACCCTGGCCGAATGGGCGCCGCTCGGGCCGCCGCTGGCGCTCTATTATTCCAGCCGTCGCCAATTGCCCTTCGGTATCAGCGCGCTGATCGACATTATCCGCAGCCTCCCGGAACAGCGGTTTCTTGAGCTAAACTCAACGAAACATTGATGATCGCCGCCTTGATTCACAGATGAGCGGCGCCTAGCCTGCCCCTGATTTCCGCACCAAGGGGCACCCGCATGTATCTTCCCAACCCAACGCGCTATGAGGGCGTGGACTATCGCCGTTGCGGCCATTCCGGTCTAAAACTGCCGCCGATCTCCCTCGGCCTTTGGCAGAATTTCGGCGGCGCCGACGTGTTCGAAACCGGGCGGGCGGTCATCCGCCGCGCCTTCGACCGGGGGGTAACCCACTTCGACCTCGCCAATAATTACGGCCCGCCCTATGGATCGGCGGAAGAGAATTTCGGTCAAATCCTGGCCAAAGATTTCAAGTCCCTGCGCGACGAGCTGATTATTTCCTCGAAGGCAGGCTGGGATATGTGGCCCGGCCCCTATGGCATCGGCGGATCGCGTAAGCATCTGATCGCCTCGCTCGATCAAAGCCTAAAGCGCATGGGTCTTGAGTATGTCGATATTTTCTACTCGCACCGCCCAACACCAGACGTGCCGTTGGAAGAAACGATGGCCGCGCTGGTGCAGATGGTCCGCCAGGGTAAGGCGCTGTATGTTGGCATCTCCTCCTACGGTCCCGAACGCACCCGCGCGGCAGAGAAAATCCTGCGGGCGGAAGGCGTACCGCTGCTGATCCACCAACCATCTTATTCGATGCTGAACCGCTGGATCGAAGACGGGCTGTTGGAAACCCTGACCGATCTCGGCACCGGCTGCATCGCCTTTTCGCCGCTGGCCCAGGGGCTGCTGACCTCGAAATATCTCAACGGCGTGCCGGAGGATGCCCGCGCCGGTAAGGGCGGCTCGTTCAAAGCCCAGCACCTCAGCGCCGAAAACCTCGCCCGCGTCCGCGCCCTCGACGGGATCGCCCAACAGCGCGGCCAATCGCTGGCGCAAATGGCCATCGCCTGGACCCTGCGCGATCCGCGCGTCACCTCCGCCCTCATCGGCGCCCGCACCGTCGCCCAGCTCGACGACTCGCTGGATGCGGTGAAAAATACTCACTTCTCAACGGAAGAGCTGACCGCCATCGACACCCACGCCCTCGACGGCGGGATCGATCTCTGGCGCTCGCAATCGCTTCATACCTGATGGACTGACCGGTAGGCGCAGCAAAAAGGGGCTAGCGGCTTCACACGGCTAACCCCTTGATAATTTTGATATATGCCCTCCGGGTAAGATTGCAGGCGAACACCCCTGCCTCTTCAAGCTGGTAGGGGGAGACTTTTCCCCGTATCTCCCGACCCTATCGACCGCCGCGACGCTTTCACGGAACGCGCGGCGATGAAACAGTTTGGCGGTGGCACGAGCCGGGAACAGGCAGAACGGGAGGCGGCGGCGGAATCCGGCTTCCCGCTGGACACGGCAAGGATCGCAAGACCCTGACGAGAAGACCAGAAGATGACAGTGACAGAATTTGGAAATACTATAGACTGGTGGGCATGGGGAGTTTGAGGGGTAAAAACAAACCCCATATTAGAGGAATTATTTCAGAGGGATTTTTTGCTGTATTTTTTCTAGAATCAGAATTATTTCGGAAAATGATTCTTTGCAAGAAGATTTAAAATAATCATTTTTCTCGGACGCTAGTTTTTTAAATTTTTGGAGACATTCTTTTTTATAACTATCTTTATCATTCCCGGATTTTTCCTCTAATATCATTTTATCAAACCCAATTTCCTCAGGATAATACATTTCTAAACTTTCCTTCTGAAGGCAAATAAAGGTATCATCGGAGCATTCTTTAAATTTTTCTAAAAGCTTATTTTTTACCTCTTTCCCCTTTTTATCTCCATCTAGCACCACCCAGGCACAATTTTTGTATACAGGCTGTAGATGCGTATACAAATACATACGATGTATTTCACCAAAGTGCCTTTTTGTGTTGTCTGCACCACCGGCTGATACAGTGCGAATCTTTCCATAGAGAGAGGGGAAAAACCACTCAATTAAATAATCACGAACTATTTCTTCCATTGAGGATTCTTCAAATATGATCCATCCTCTAAAAAGACCAAAATCTGAGAAATGATAACCCAAATCCTCTAAAGCATATTTTCTTTTTTCAGAGCTGTCAGTTATATTTTGTACTTTTGAGATTGGATATTGACCATCACTCACATTATCAAACGATAATATATTCGTAAATTTATGACAGGCGAGATGCGTTAAAACAATATGAGAGTGAGTTGAAATAAAGAATTGATTTTCATCAGATTTTTCTACTATTGCTTCCAATAATAATTTTAATGCACCCGGATGAATATCATTTTCTAATTCCTCTATTAAGAATATTTTGTTCTTTGCAATACTTAATTCCGCAATAAACGCAACGATATTGCAAACCCCAGATCCCATTTCATTTACAGATATTTGTTCTCCATTTATTAGTTTTATTCCAGGATGTTGCCCATGCTCAGTCATTATATTGCCAACTGTAAAACCTAAAACTGATTGTGATTTCTCATTATAAAATTTCATAGATGGGTGATTAGGGTGCATTACCACATGCGCCACAAGAGAAGAAAGTAACGATAAATCATCTAAAATTTTATTGTAATTATGATTGTTAACCACTTCTACGAAAGATTTTATTTTTCTTTCTGAAAGAAATTTTACAAATAATCCCGTATCTCTGCGATTTTCTAAACGCTCCAAGCCTAAGCTTGATGATGCCCTACCTTTCGCAGCGATATTGATATTCCCCTGTCGATCACCAGAGACCGATATATGAACTAGCTCCCTTTGAACAATCGGACTTAACTCAATTTGTCTCTTCCATTCTTCAGGTAAAAATAAATAATTATCGATATAATATTCTATATAAAATTGATGTTTTCCGATAGAAACTTGTATAGGTTTATTTCTTTCAACCTGAATAACCGATAATGCTTCTAGGAGGGCAGATTTTCCTGTATTATTTTTTCCAATTAAAACGTTTATATTGGAAAATTTTAAATCAAGACTCCCCAATGATTTATAATTTTGGATAACCGCACTCCGGATAATCATATCCACACCTTTGCAAAACTCACGTCGATATAATTTATAAGGGATTAAATACGCAATTAATGCAACCAAGATAATTCAAGACGAGCCTCCCCCCGCTGGTGACATGGTGGTGCCACAGCAAAAAGGGGCTAGCCGCTTCACGCTGCTAACCCCTTGATAAACTTGGTGGAGCCGATGAGAGTCGAACTCACGACCTCTGCAGTGCGATTGCAGCGCTCTATCCTTTCGCAGCTATTCCGCGCCATTCTAACCCATAGTATTATATCGAAAATACAATGAGTTATGATGGATGGCGTTTCCTTCGAATGGCCAGGAACGGTCAGAAATATCCGTTTCGTTGTAGCTTATTTGTAGCTATCATAAAAGCCAGGAGGTAGCTATGACAGCAGAAACTCGAGCCCGTCAGGAGCGGCAGCGGCAGAAGATTACCAAGCGCGTGGTCGATGCGATGGCGTCGGGGACCACGATCTGGGACACCGATCTGACGGGGTTCGGGGTCAGGCGGCAGGTCCGCGATCCGTCGTTCATTCTCAAATATTCTTTCAATGGGAAGCAGCGCTTTCATACCATTGGGCAGCACGGCCCGCTGACGGTGGATCAAGCGCGGACGGAGGCGAAACGGCTGATTGGCCTCATTGCCTCGGGCGTCGATCCGAAAGCTGCTCCTGCTGAAAAAATCGAAGCCATAACCGTAAAGATGCTCTGCGAGCGCTACCTTTTGGAGGGGCCGAGTTTCAAGCCTGACAAACGGGCATCCAGCTGGAACACCGATCAGTCAAATATCACGCGGCACATCATCCCCTTGCTTGGTGAGCATGTGGCGAGGGAAGTCCGTGAAAGCCATATCATTCGCTTTATCGCTGCAGTGACGCGCGGTGAAACCAAGGCCGACGAGAAGACTGGATATCGCGGGCGTGCCATCGTGGATGGAGGAAAGGGGACCGCCGCCCGAAGCCTTGCCGTGCTGAGCGCCGCCTATACTTATGGCATCCGCGCCGGGCTGGTATCTGAGAACCCCACAAAGACTGTGAAAGCAGCTAAAGGGGAGGCCCCTGGCCGTTTTCTGAGCCCCGACGAATGGACACGGCTCGGGCAAACCCTATCCAATCTCGAGAAGGCTGGCCGCTATAAGCCTTTTCTGGACGCGATCCGGTTGCTGGCCCTGACTGGGTGCCGCCGCTCCGAGATAACCAACTTAAAATGGGAAGAAGTTGATCTTCAGCAAGGTGTGCTCAACCTGAAAACGAGCAAAGTTGGGGCTCGATCAGTTCCGGTCAGCGATCAAGCAATTGCTTTGTTAGGAGAAATACCACGAAGCAATCTGTTCGTATTCCCATCTTCACGCGGCACCGGGCCAATTATCGGCATTCAGAAAGTATGGGGTGAGATTCGAGACATTGCAGAGCTAGGCCAGATCAGGCTTCATGATTTGAGACATAGTTTTGCGTCACAGGCCGTTAATGCCGGTGCTTCGCTATATATGACTGGCGCCCTGCTTGGCCATCGGCAGAGTAAGACCACACAACGTTATGCCCATCTGCAGGCTGATCCACTCCGAGCCGTTGCCACTGAAGCGGCACGGGGCATCGATTTGGCCCTGAAGTCGGAATAGGGTGAGTTTTCGCTTGATCGAAGTGCGGGCAATCTATACAAAAACATAGAACATGATATGTTTTAATTGACAACGAGGAAATTATCTATGGCGCTCTGGACTGCCAATGGCCTCGGACAAGAGTTAGGCGACATCCTTGGATTGGATGCCGAAGGAGCAGCTGTCCGCACTATTCGCCACCTAACCAATGCGGGCCTCATTCCGGTACAGGGAGACGTCCACACAGGTACAGGTTATCGACGAACCTATGACGAAGAGGGATATGCCTGGTGCTCACTCATGCTTCAGTGCAACGGATGGTTCATCACAATAAAAAAGCTTAACGAGATAAAGGATAATATAATGAGCCATCTAAATCAAATTGCTGGGAGCCCCTTTCTATATGAGCATGTAAAAAACTCCAATGCGCATATTGTTGCTATAGGAGCGCCGCACAATCACAGCCCGGTCGTCTTTCTTAATAAGAATTACCATCCAGATGAACTTCCCATAGATAGTCTCTGCATTCCGGCCGAGACTCTTTTACCGAAAGAAGAAAAACCGAAGAGGAGCTCGAAATGACGGAATCGCGATATCTTAGGAGGGCAGACGCTTCGAAGTTACTACTCGATAAGTTTGGACTCCAGGTTGCTCCTGCCACGCTAGCTAAGCTTGCTGTGACGGGAGACGGGCCTCCCTATCATCTTTGGCAGAACCGGGCCGTCTATGACAGGTCCGATCTCTGTCAATGGGCAATTGGAAAGCTGGGCCCTAAACTGAATAGCACAGCTGATCGCAAAAAATCGATCGGTGGGACTGGGCTTCTGTGAACGGCCCCGATCCATTCCATCAGAGGCCAATTTTAAAGCCAGCACAGGGAATCAAACGTTTGATTGGAAGGTGATATATGACCAAGAATATCCGTAGCCCTGAACCGCATATCATTGACGATTTATTTTCTGGAGACGGTGTTGTCATCAATGATGATTCAGTGGAAAAAGCATTTCGCGCTCTAGATTTAGCACAAGAGGAAGAGAAAATATTTCGGAAGGCGCGTCGTGCGCTTCGAAAAGAAACTCATAAGGTATTTTCCCTTACTTTTGAGGTCTATTACTACGCCATTTCATCGCCCCATATATTTAAAAAGCTAAAAGAATTAATCGAAAAGGACGGAGAGTATAATATCAGTTCCAGAACAGATTTATCTTTACGGATCATACGGTGGGTCGGCTTTCAAGAGAATGCCAGAGCCCACGTGTGGGCAAATGCTATGCGAGGCGCAATAGATCAAAAACTAACCCCGAAATTATTAAGGGAAAAATTAGAGAATAAGCAAGTCGGCATAAGGAGTCTTAGCGAATATTTTTCCTCAACGAAAAAAAGCAAGACTGAATGTCTCGAAATTAACTCGGACTATGATTCGGTAGATACAGATATTATAGAAGAAAATTCTCCTGTGCCAATACTGGTATGGAGTAAAAATATGAGAAAAATCGCAAATTCAAAAAAATATAAAAACAAGAAAAAGCTCCAAATCTTAATAGAAAAGCGGGCTGATGGAAAATATGACGTCGTCAAAATTGCTCAATGAGGTGTCGCTCATGGAAAGAAACAAGGTTTTAACGATTTCAAAGTATGGAAAAGAGTCTTTTCCTACAGGGAACCCGGACTCGCTATACTCAATTTCGGCGTTCTGCAGAATTACGCATATGCCTCGCTCGACAGCATATCTCCGGGCTAAGAATGGCATAATTAAAATCAAAAAGGCTAACGGTCATATATTTATTTCTGAGAAGGATATAATGGACATTATCACCTCTAAAAATCAACCTTCTATGCACTTAAAAGGTGTGGATCAAAAATTCAAAATTGGAGATTGCGATCTTTATTTACCCATATTGGAAGAAAATTCAAAAAAATTACCGGGTTCTATTTCACTGAAAACTTTATTCGATTGGACAAGGGTAGCGTCGAAGCATGATGATTTGGAACAGCCAAATTCATACTATCATTACAGATATGCAGACATCCTCCGTGAAACTCACGTTCTTTTAGCGCAAGCACGTAGTTATGATATTGCCCTTGCAAGAAGTGCACGAATAATTACTGGGTGCAAGCCCGGAAATTATTGTCAAAGCCTATTTTGTACTCGCTGCAAGGAAAGGAGGATATTCCGTTTGGTGCGCCGATTTTCCTCAACGGATCACAAAATTGGAGATCTATTTTTTATCACATTGATTGCTGGAGTAGTATCATCAGCTAAAGACGCAGAGCAACTGATTGATGGGGTGAAATCTGCTGTTGATCTTCATTTAGATCAAACAATACAAGTAAATGCAAAGTTCTCTCAAATTTCATTTGGTGGCATGTTCGAGTTGGAGCCTATCCGTGAACCGATAGGAACGCGCAAAAGGGCTTGCTTGGTTACTCTTGGCTATAAACGCGAGGTGCAGAGCCAATTAAATGCACACGCCCATATCATTATCCATGCTCCCGGACTATCGAAGCTGGATTTAGAGACTTTCTTTAGGCAAGCACTCGCTAGAGTTTGTCCCTCAACTGGTTTCGGGATTCCGGGGCAGGTGCGCGTTGACCGACTTAGAAAAGATATAACTCTCGCTCAATCAGTCGCAAACTGCGCGGGTTATGCGTTAAAGGCAGAGGTACCAGTTTCTCGCCCTTTACTCGCTAAGGTCCGTCAGACGCGGAGAAGGCCAGAGGATTTGCCGATAACGCTTGCGGATGAGCTGCACGCAGAACTTATTCCAATGCTCCGTCTCATTCATGATATCGGCGGGTGGGCACATATGAGATGGAATCGGTCAAAGCGCGCTGCAGCAAGGCCAACTGTCTAAGTAGTTAGTACATAGACTAGTCACGAAAATGCGTGCATGTGCAGACGCACTCATACATAGACACATGCAAGGATGTGTACATAGATATATAGACACACTCATATATAGATTTTTGAAGGAAGCATACTTCTCCGGAGATGGTTGCAATATTTCACGGATTTTACGCAATTAATTACCGGTATTGATTTTTATCTCTATTCATGCTATACTATTTATACTTCCACTACACTGCGAGATTTCTCATGCCAGGGTCACAAGCCTTGCTGCTGACGCCGTCTGCCGTGCGTCGGCTGCTTAAACACGTCTTGACGCACTCACGCTATCCGGCGCGCGACCGGGTGATTGTCGCCTTGAGCTTCCGCGCCGGGTTACGGGCGGCGGAGATTGCCGGGATGCGCTGGCGCATGGTGCTCGATCCTTATGGAAAGGTCGCTGATCGATTGACCGTCGAGGATGCCATCGCCAAACGCCGGGGTGGGCGGATCGTGCCGATGCACCGGGAGTTGAAGGCCGCGCTTATGGCCTTACGGACGGAGTTGGATCAGCCGCCGGAACGGGATGCGCCCATCGTCACCTCGGAACGCGGCGGGCCGATGCGGGCGGGGAGCGTCGTCAATCTCTTTGCCGGATGGTATGCGGCGCTGGGGTTTGAGGGCTGTAGCTCCCACAGCGGGCGGCGGACCTTTGTTACCACGTCGGCGCGCAATCTTGCTAAAGCGGGCGGCAGTCTGCGCGACGTGCAACTGCTCGCCGGGCACCGGCAATTAGCGACGACCGAACGCTATATTCAGGGCGATACGCAGGCCCAACGCCGCCTTATCGCGCTGCTGTGAGCGGCGAACCCCTCGAACCCCGGTTTCAGGGGGATGAGGATTATCTCTGCAGCCTCTATGCCGTGCTCAACGGCGTGCTGCGTCTTGCCCCCGATCTCGATCAACCCGCGATTATCCGCCTGTTCCGCGCACTCTGCCGGGCACTGGACCGGGATGATCGGCTGCTGACGACGCTGATTGACGGCGGCGGCGGGCCAACGGTCGAACTGCTGCTGACGGCCTGCGTCAAGACGTTGAGCCCAGCCCTGCCGTTAAGTTGGGACCGGCTGATGCTGCCCCCGACGAACCCCTTCACGACCCTGCGCCGACTGGCGCGGGCGGAGGCCAGCCTGCTGATGACCTACCGCCACGCCGAAGGCGGACATTGGACCGTCATCGACCGGGTCGGCAGCAAGTACCTGCATCTTTTCGACAGCATGGGCTTCGGCCCGCTCCCCCTGGCCGACTGCGGTTTTAGCGGCACGCCGCCCTATCGCTTCTCCCGGCGCGTCTATCGGCTGCGCCGCGTTTAACCACCCCCTTCCCACGAGGATCATATGACCGGGATCATTGCCCTCTCGGTGGCCGACCGCGCCACCGGGATTTTTCATCTATGTCTTGAGACGGAGTTTGTACCACAGCGGTTCGTTCCGATTCTGCTGAACGCCGAACCTCCAGGGCGGTTTGACGCCGGGCGCTATGCAGCAAAGCTGGTTGTCGGGTTCAGTCTCGACCGCGTACCGGTGCGGCTGCTGCGTGACTGGCGCGAACTACCCGGTTTCGATCTAAGGGCGCTCGTGACCCACGCGCAAGGAACGCTGTCCATCGTGCTGCTGGAAGGCCGGGACGCGGATACGCTCTGCCTCTATCAGGGTCCGGTCACGGAATTGCATTTAACCTAGAGGGAAAAACTTTCCTCCGAGCTTCCATATGAAGGAAAATATAAACCAATACAATGATAATAAAAATGAAATTTACACAGGTTCTGGAGGAGAGAAAGTCCTCGCAAAACCAAAACTTTCCCCACATTTCGGGCAATCATATTCAAATTTTTCATTCCAGCTACCGCCATCCTCAACATACGAAGCTTGAAAGCGGGTGGTAATTCCGCATGAATTACAAATTTCACTCCAAGTCTGCTTGTCTATCATCATAGTTATGCACCCTCAAAAACATACGGAATGCAAATTATTTACCCTTCTTCATCCAGATCGTCAATCATATGATGCACGCATAAACACTCATCACCTCGCGGCAGCGGAATAGAAGTTCTTCCCGCAACTCGGGCGGCTCGATCACTTCCACATCCGGCCCCCAGCCGAAGAGATGCAGCGCCATTTCCCAGAGGCTGCTGGCGGTGAAGCGCACTTCCAAACCGCCCTCGGGCAGGTCGATCATTTCTTGCGTCGGATGAAAGCGGTAGGTGCGGGCATTGGGGGCCGCATGGGCCGTAAACCGCCAGACGATCCGGCGTGGCCCTTCGGCATCTTGAAACACGCCGAAGCTGCGCTGAACGAAGGCGGCAAGATCAATGTCCAACACCGGAGCCGGATCGGGCAGCAGCCGCACCTCCGAGAAACGGTCCAGCGCGTAATGCTGTGGCCGATCCCACTCCGGGTTTTGGGCCAGCAGGAACGGGCGTGGCCCATAGAGAAAGCCCAAGGGCACCAGCCGCGTCACGCTCTCCGCTCCATTCGTCCGGCGGCTGTAACGCGCTTCGATCCAGCGCCCGGCGAGGATGGCTTCCCGGAAAATCGCCAGAGTCGCGCCCTCAATCGGCACATAGGGACCGGGCCGATGGGTAACGGCTTCGGCCTGACTGAGCGCATCAAGGTCGGGATCAAGACGGCGGCGCATCGCCGGGGCCAGCGCGGCGCGGAGTTTCTGGCCCAGGGTCTGTAACGCCTCGGCTTGGGTTTTGAGGCTGGCCTGCTCCAGCAGTTTCCCGGCCGCGTCCAGGGCCGACAATTCCTCCAGCGTCGGGGCCAGCAGCGCCGGGCGCAGACCAGAGGGCAACCGCCAGCGCTTCTGCCGTCCGCCGTCGGATAATTCCTCGACCTGGGGAAACAGCCGGATCACTGCATCGCGCATGCGCTCTGCGGTGCGGCGGCTGACGGCGAAGGCGCTTTCGATATCGGCGAGCCGCAACCCTTCGGCGCTGCCCTGCATCAAGAGCGCCAAGCGCAGGATCATTTCAGGTTTGTCGTAGCGCATCTCCGGGGTCCGCTTCTGGCTTTGTCTGCCGTCAGCTTCGCGTCCGTCTGCGTCAGAAGCGGACGGAGGCAACACCCCGGCCCGATCACTATCGAAGCTTTGCCGTGGGGCCGCTAGTCCGCACGGCTGAGAAAACGGAGTTTTTCTCCGTTAACGCGTCCGCTTTTGACGCGTCCCCTTGTCATCCTCCACCCCGTAAACCGTCAGGCGCATGCCCGCGCCGGAACAGGAGACCTATGTCTAACATCGACACGACCGCCGCTATTCCCGTCACCCGCAAGCACTGGTTCGCGTTGCTCGCCTGCCTCGTCTTTCCGCCCCTCGGGCTCTTTCTGCTCTGGCGTGGGCCGACCTATCGGCGCAACAAGGGCGTCTGGGAGCCGGTGCCCCGGCGCGATAAACTTATCATCACCGTTTTGGGGCTGGTGGTGATCGGCTTTCAGGTGAGCCGGATCGGCGGCGGGAAAATCGATAGCCTGCCGTTCTGCGACGCTTCCGCAACCTTACGCTCCCTCAAAGGCGCGGTGGAGACGTCTCCCGCCGGGCGCACGCAAGGACTTCGCTTGATCGAAGTCGAGAAGCCTCACGAAACCGCCTGGAGCCCGAGCGAGCAAGTCCGGCTCTGTGCCGGGGATGCCGTAACCAATGGCGCGACCTTACCGATCCAATACCGGCTGCGCTGGCTGGATCAGGGGAAGGGCCGCTGGCTGGTGGAATATCAGATCAACTAGCCGAAGACGTGAGACGGCGCGCGAGTTGGGCCAGCCCCTCGGCTTGTTCCAGCATCGCGCGCCGAACCTCGGGCGGTTGTGCAATGAACAGCGCCAGCAGCCGCCCGGCGTCCACCTCCAGCGGCGGCACCGGCTCCAGCCGAAACAACTCGTGGAACGGTACGCCGACCGCGTCGGCCAAGGCTTCAGCATGGACCATTGAGGTGAAATTCACGCCGCGCTCAATCTGGCTGATGCCATCGACACTGATGCCGACCAACTCGGCCAGGGCTTCCTGGGTCAAACCCTTCGCCCGCCGCAGCTCGCGCACCCGCCGCCCCAGCTTGCGGAGAATCTCGGCCCCTCGGGCTTTACGGGAAACGGACGCGTCAGCTTCGGTCATAGCGCGAGCGTCCCAAAGAAGCCGTCCCGCCACCACACCCCAAAGCCTCGAAAGCAGGGATTGACAGGCAGCAGAGAACGGAGTTTTTCTACGATTAATCGTAGAACAGCCCCGGATTTAGGCCGACCCGTTGCCAACAAGACGCCCCAAAGAGCCGGATCGACCGTTCCCCTGGGAAGCCCCCGGCGTCATGGCCCGAATTGCGGACATGTTGGCGGCGATCCCGCCCGCACAAGTGACGCGCCCCTTGCCGGAGGGATTGGACTTCAAGGTGCTCCGCAAAGCCGATCTCGGGCTCTTCGGGTTTCATCCGCGCCACGGGCTGACCCACGGCGACCATCTGCCCTTCGCGGCGAAATTTCTGGAGCCGGTATCGTCCAGTGGGCTGGCCGTCTTTCTCGGGGCGAACGCCTATCACGATGCCGCCACCTCGGAAGCCCGCAGCCGTGCCTTTGCTGCTGCACTAATCGATGCCGCCAACTGCTTACGCGCTTACGATGAGCCGCCCATCTCACTCCCGCTGGACATTGCCCCCGGTAGCCTCAGCGTGCGGAAGGAAGTGGGCACCGGCCTGCGCCAACGGGGCAAACGCGGCTTTATCGATCTCCTGCTCACCTGGACGACACCCGCCGGAAAATCCGTCGCCCTCGCCGTCGAGTTCAAGCACTGGGCTGGATTAAGCGCCGACCAACTCCGCCCCTATTCCGCTTATCTGCGGCAAGCGTTTCCCGAGGCGGAGGTTGCGAGCTTCTACGTCACCCCGGACGGCCACGCCCCCAGCGGCGCAACCGCGCGCGCATGGCGAGCCGTCTCTTGGTTCCACCTGCTGCGGCGCTTCGAGACCTACCTCGCCGATCAACCGGCCCGCCCGTTGAAAGCCGACCTTGACCCTTTCGACCTCTTCCGCCGCCAGCAATGGCACATTGCCCTGGGACTGAACCGATGACCCGCCTCGCCCTGCCGGAAACCCTCCTGGCCTACCGCGATCCCGCCACCCGCAGCGCCCTCGACTGGGTGGCCAACCAGACAGAACCCCCCGCCGGGCTGACGCTGGGGGAAGTGCGAGACTTTTACGCCCTGCGCCTCGCTTACGACAAACTCCGCTTCGACACCTGGGCGTGGCTGGAAACCCTCTGGCAGCAGACCTGGGGAACGGTGCTCACTGACCTCGAACCGCTGACCAACGCGGCGGATGGTAGCCTTCCGGACGAATGGGCGCTGGATGCCATCGACCCCGCCGATGCCGTTGATGACATGGTCTGGCTCTATAACGCCCATCGCCTCAAGAATGGCCGCATCCTTTGGACGGGCGTGTTCGGGCGGGCGGTTCCCGGTGGCGAGATCGGGTTTGCCTTCTCGCTTTGGGATGGGGCGACGCCAGCGCCGCTGGAGGAGATGCGGGCTTTGGCTGAGCAACTCGGAGATGAATGGGAGTTGATCGCTGAGGATGAGCCCAGGGATCGGGAGATTTGTACGCGGGTGGGGAGTTGCCTGCTGGATAAGAATGGAGAATATGATGCTGACGCGATGAATAGGATTATCGACATGACAGCCCTCAGGGGTGTTTCCGACATCCCTTAACTTGCAGATGGGATCACGCATATCTTAGCCCTAAAAAAGGCTTGGAAGTTCCAGCTTCACACGATTTTTGTCATACAGATAGTCCTCTTGATTGTTGTTTTACGGAAATGGCTCAGCTAAGGTATTTCTGTAAGCGAAAGGGGGAGATATAATGGCGCGGCCAAGAGCAGAGAATCCAAGAACAAAAATCACCAATATCCGCCTGACAGAGGAAGAGCGCATCGCTTTTGAAGTCGCTGCCGCCTCCAAAGGTTATAAAAATATTAGCGAATACATCCGTTTCCTTCATAATAACCTCAATTATGAAGCGGTTTCTAAACAAAAAGATCAAAAAATTGACCTATGCGACTATCCAGCTAAGATGCTTCGTAGCTTCCTTTCGACAAAGCACGGGGAAATACTCTGGGGTGACAGCCGAAGCTATCTTTTCAATAAGGCTAAGCCGAGCAGCGTCGATCTTATCATGACCAGCCCGCCTTTCGGCCTAGTCCGTAAGAAGAGCTACGGTAACGAAGATGCCGACGAGTATTGCGAATGGTTCCGGCCCTTTGCGGAAGGGTTCCGCACCGTCCTGAAAGACAGCGGAAGCCTAGTCATTGATATCGGTGGCGCATGGAAACCCGGCCAACCAACCCGCAGCCTATATCACTTCAAACTACTCATCATGCTTGTTGAGGAGTATGGTTTTCACCTGTGCCAAGAGCACTATTGGTGGAACCCATCAAAGCTTCCTACTCCCGCCGAATGGGTCAATGTCCGCCGTGTACGCGTCAAAGACGCAGTGAACACCGTCTGGTGGTTGGCGAAGACTCCTTTTCCCAAAGCCAACAACAAGCGCATCCTTCAACCATATTCCAAGTCTATGGAACATCTGCTGAAGAACGGCTATACTGCCAAATTGCGTCCCTCTGGCCATGACATCTCGGAAAAATTCAATAAGGATAATGGCGGCTCAGTACCACCAAACCTATTAGCTATAGCCAATACTGAGTCCAATGGTCGTTATCAGGATCATTGTCGTGCAGAGAATATAGCGATCCATCCCGCACGCTTCCCTGCGCAACTTCCCGAATATTTCATTCGCTTCCTAACAGACCCAGGCGACCTCGTAGTTGATCCTTTTGGCGGGTCCTGCGTCACCGGCGTCGTCGCTGAGAATCTACGTCGCCGCTGGGTATGTTGCGAGCTATCTGAGGAATACCTACTTGGAGCTCGAGCCCGCTTCGTACCAACAGTGCAGTCACTTCCTAAAGAACGAGGCAACCCTTACGGGATCTCGTCGCCTTGCGCGAGGCCCGTGAATGAGAAGGATGTGCCGCTCTTTGCAGATGGTGGGGCGAGTCGCCCGCCGGAACTGAGGCGTAAGGCCGGGAAATCCGAAATACCCGACAAATCGGCCCTCCGCATCCCTGCATGATCGGCGTCAGGCCACCGAAGAAAGCCAATCGCGCACCCAATCCCTCAGAAGCCCCGACTTGATTCCGTTGAAATCCACCGCGCGTGGCGCAACCGCTGTGTCATTGAGGAGAGTAGGGGCTGCTTGGCTCAACACTATCAACGATCGCCGAATTAAGGCGGGAAGGTCAGTTTCGCCAGTGTACCCCCGCCCATACCGAATGATTTGCCCTGCCGCTTCCTGAAATCGGGCACTGGCCGTGTCTCCAGTCAGATACTTCACCTCGATGATGGCCACTACGCGCTCGGCTTGGTTATCGACGAGCACCAGATCGGGACGATCCGCCGCAGATGCCATGCCATAGGCTGCAAGGACGGCTGCAAGACGCATCTCCGAAGGTTCTGGCGCAGGCGGCATGTACAGGCCGCCCCCTGACTGCCAGAATAGCGAGAGACGGCCACAGCGCAGCACTGGCTGACCAGGACTGGCATCGAGGACAGACAAGCGAAGCGGGAGTGCAAGTTCCAACGAAAGGGCTTCGCCAATCCCTGAGGCAACCGCCAGCTCGAAGCGCCGCCATACTTCAAGCGGGCCAAGGAGCGTGCTGTGTAGCACGCTTGCAAGCGCGGCTTCGTTTCCCGCCTCGATCCCGGTCAGTGCCATATACGCGGCAATCGCATAACGATAGATCAGTCGCCTTGATCGCGCCGCGTCCCGCAACACATTAGGCCCCGGCCTACGCCCCATTATGACGTGCTTGAGCGGCTCCCGCAGCGCATCAAGCCGCTTCACCGCCGAAATTTCCTTCATCGCCGTCTCGATCAGACCGGTATAAGCTGAAATCTTTGGAGGCATAGCAAAGAGCTGTTCGGCATAAGTGGCAGCCATTTGCACCACCCACGCAACCACTTGATTCGGGCCGGTGTTGAACGAGCGCACTGGCTCTTCGGATACAGTGAGGGAGGGATGACCGGCCACACGTCGCGCGATCACCGAAGCACGAGCATCAATCCTCCCCCGCGCGACCGCGTCATCCGTGCGCCTCTGAAACTGCAGCAGGGCTTGCGCGTCATGTCGATGCGCTAGGAGGTACTGCAAGAACTCCCGCACCGGCGCGGAGATCGCCCAATGCGCGCGCAGAAGATCAATATCGCGGACGAGATCAAGCGAGGGACTTTCCGCACCGAGAAGCCCGCCAGAGCGGAAATGCCGGAGGAAGATTCCCGCCGCATAGTCAGAAATCTCGCGATCAATCTCTCGCATCACACCGCGACCACCTCCATCCGCCGCTGGATTCGATCCTTACCTTCCGCATCGAGTCCGAATGCCTCGATAGCCGCCTCGGCAAGAAACTTAGCGTCTTGGACCACGATACCGTCCAACATCGGAAGAAGTACCATGTCTACCGCATCAAGTAGGGCTTCTCGCATCGAGGGGGTCGGCACAGTGAAGAAATCCGCCGCCCCCTCCATGACCTGAACCGCCCTGATGGCATCAATGATCGGGGCTGGGCCGAGCACCCGAACTTTGTTGATCGCTGACCAGAAAGCCCCAAGCGGGCAGGGGGCACCATGCGCCGGCCCTGCCCAAACAGGATCTACCTTACGCAAGTAGGCCGCTATAAACGCCGCCGTGTCACGTGGCGCATCAACGTAAATCCAGCCAAACCGGCGACTCAAGGCGTAAGACATCTGGACACCTCGAAAAACCCCTCGCGTCGGGGTTGGTGACGTGATTC